>NZ_CALJ01000049.1 GCF_000308315.1 Legionella tunisiensis | reverse complement strand
AGCAAGCGCTAAACCATAAAAACTAGAGTGGCTAATGTTACTTGTATAAAAATAAAGGGGACTGGCAAGCTTTACTAATGGCCAACTTAATTCCGTCCAGTTGATTCCCACAAGTTTACAATCCTTAAAGGAGACCTCTGAAAATTTACAAGCTGGAAACTTTGAGAGCGACAGCTCACATGATTCAAAATCACAGTCAGTAAACTTTACTTTACTGAAAACAACGCTAGAAAATTTACATTGTTTGAATTGACAATGTTGAAACTCAATCTGTTCAAGTTGAGCCTCTTCCAATGTAATATTGGTGAATTTTTTATCAAAATACATTTTAAGATCAAATACAACCATACAAACTATTCCATAAACTTAGTAATACTTAATTTTAGATTTAAAGCGTCAGAATAATAATAAACCACTCAGTCTAACTGCTAAAACCACTCCCCGCCAAAGGCTGATCTGCCGAATTCTAAGCAAATTGCCATAAAATAGCCAAAGTAGCCTTGATCAAACTTAAATCGCACAACAAGCATAGCACTATTGTTTTTCCTGAAACGTACTCTTATTATTTGCACATAAGAAAGAACCATCATAAGACCATTCTTGTGATGTTAATGTTAGCAGGCAGCGCGATTACTTAAGATAATAATGGTATCTAGAACATCATATATCACTTCGATAGATGATTAATGACGATCTAGTTCGCTCCAAACGCTGCGATCTTTAGTTTGAATCAGGGAGGAATCATGTTCTATAGGATTTTGTTTCTTTTAACCATTCCCTTTTTATCATTTGCTGATCCCGCCCCCTTCGGCTTAGAAATAAATAAAACCACTCTTCCGGAAGCTCGCAAGCTATATTCATTAGCGCTCGCCTCTAAAAATAAAGAGAGCAAAACAAAAACTTATCAAATTGATACCAGAAAAATTAATTTCAAAGGATTGCTCTCTCTTCAGGCAACCTTCAATGAAAAAGAGATCTTGGTGGCTGTCCATGGAACCATGGAAAAAACAAATTTCGACAGGATGTTGACTACTCTCGATAACAAATATGTTTTGGTAACAAAAAACGTTCCTCCTGTGGGTAACAAAGAAGCAAAACTTAAAGATCATAATACCATTATTTTCATTGAAGCTTCGCAGCGTAGCATGCAAATGGCCTTTCTTTATATGAATGAACAGATATGGAATAAAGCAGTAGCTACAATTGCCAAGAATGAAAAAATCAAAAATTACGGGAAAAACGCCAGGCATAGCTTTATTATCTTCGGGCTTTTTTTAAGAAACTCTTTGCCACTTACTTCTTTTTACCTCAGCGTTCGTATTTTGCATATGATCTCTCATTTGATCGTAACCACTCCTCTTCAAAATTACACACTCATCAATCAAAGTCCCGATGAAGAAATTAGACTGCAGCCCGAGCTTCGCTTCGTTTCACCCAGGTCTTTTTTAAAGACCGTACAGCGTTAAGTAGATGGTCTTAAACCATTATCTTTCTATAATATTGTCTTAATATTTCTGCTGTATTATTGCGCTCATATTGAACTATTTAGTGAAAAATGATGCGAAATAATGACCACATTAAAAGCGAATTACTGTTAAGAAAAAACTTTTTATTTTTCAAGACTTACGAGACCATAAGAACACTCATTCTCATTAAAGATGTTTTTGGCTTTATACGGCGATAATATTAATGCCATGCATCATCTATCCACCGGGGAAAAACCCGGGTTGGTTAATCCCTCTGTTGCCATTTACAATTCCAATGATTTTCTTTTCACTTTCCCGAAAAATAAATTCATTTCTTGCAAAAATAAACCTTTTTCTGTTGGTGAATTTAATAACTATTTGTCAAATCTTTTAGACAGGCAATTAAGAGAAATTTTTGGAACAACTGTGATCTTAGTGCCCTATTTGCCAATGAGCGATACATTTGCACGAAGTCTTCGTGCATTGCAAGAATTTCAAGCCACCGCTCTCCACAACCCTTTTCGTAACCATGAAGTCAGAATTGTCAGCGAGAAAGAGTATATGGATCTAGAACAATTACCTGAAAATATTATTTATCTTTATTTAGAAGAAGAATCGCTTTACCAAGCTAAATTCTCATTGGCCGGCCAAATAATACTTTCCTCGTTTGAGCATTCTATAAATAATGACCTTGTTGATGAATTTGCTTTTTCGCTGGAGCCAGTCGATATTATCCTCAATTTTGCTTTGCTTGAGCGAGAGCGTGTTGTCGAAGCGGTGATAAGTCGAGACCAAATTACCAATTTAGTGAAACATATTGATTGCGGTACTCTAGCCACAAATCTTTACGATTTATTATCTCACTCGAAGAGGGAACTTAATACGGAAGGAAATCATCTTGATTTGCCCTATTTGCTTGATATTTTGCGTACCACAGAAGAGGAAGGAATACCATTTTTCAGTGTGGATGGCTTTGCTGGGCACGTCTTTACTATCCTGCCCGTCAATGATGAAATCGGTACTTCTGAGTATTGTATATTGCAATCAAACACTGCCAATGAATTACAAAGACAGAACGCCTATAACGGTAAGCAATGGGTTGAAAATAATAAAAGCGAACGCGTTTATACTTTGGAAACACTCGTGGATTTTTTCAATGAGTTTTATGACGCCGATACTCAAGACGACCGAAAAATAGCAATCTACGAAGAGCTTTTTTCATTGGCGCCGCTTAGTATTGAGGAAAAGAAAGCCATTTTATCGAAAGTTGAATCGGCCCCCATACACATTTATCTATGCCATTATCAACCCCAAACTGTTTCCCATAAAATTTCCACCAGATTATTGGACTTTCAGCCACCAGATATAACTAATCCCTTGTTGGTGGTGGGCTATTAAGCAAAGCATCGGCTCACAGCAATCAAGGAACTGTAGTTATCACTGAGTGCAATTCACGCGCCAAGCCCAAACTACTGGATCAAGAATGAATGATTGTGGTTACAATAACTAGTAATGATCGGCTGTGAGGAGCTCAGGTTGACAAAGATCGCGGAAGGATTTGCTGAACAGCAAATCCTCAAAATCTCGATAGGGATGACTTTTTTTATCAATTGCGGGGATCGCTTTTGGTCTATTGTCTGGTTCACTGGCCATTATATTTGACGGTATGTTTGACACGATTGATGCCTTCATGTCCATACTTGCTTTATTAGTTACTCGCCTCTTGACCAGTGAGGGTAATCGTCGCTTTCAATATGGCTACTGGCATGTTGAACCCATGGTTCTAGTTTTTAATGGTAGCATTCTTATTCTGCTTTCAGCTTATGCCCTAATCAACGCAATCGGCAGTTTTTTATCGGGTGGTCGAGAATTAAATTTTGATCTGGCTTTTTTTATCGCTTTACTAATGGCTGTTTTATCCATGTCCATGTATTTTTATGTGCACAAAAAAACCAAAAAATTAATTCTGAATTTTTAAGACTTGATGCCCATAGTTGGTTAATGTCTGGCACCATTTCATTATCCCTTTTAGTTGCATTTGGTATTGCTACCTTCATGGATGGAGGGCGGTACCAGTATCTTACACCTTACGTTGATCCACTCGTATTAGCCGTCCTGTCTACCTTTTTAATTTTTGTGCCAATGCCCACAGTAGCTAATGCAATGCGCGATATATTTCTCATCGCGCCTTTTGGGCTTGATGAAAAAGTGAGGCTTTTTTAGATCAACTGGTTGTGCGGTATGGTTTTAAAACATACGCCAGTTATGTAGCCAAAATAGGCCGTGCACAATTTATCGAAATACACATTGTTGTGCCTGCGAATTACCCTATCTCAAGTGTTGAAGAGTTAGATAGAATTAGGCGCGAAATAGCGGATGCGATGGGCGGAGATAGTCCACAACTTTGGATAACAATTGCTTTTACTACGAATGAAAATTGGATTTAAATAGTCATTGTAACCCGTGATTCCGGTGCTATGCTGCGCTGAACCATTAGCATCCACCAACTGGAATGCTTAGGAGTCAAAAGTATGTGGTCGCCGATCGTTAAAAATGATTTCTATCCTTTACTCAGGTTAGCATCCCCACTTGTCATAGCGGGCTTGGTAAGCGCATCTATAGGATTCTTTGAAACAGTATTTCTTGCTCATTTAAGTCACGAGGCAATGGCCGCTGGTGCTCTCGTTAGTTGGTTATTTGGCGTTTTTGTTGTCATTATATATGGCACTCTAAGCTCTATTAATGTTTTGGTAGCACACAAACATGGCGCCCAAGATATGCCCGCAGTGGCCAAGGTTATTCGCGATGGGTTATTGCTGGCTGTGTTGCTTTCTATTCCTGCCATTTTTTATTTTGGAATATGGCGCCTTTACTTCTATTCTTTGGGCAAAAACAATCATTGGCCTTGCTGACAGAACCTTATTTACACGCATTGACGTGGGGGTTATTACCTACTTTCATCGTTGTTGCGATCTTTGAATTTATTATCGGTTTGGGACATGGACGTGTAGTAATGCTATTTACAGCTTTGTCCGTTTTAGTGGCCTTGTTTTTTAGTTTTTCTCTCATTTTTGGAAAATTCGGGCTGCCCGCTTTAGGCATTGCTGGTGCTGGTTGGGGAACCACGATCAGTTACTGGATCATGGCCTTTGTTTTATCTACTTATGTGTTAATCAATAAACGTTACCAACTTTATTTTAACCATGTTTTTACTCGCGAGAGGCCTTCTTTTATTTGGGAGTTATTGAAAGTCGGATTCCCGATGGGAGTAATGTATTGCTTTGAAGTTGGTTTTTCTTTGCTTTAACCTTGGTTATGGGCTCCTTAAGTCCACAATTACTCGCTGCCAATCAAATTGCATTGCAATATATGGGAACGCTCATGAGTGTTATTTTTTCTGTTGCTCAGGCAGTAACTGTGCGTATGGGACATTTAATTGGAGCCAATGAAATTGCTGCCGCAAAGCATGCCAATTACGCAGGTCTTTGTATTTCTATCAGCGTTATGAGTTTATTTGCCATAATTTATTGGCTATGGCCGAACCTATTAATTTCCATCGATTTGGATGTGAAAACCCGCAAAACGCGCTCATCATCAGTTACACAAAACAGTTATTTGCCGTAAGTGCCGTATTTCAATTATTAGAAGCAACACGAATTACTTTATTTGGTGCCTTACGCGCTTTAAAAGATACCCATTTTACCTTAATCACCTCAATCATCAGTTTCTGGGGAATTGCCTTACCTGCTGGGTACTTGCTTGCAACTCGATTCGATTTGGGTGGTGTTGGCTTATGGTCTGGAATGGCAATAGGTGCTGGATTCAGTATGTCCCTGTTGTTCTGGCGTTTTAATAAAAAATAAAGGCGAGAATGGATTTGGGAAATTAGTTATACTTCCTCGACATCGTTTTTACGAAGCGACAAATGGACAAATTCGAGAAAATTATTCTAACCGAATTAGCTGGTGGCAGTATGTTGCGTGTCACCAAAAAATTAACTGCGGAAGGTGTTATTCAACAGCGTGATAACTTCTGTTATTTAAAAATTGATGACGACTACATTCATCTAACTCATCCTCTCCTGAATGAACATGGCGTCATTGAAAAACCGGCTTACTTTATCCCCCCTGACGATGTTGGCGCGCATATTTCTATTATTTATCCAGAAGAAAATAAAATTCCGCAAATAGCGATCGAACAAAAACATCATTTTTCAATTTGCGGATTACTGAAAGCCCGTTATGGCTTAAAAGAATATTTCGCCCTTGTTGTGAACTCTCCTTCTCTGGCCGCTTTTCGACAAAAACATCATCTTGCAGCAAGACCAACCTTTAAAAGCCAGGAAGTTTTTTTCATATTACGATTGGCGTCAGGGATTGTATTGAAAATGCTATTAGCTCGCCTCCAAGCGAATAGAATCATCAGAAATATCTTATAGTTATGGATGAAGTTAGGAATAATGACTTACCTTAATGACTAATAATTCCTTAATTTGTATTATTTATGATATAATAAACCCTCCAAAAGCCTACTTAACAAAAAGTACTTTTTTATGCAAACCGAACGCTATCGGCAAATCGCTAACATCGCCAATAACTTTACTGCCTCGCTAAAAGAAGAAGCGCGTTCGGCCAATTCCACCACTGCTGAAATTGCTAATCACTTAAACACCGATCTAAGCCCCTCGGCCTAAAAGTTTATTTTTATTTAAAAAATCTACGCCTAAAAAGATTGTGGGTGCACTAAATTAATCAATAAATTGAGGTTTTTTGTGGCTAATTTAATCAATGAAGAATTACATAATTTACTCATCGAAAAACAAGCTCTAATTCAAGACCCTATTGCGGCACCACGCAGTTACTCAAGTCTTAAAACACAAACGATTCAGCAAGAACTTCGTGATGAAATTGAAGCGTTAATAAAACTTTTTGGAGAGGGCTTAGAGACTTTTCGCCAAGGTTTTTTAGATCGTTGTAAAAAACGTGCCGAACAAAATGCCGATACTTGTTTAAGCCTGTTTGCCATGCCGAATGGGGAATGCAATCAATTGTATTGGCAAATTGCTGAGCGCCTGTTTGAGCCCAAGACCATGGGAGACATGTTGGGACTGTTACTTCCTAATAACACCATGTTGATTAGCTATGAAGTGACGGAGGAAACTCGCCAACAGTCTCTGCGCGAACGCGTAAAAAATCCAGTCTTTCATTTTGAGGCTAAAAATCTTGCCTGTTTAACTCAGGAACCTTCTCGTGCAGCCTTAAGCCAATTTGCCATAAGTGGCGGCCAGCTTTTTGATGTGACTGATCTCATACAATGGGAGTTTACTACCCATACAAAATTTTTTAACAGCCTCACCCAACAATATCCAGAATTAGCTGAAGCCCTTTATCAGCATAATGAAGCATTTAAAAAATTACGCCAAAATTTATTAGCAGTAAACAAAGGCCAATCACCACGAGAAGTCATTAAAGAATTCATCCAACAGTTTCTTTTAGGCGGCGAAACCTTAACCGGGGAAACCTATGCCAGTCTTGAGGCACAAAGAGCGGTAACCGATTTTTTGTCTATTTGGAATCGCTTCCCAGTACCCTTAAAGAAACCCTATTAGCGTTAGAAACACCATCCGGTATCTCATTAGACTACGTTTGTGAACATTTAAGAAATGAAAACTGTGTGGAGCAGGCTGCTGCCTACTTACAAGAAATTTTAAATCACAAGGATAATGCAGCTACCCTGGATACCAGACCTGATTTATCGCCAGAACAATTAGAGCGTATTCACAAATCGTATGGCAAGTCTCACGCCTTATCTTCCGTTAGTGATAGCCCCACTGCACTACCCTTAAACTACCTTAAGAAAAACCTGGAAGAATTGATTATTGAAGATATGCATGTCCTTTTAGATCTTCTCCTTGCCTTTCCTCCAAGTTATTACCCCTTATTGTTCAAATATGCACAAATTTCCTACGATGCCACTTCACTGGGAGAAATGATAGAAAGTGGTCTTTTTTTGGGTGAGCAACTAACCGCCATCAATCAATCCATTGTTGATAATATGGAAAAATTTGGTGGTTTTTCTGCCTGTTTGCAATTTGCCCTACATCATAAAAATGATGAATTAGTGAAACATCTTTTCTCTTTATTGGCGCAAGAGGAGCAGCCTGCTGCTTTTCTCATTGAGCAATTAGGTGGTTTTTCTGAAAGCCTGCGAATAGCCATAGCTCACAAAAACTATGAATTACTTAAATTAATTCTCACTTCGTTACCCCTTGAGGAGCGACTGACTGCACTCGTTGAAGCTAAACTCTCTGATGGCACCCCTATGTTGGCTTTCGCCACAGTTAGAATGCCATCACAATTCCATTGGATTTTGGAGTTGTTGCCCGAAGATCATCGTCTAACTGCAATCATAGAGAGACGTCCTACAGTTTTATACTTAACAGCAGAGGATCCTGGGGTCATAGGTACCACATTAAGCTTATTACCCGAGAAAGATCGACTCACTGCACTTAAAGCAGAGACAAGGGGAAAAAGTGGATTATCGCGAGGAGTCTTTCATATCGAAGTATTCAAAGTGATGTTGGCGCTCTTACCGCCGGCTGATCGCTTGAATGCCGTTACTGAAAGAATATTCTCCGACCACAATGCCCTTGAAGTAACATTGAGCAGGGAAGCATTTAAAGAAATATTGACTTGGTTGCCTGATATCGTCCTTCCTCCGGCAAACGCGGCTCACTCAGCCAAACAGAGTAAACAAATAGCAATACTTTATGATCAAATCCAACAGTTTAAAAATCATAGCTTGAATTTATATGATCAAGTTAATGATAGAGACACTGAGATAGCGGGCAAAAAGGCCATTTGCCTAGCGGTCAGTCTCGCCGCTTTTGCCAACCATTTTATTAACGCGCAAACCGATGCCGAGCAACAAACCGCACAAAGAAAATTTCTGCAAGAACTGCAACGGAGTGTGCCTACACAAGAACAGGCGCGATTGACCCCTGTTCTTGCCTATATTGCCATTACTGCGTTTGCTTATGCTCCAGTCTTGTCAGAAGAACTAAGGACTCTGATAGAAAATGGGTTCTTCAATAATGAACAGTTAGACACTCTTAACCAAACTATTTTTGAAAATATTGAACAACTGGGTGGTATTTCTGCAAGCCTGCAATTTGCCATAACTTATAAAAATTATGAGTTAGTGAAACTCATTCTTTCTTCATTACCGCCAGAGGAGCGGCTCACTGCCCTCCTTGAAACAAAGACCTCTGATAATGAGAATATTTTGCACTTTGCCAGCAGGCAGATACCAGAAGGCTTTAGCCTGATTTTAGAGCGATTACCGCCGGCTGATCGTCTTGATGCCGTCACTGCGGATCTTGTTAATGGCCAAATCCTCCTCAGGCGAATAATGATTAGAGAAGATTTTGAAACGGCGTTGAATTTATTGCCTGAAGTTCCAACTCCAGCGAATACAACCTACTCAGCTAAAAAGAATGCACAAATTTCAATGTTGTATAGCAATATTAATCAATTAAAAACTACGGTCTGGAATTATATAACCTGCCGAATGACAAGACAGCTGAAGCAGAGGGTAAAAAAGCGCTTTGTTTAGCAATCAGTCTAAGCCACTTCGCCAGCAAATTCATTCATGCCCAAAATGAAGAAGAACAACGGGCTGCACAAAGAACGTTTCAGAGAGCATTACAGCAAAGCATGTTCGATATGCAACACCGAGCACTTTGGAAACCTATTCTCGCTAATATCGCCATTGCGGCTACAGGTCTTGGCCTGCTGGCCATTATTGGGAAACTATACTTAACCAAAAGCGCCTTCTTTATGCAAACCGAACGCCATAAGCAAATCGATAAAATTGCCAGCAACTTTGTTAGCTTGCAAATGGAAGATGCCCCACCTCTAGTGCCTCCCTACACTTAAGATTTGTTTTGCAAATTATCTGGCACTTATTGTATTAAAAATCCCTCATCGGATTAATCAGTTACAATCACCGGGCTTCACAGAGGCCCGGCCTAATTCAGCGCCGTTTTTATCATCATAAATAGCAGAAAAAATTATCCCTTGATTAATATAACGACTTAAATCCTCGTCGCTGCATACTTCTTTTATTAATTCAGGTTTAATATTTTCATTAAAATAATTTAAATCAATGCTTGATTTATCTGCTTTCAGTAACCGATAACTGTAGGTAATTGTTTTGTTATCAAATGAAATCGCGTAAATTTCGGTGTCGGAATCAATTTTGCTCGGTAAGCTTTTCTGGATCTGGGTGACTTCCATTTTTATTTTATCGGACAAGCTGGTCCTAAAGAATAAATTAACCAATAAAACAGCATTCACAATCAGTAGAACAGCACCCGAGATTACTGCCAGTTTGGCAAGCCAGCGCCAGAGTCTACGCCCATTGTATTTATTACTGCTTCGCCAAATCGCAACGTAAATCAGCGGGAAATAAATGAAAGGAAATATAAGATAGAGATAAAAAACCACTCTATATAAGATGCTGTTGCTAATTGAAAGTAATATTTTTCAATTAAACGCCCTATTCCTTTATAAATGATCGCCGGGATCATGCCGAAAACCCAATAGGTAATAACCAGCCGAACATTCCCTTTTAATAACTCTCGCATGATCTTATTGCTCCAGCATTTCAATAATCAGATGATTAAGTTCTACTTCGTGTTGAAACGCATTTTCCACTATCTCTCGTGAATACTCTTTTTGGCTTGGGAGCATAATGAAAACCTCACGTTTAGGATTATAAAGGGCGTGTATTACCCCATACTCAAATGTATTTATGGTATCGGTTTGCGGAGAACATTTGTGCTTTAGCCATTTTTTAAAGTTTTCATGCTCAGTCATTATCTTTTCCTTGAATTAGAGCCACAAACTAACTATAGAATAAAGGCAAACAGTTGGCACTTGAAATCATCTGTGATAAAAGATTTGTCGATTAGCTAACTTTGTTCCAATTTATTAAGGAAAAAATGAACCCGGCTATTTCAATGTACAGTGCTTCAATTCCAGTCTTTAAACAATTACTGAACTCATTAACTACCATTTTGGATAAAGCCCAAACCCATCTTGTCAGCAGTGGCATGGCCGCTGACGCCCTGCTGCAAGCAAGCTTGTTTCCGGATATGTTCGACTTTACTCGTCAAATTCAAATTGCAACCGATTTCGCCAAAGGCGTAGCTGCCCGTTTGGCTGGCTTAGAAGTACCTGCTTATGAAGATAATGAAGATAGCTTTGAAGCGTTACAAGCCCGCATTGAAAAACCCTTCAATTTATCGCGTCTATTAAGCCCGAACAAATCAATGGCAGTGAAGAAAAAGAAATTACCATTCGCCCTGGAACCCCGAAAGAAAGAACCTTTGATAGCCAGACCTATCTCTTACACTATGGCCTGCCACAGTTTTTCTTTCACGTGACAACCGCTTACGGCATCTTAAGAAATCAAGGTGTTGAAATAGGAAAGATGGATTACATGGGACAGATTCCGTAGGTATTTGCCATTTTCACGCCCACTTTTCTCAAATGCCATTTCCAGATAGAGTAGAAATGGATTTAAAAGGGAGAAGCCTATGTACCATTTTTATCGCACTCTTTTAATCACGACGGTTTGGCTTTCCCTATTGGCCGTACCTTATATGCTTGTTACGTATGCCTGTTACGCGGGTTTATGTGGCGGTGCCGCGACAGCAGAAATTAGAAGCGAGTATCCTCACTATATTTCAATCATCGGCCATTCTATCTGGCTCTATCCACTGATCGCTTTTTATGCACTCTATCACTCACGCAAACTGGCGGAAAACGCTTATCGCTCTACAGCCATCTTATGGCTTCCTCTGCTTTGTCTACTCCCTTTTAGTTACGTGATGCACAAAACCAATGCGATAGAGGCTAAAGAGACACGGCAGCAAGAAGCTTACTATGGTGCTCAGCCTAACGATTTTGTTTGCGCCCCCGGCAAATTTATTCGCCTTGACCCCTCGCAACCCGAGCACTCCTATTTTTTTATGAGAACTCCCGATGGAAAAGGCTCAACCGTCTCTTATTTTTATAACACGGACGAGTTGAACGCGTTTTTAAAAAACAACAAGATTGATGGTTCGCAATGTAAAAACCAACAGGGTATTTTGTTCAGCGATTTTATTAAGCCTAAACACTGAGGATCGGCAGGATAATCGGGCACGTCAAGTAAACAAAACTACGTTTTGCGTTTTATACGTCCAATTAACCTTGAGTTTTCGTTAACAGATACGTAATTTAGACAGTTTGAATCGGGTTTTGCCCCTAGGCCATCATGAAAAATAATGCACAACAATCACTAACCCAATTTATCGTTAGTCTTTTAAAGCCCTATAAAATTTATCTGGCGATTTTTGCTTTTGTCGCTCTCTTTTGGGCAATAACAAATACCGTGTTGCCCTATATTCTTAAAATCATTATTGATAAAGCGGTAGCAGCGGCTGGCGATCGCTCAGCCTTTGCCGTCATTCAGCCTTATATTTTCTTATACATCGCAGTATGGATAGGCTTATGCCTTGATATGCGTCTCTTGGATTGGGTCAAAATGAAGTTGTTCCCTAATCTTCGCCAAGACACTATGGAAAAGATGTTTGCTTATCTAAATCAACATTCCCACCAATATTTCCAAAACAATTTTGCCGGCAGTTTAATTAATAAAATTTCTGATATGCAGGGCGGAATTATTGAGATTCTCACGACGCTCGATGATATGTATGCCCAATCATTAGGGCTTATTATCGCGATTGCTACTTTGCTGCTAATCCATCCTGTCTTTGCCTTCATTTTAGTTGCCTGGGTCATTTCTTTTCTACTGATAACCTT
>NZ_CALJ01000050.1 GCF_000308315.1 Legionella tunisiensis | reverse complement strand
AATATCCTTTGAAGATAAAAACATTATTCGAGTCATGTTATGGTTACAAAACCAAACAGCATTGACTTACTTCATTCAAAAAGGGAAAACTGTTAGAAAAATCTCCGAATTATTATAATTATCAATTTACCCTCAATGAATTACAGTCTATAAATAAGCAACCATTACTAGAAAATTGTGAAATTGATAATTATACAAAAATATATATAGATGGACATTGTGATGTAGGAGCCTCCTATATAATGGATGATGAAGGCAATAAACTTTATTATGATAAATTAGCCGAGTCACTAAATAATATGCTTACTCCAGAACAACGGACATTACTGCAGGATGAGAATAATTATCAACATTTGACTATAAGATTATTAGGTTGTTCAGCAGGAAAAGGAAATAGGCAAGACAGTACGGATAGTTTTGCAGCAAAATTACAAAGAGAATTAAAAGAACAATATGGCATTTATTCAACAGTTATTGCAAATACAAGATCTAATTTTTATGAAACTTTTACATTAAAAAATATGAAAATTGAACCATCTTTTGTATTAAATACAAGATATGGACAGGATGAAAGACTTTTTTTAAAACATCTAAAATATACGTCATCAACATTTAGTAATTCAAAAAAATCGTAAAGCTTGGAGCATTATGAATAATGCTTTGGTTAGTAAACAACCGGGTTCAAAAGTTATCTATTCTTGGATGGGTGAAGAGCAAATAAGGGAGTGCGCATATAAAGGTGGACAATGGCGAATAAAGGTATATGATTCAGTTATCGATCTTATCGATAATACAAATAATTCATCTAAAATAGAAAAATATAATCAATTGTTAACTGATCTTCATCAGTTAGATGAAGATGAAATGCTAACAAAATTACAAGATATACTTAATGATCCCAACGAAGCCAAGTTATATGGTGTTAATCATTCCAGATCATCATCCTCAATTTTTCATCATAATAAAACCAGTTATTTAACTATAAAAGAATTGGTTGAAGAGCGAAGTGACTTTGCAGAAAAAAGTGACTTTGCAGAAAAAAGCATTGATTCATTGTTTTCAGCACAACCTATTGATTTTATTACGACTGCTAGCTAATCTTGCTGCCCTTGAGAGGAGCAATGTTGCTAATGACACCAGCAAAAGAATTACCCATCGTCATTGAAAAATCACAGGAAGAAGTTGAGCCCCTTACCTAATAAATCCTCTTTGAATTGGTTTCATCTCGCGCAAAACGTTTGACCAACCTAGCTGAATTCAAAAATAACTGTACTTTTAAGAATGATCATTCTTTAAGATTCAAAATCGTTTGGCCACCCATTAATTTTAATATTTAGATGGTTTAACAATGCGATAACATCTGGAAATGAAAAGCGGGCATCGGTTAACGTATTATGCTGAATATCAATATTGTAATTTACTGCATCCGTAAAATCCGCATGCTTTAAGTTCGTATGCATGAACAAACTATTTTGCAAATCAGAGCCCATAAAACAAGCATGATTTAAATTAGCTTCTCTAAAATCAACATCATGAGCTTTACAATTTTCTATCATTAAATCAGCAAGCGCTAAACCATAAAAACTAGAGTGGCTAATGTTACTTGTAATAAAAAGTAAAGGGGACTGGCAAGC
>NZ_CALJ01000051.1 GCF_000308315.1 Legionella tunisiensis | reverse complement strand
TAGCGGCTGCTAAACACCAACAGTATGAGCGTGCAATAGCCAAGAAACAATACTCTGAAATAACATTTAGTAGTTTAATGTGTTTTTGTGAAAAAAGTGTGTCTATGGGGCCAGAGCCTGGCCTATAGTTGCCACAAATTGGATAGCTATGGTTATTCTATTTATTGCGTTACATGTAACATAATGAGGAGGAGTTAAATGAAAGCCTCTTTTGCTCGTAAATTTGCTCTATATCTTTGCCCTACTGATGAGTCTATTCCCCGTCCACAATTACATAAAATTATTATTCAAAATTTCAGGTCTATAGGTTTCTGTAATTAAAGTGAGGTTTCTGCGCGGTTGCAGAAACCTCACTGAATTGGCAGAAAGAGCGACATGATGGCCAGCGCAACCACTCAGAACTGGTTTTCCAGAGATATAAAAGGATTTGGAGGAGAGTAATGCATGAAATAAAAATGACAAATTAAACAGGAATTTATGCTCGGTTGGGTATCCTTAACAAAATGACTAGTATTGGCATGCCCAATAATTTTCGAGTTGCGTAGAACCGTCTAATGAAAATCCCTTAGATAGTAATGCAAAAAGGCAGATGAAGACTGACCATTAATCAATACATTTCTTTGACTAGATCCGCAGCATACTATAATTAATACATAAAGTTTTTATTATTTAAATATAATGAAAAAATTAAAACAAATGATTAATAAATTTTCAAGCGATATGATGCTATCTTTAGAATCTGCCACATATCCTGATTTAGTCATTGATGGCTTAAAGAAAGCATTAGGCGAATTACGCGATCAACAAAATCTCTTACAATTCTACATGCATTTAAGCGAATTGATGCAATGCTTTCATAAAGAACATCATATTATTAATATTCTATCGTCAGAAAATTATGATGATATTTCTTCTGAACACTTAACTACCGGAACTTATCTTGTAGAGACCATGGCCTCATTTAAAAGGATGCTATCAAATTATTGTTTGCTTACAGGGAAGAAAAACTCATTTAAATCAGAATTAACAAATACAGAGTTTGATAATTATTTCACGGATTTTTAACTTTGTTAAAATGTAAATTCAAAAGGAAGATGCTGATAATTGCCAGAGATTTTGAGTTAAATGTTAAAGAAAAGAATCAAAACCACATGTTTACACAATAGAATTGGAAAGTTTTGTAGAACAAATATTGAATAAAAGAACAGAACTTCGCTCTAGTCCAGACAATGATGATGTCGATTCTTTCAATGAAGATTTATGTATCTTTAATGATTTGTTTAAAGAAGCACATTATTTATATAGTCTGTCCTCTGGTCTTAGATGGAATAACCGTATTCAATTGAATGAAACCCCTA
>NZ_CALJ01000052.1 GCF_000308315.1 Legionella tunisiensis | reverse complement strand
GTAATGCTTGTGCAATGCCTAAATTATTGGCTGCCTCTGTTACCCCATAACCTTGTTCTAATACAAGGCTAATTGCATCAAGTTTAAATTCTTTTGGGTATTTATTTCTTATTGTCATTACTTTCTCCAGTTAAGTTCATTATCTATTAACTGGGGTGGTCAGATCTATTGGACCACGTCAGTATGTGGTGGGTGAGAACAGCAGCACGCTGGTTATACCGGGACGTGCTTTTATGGTTTTTGGGCTCATGCTAGGATGAGCATGTGGCGGCTCACGCCGCCGAGCTTCTTCATCGACATGATGTCAATTCGGTTAACTCTGAGATACTTGGTGTATGATTATCTGGCGTCATCTGGTCTTCAAGTTGCGATTTGAGATCGATAAAATCGTTTGTTCTTACTTTACATAATGCCGTCATGGCACCCAAATCGGCCACGCACTGCGGGCCACTCCCCACGCACGGGTCCGGCGCCTCAGCGAACTCGGACTCGCCTTTATATATTGCAAAATCAACCGACAACTTAGAATCAACACTAAACCAATTTTCATCCTCGCCAGTAGTCCAATTATAAAATTGTTTCGATGATTTTGGCTGTGAGGTAAACTTAGGAACAGGATAAAATGGCTCATTAGAGCAGTATTCATCAACAATATGCATGGGTAGCCTTTTTTGTGCACCACCAACACCTTCTCGCCACTGCTTATCTATGGCCTCCCAATTTTTAGCTCCTGGCGCGTTTGAAGAATCTACTTGCGTTTGCAGCTCTTTAATGAGGGTATTTTCGAAATCAAAATGCTTTTCAGTGATTGTTTTTCCATTAAGCCTATAAGTGACTCCGTCTGTGTTGACTTTGTTGTATTGAGCAATCAATAGTTCCAATATCCGTTTACCTTCTTCATTCTGAGGTACGCACGTAATCATTGCTGCCCACATGTGTTTATCCAGGGCCCAAAGTGCATATTCAAAGCTACTTATGTTCTCAAATTCTCGCCCTGAACAATCTGTTACTTTGTCCCTTTTAAGCATTAAACTTATATCATCTATTAATATCAATTGAACTGAATCATGCTTACCACGCACTACATGGTGCAGTAGCTTACGAACATCAACCATGGGTTTAAACAAAGACAAATGATATTTTGATGTCTGAGCCAAGTTCACTAAACCACGGTTTGATAAATGTTTTGCGGTTTCGGGTTCTACTGGTAATTCATCTAACATCTCAAATTTGCCTCGCGTACTTTTCGCCTTATTTCTATTCATTTAAGGCAGTTTTGAAAAAATTATACTTGAATTGATTGTAAATATAAACATCTATATGACTTTAAACAGAGCAAATAAGGAGGATGCTCAGAGATATTTGAACATTAATGCGAGGTCACACCCGCTTTAGAATATATATATCCATCTTTT
>NZ_CALJ01000053.1 GCF_000308315.1 Legionella tunisiensis | reverse complement strand
GCAACAACAACGCCTTGTCCCTGTCCGCTCATAACATGAGTTCCCATGAAAGCCATATTTTCCTATCTGTAACCAAAGTTTCTTTGGGTAACCTTTCTGTTGTTTTGATTATGGGTTCAGATTCACCAGTTAAGGTTGCCTCATTCATCATGAGATCTACTACCGTTGTGAGTCGGATATCAGCAGGGACAATAGTCCCGGCACTCAATAACACGCAATCACCCGGAACAAGCTTTTTCACATCAATGACTTGTTCCAGTCCATTACGGACTATTCGGCATTTTGTGGTAAGCATGCTTTTTAAATTTTTAATCGCTGTTTGAGCTTTCCATTCCTGGATAAATCCTAATAAACCATTGAAAAGAACAATAGCAAGAATCACCATCGCATCGACCATATCGCCTAGAAAGAAAGAGAGAAGTGTTGCTAATAGGAGAACCAGAATTAAGATATTGGTGAACTGACGTACCAATATGATATACCAGCGTGAAGATTCAACATCCTTTATTTCATTGACATCAAAATTTTTTAGGTTGTTTTGCAAATACATTTTTTGTTTCTTCGATAGTTAATGCATGCCATTGCTTCATATTTTTCCTAGGGCCATCTTTTATAAAAGCCTCTTTAATATAGATGTCAGTGAATAGCCGTTTTGCCTGACATCTATTCATAGCAAGCTAAAAAGATTAATCTATAACATTGATTAAATGATGATAACAGCAGCTCCAGTAAAACGAGTATAAAAGATGTGTTAACGCTTTATTTGATTAATTTTAAATCAATTGAGCTTTACTTAATTACTTAAAATAGACTATAATGCTGGTAGCCTCTGCAATCTACGAAGTCTTAATTCCACTTAGGATATCACCTTAACAGGTATAGTGGGTAGCGGGGTTGTTATTTTGCTTTTTTACTCTTCCCATTATCCATATTAAAATCTGATGGAACAAAGAGCCAGTGACGGTAAGGGTCATTCCATATATTGATTAAGGAGTCCCTGCAACTTGTTGATGTTCCAATATTGAATCCTGGATAAATTTTTCGTACGTGGCTATTTATGTGTTTATAAGCCTTTTCCTTTGCAATGTATATGAAAATCAAATTAAACAATCTTTAATCGATAAGGGATTTCTTCTTAATAAAGAAACCGGTTGGTTCGATAAATTGACTTAGACCCCCGAGAGAGTTGTCCTGTCGGATAACAGAGATTCCTAGATGGTTTTCCTGACTCATCGTCCAACCACGTGGGTAGGGGGAGTGGCTTAGCAAGATCTTTTACAAAGAATTTTGTCCAATCCCGATTGGTGGGATCGGACAAAGTGCTGAAATGTGTTGATTGTACGCGGTAAAATTA
>NZ_CALJ01000054.1 GCF_000308315.1 Legionella tunisiensis | reverse complement strand
AAATAGCAGAGGAATAATGATCAATAGGATGAGAGTTATCAGAATAAATCTAAATTTATCCGCATAAATTTTTCGTATAATTTCGAACAACTTGAATCATTCTATTCCTTTAATTCTACAGTGTATTTGGCATCTGTTAAATTTTATTATCAGTTTGAACACTGAAGCATTCTCTTGATTATTTTTTAGAATAGTACTGATGGTTACATATAGTTCATAATATTTTACTCACTCCATATGAAGACAAGTTAAAAAAATAAACCCAAACAATAAATAGAAGATAAAGGACAATAAATAAAATCCCCCAAAGCCGGGTAATTCTTTTATAAATTATGATAACTAACAAAAGAAGAACAGATGAGCTTAACATAATCCAGATATCTTGATGAGCTATCTGACCAACAAATGGCATTGGCTTTATTAAAGCTGTAATTCCTAGAATTGAAAAAATATTAAATAAATTACTCCCCAATAAATTTCCTATCACAATATCATAATGTTTATGCCAAGATGCAATGCAAACAGTCACGATTTCAGGGAGGGAGGAGCCAATTGCTACCATAGTTAATCCAATGACAACCTCGGGAATATTAAAAAATGGGCAAAAAAACGGAGCCATCGATAAGTAAACGTGCGCCAATAGCCAGAATGGCAAGACTAGCGAATACAATGAAGAAAGAATGTATATGACCTGGCTTTACTTCCATAAATTCTTGTTTGATTTCTTTTTCCAGCTTTTTTTCATTGTGTATTATTTGTTTGGCATTCCTTTTTTCCACCCATACTCTTACAGAAAGATAAGTGAATAATCCAACGAGCATCATTAATCCATTTAATCGATGGATAAAACCTTGAATTGATAAATAGGCTAAAAAATACTTGCCACTACATTCATGAACGCATCGTGTTTTACCGATACTGCCTTACAAGGAATTGATGAGATAAAAGCGGCTATTCCCATGGCTAAAAGAGTGTTTGCGATATTGCTGCCAACAACATTGCCAATAGAAATTTCTGGGTATCCTGCGAGGGCTGCTTCAAGTGAAACAAAAAATTCCGGTGCGGATGTCCCAAATCCAATAATAATCGTGCTAATGAGAAGTATGGATAGGTTTAGTTTTTCTGCGATTGTTACAATACTACGTACTAATCCCTCTCCTCCTAAAAAGAGAAAAATAATGCCTAAGACTATGAAGAACAATTCCACTTTCATCTATTTTTAATCACCTTATAAAACTCAGGTATCAGAAAAATAGGAAGTGCGCATAACAGAATAACTACCCAGTGCATTATGGATAAAGGTACAGTATGTAAAATGCGCTGTAACCCTGGGGTATAAATTGCCATGACTTGTAACCCTAACATACATAAAATAGCCATCAAAATCCATTTATTTGACAGCCATCCTACTTCGGTAATCGGTTTATAGAAGCTTCTAAAATTTAGGGTGTGGATATTAGACATAACGACCAGGGTGGTAAAAGCAATAGTATTCGCTAATGCATAAGACTGAGATAAATAGAATTGATATACCGAGAACGTTATGATGCCGATATAAAAGCCAAACAGAATGAGTAGGATAAGTGACATACGGTCAAAAATTGGTTTATCGGCTTGCCGAGGTGGCCTATGCATTATGTCCTTTTCAGCGTGTTCTACACTCAAAGAAAGTGCGGTTGCACTATCCGTAACTAAGTTTATCCAAAGAATTTGCACTGGGATCATAATCAATCCACCGCTGAGTATAAGATTAATAATGATAGCTAATACCTCGCCTAAATTTGAGGAGGTAAGGTAAAGCACAAATTTTCGAATGTTTGCATACTGTCGCCTACCCTCTTTTACTGCATCGATTATCGAAGCAAAATTGTCATCTAATAAGATGATATCAGCGACACTGCGTGCTACATCAGTTCCTCTTATTCCCATGGCAATTCCAATATCAGCTTGTTTCAGGGCGGGGGCATCATTGACGCCATCACCAGTCATTGCTACCAGTTGGTCTTGATTCTGTAAGAGTCGCACAATACGAAATTTATCCTCAGGGATTGTTCTTGCAAATAAAACATTTTGCCTTAATACATTCCTTAATGTTTTATCATTCATTGCTTTTAATTCACTACTCGTTATCACTTGATCTATGCTTAAGCCAATTTGATTGGCAATTGCTTTTGCTGTCACAGGTGAATCCCCAGTTATCATAATGACTTTTATACCTGAGGTTTTTTGCAATCTCCAATGCGTTGGATACTTCTTCTCGAGGCATATCAACTAAACCAATAATTCCAAGAAATACTAAATTGCTCTCAGCTTCTTTCACCGATAATTTAAGTTGTTTTAGAGTACTTTTCCTTGCTAAAGCTAATGTGCGAAGACCATTTTTGAGCAAAATTAATATAAGCTTCCTCTATTTTATTTCGGGCTTCAGCGTTGAGTTCGTTTTCTTTATCTTCAAGTAAATAATAATCACATAACGGCAAAATAACTTCAGGGGCTCCTTTGGTATGAATAATCTGATGAGCTTCTGTCTCTTCAATGACTGTCATTCGTTTTCTGATTGAATCGAATGTAAATTCATTGATAATCTGGCTCGGAAAGACTTCACTTAATCCCGATTTAGCTGCAGCAACAATTAGAGCTGCTTCGTCTGGGGAACCGATGATGTTCCATTCTTCTCCTTCTTGAAGGATGTGTGCATGATTGCATTTGCGTCCCGTGTCCAGCAACTTGATTAATTCGGGGATGGACTGTGGATTTATCGCCTGGTCATTGATTATAAATTTTCCATTTGGATTATAACCAACACCAGTGATATCTATTGTCTTTCCAAATAACCAAATTTTTTGTACGTTCATCTCATTTTTAGTGAGAGTCCCTGTCTTATCTGTGCAGATGACTGAAACAGCTCCTAAGGTTTCTGCTGCTTGAAGATGACGAAGCAGAGCCTTCTTTTTAGCCATAGCTCGGGCACCTAATGCAAGGGCGATAGTCACTACAGCAGGCAGTCCCTCGGGAATCGCAGACACGGCAAGAGATATTCCTGTCATTAACATCTGAATTAAATCTAGACCGGCCAGCAATCCAATTAAAATAACGGCAACAGAAATGGTAAGCGCTAAAAACCCCAATTGTTTTCCAATGATAGAAAGTTGCTTCTGAAGAGCTGTTTTCTTCGATAATGGTTCCTGTAAGTTCAGCTATGCGGCCAAATTCTGTGTTCATACCAATAGCAACAA
>NZ_CALJ01000055.1 GCF_000308315.1 Legionella tunisiensis | reverse complement strand
TTTTTCTGCGTCACTGCTGGAAAATTGCAGTGACGCAGAAAACAATAGATGGTAGGGAAGTAACTCTTCTTTTCCAAAGTGCGAAGCATTACCGTTATCGAGCGTCTCTCATCTCTAAAATTAAGTATGCTCTGGACGGCACTCCTCTTGAATGCCTATCTGTTGATTTTCCAAGTCATGTACAACTGGTAGTGATTGCTCAAACACGTACGGATCTGCTTGCCAACATTTTTTGGCTAACCAGTTAGCTGGATATTTCCATTTAGGAACCCATTCACCGATCATTACTTGAAGGTTATAACTTTCAATTTGCCCATGTAGTCCCGTCATAATTTTTTCAAATAACTTATCATCAGGGTTAAGTTCTATAAATTGATAAAAAGCTGCTTCCCTATCAACGGGATGTGGATAACTTTTCCAAAATTTTTCAAATTTGCTACACATATAAATATAATTATTATCTTCTGACTTCTGAGGTGGGTCGGCCTCTGCGAGATTACATATGTCGGGTTTTTGTTTTGGGTCTGAAGATTGCCTTGATTCTGCTGCTTCTTCCTGTGTCGGGTTTGTGTCGGGATTAAGGTTCGGCTTCGATACGGCCTTCTTTGGTGCAGGGTTATCCAATTCAGCGTAAATACATTTCACTATCAAGTGCCTTTCAGTGGACTGAATCTCAATAAGTCCGGCACGTTCTAATGATTTAACAGCCCGTTTCATTTGCTGAAGACTTGGACTACCCGTTTTAACGCCAGCAATCGGTCCAACATAAAGTGTTTCACGCAACGATTGATAACTGATCCTGCGCTTGATGCCTACGATACAGCTTTGTCTATCCATGTAAGGGCGAATGCCCATCAGGTAAACTACTCTTTGCATATAAGGTAATTCAAGTAATGCTGCTAATTCATGAACGTTAGCAAATAAAAAACTCACAGAAATTATCCTTAAAACCCAATATCATTTTCATTTTAGGTGTATAAGAAAGAGAGTCAATATGATTAGTCGCCATGTTACTAAATGATATTGTTTGAACCAGAAAATAAATTGAGTTTATAAAAATTCCAAATAATCTAGCCGTACTAGAATATTTGGAATCTATTTAAACTCATAAAGTGTTATGAATATTAAGTGAAAAATTATGAAGCGATTCTTTTAACTGCCATTGAAATATCAAAACCACAGGCCTGTGCATATTTTTCAAGCGTTTTCCAGCTTGGGTTGGTATTTCCTTTTTCTAAACGAGAAATATTGCCCTTTTTGTCCCCATACGCTCAGCCAATTCATCTTGAGTTAAACCTGCTTTTTGACGCATCGTAAGCAATGTATCTATCAAGGCAAATTCAGATTCCAATGCATCATAGGCCTCTTTTACTTCCAAATTTTTTAACGCTTTTGTTTTTAATGTTTTGAGATTTATCATTTTTCTACCTCCCGCTTTCTCTTCAGAGCTAACTGCAAATCAGGCTTGGGTGTTTTTGTACTTTTCTTTACAAACGCGTGCAAAACCATAATATGCTTACCCTTCATGTAACAATAAAGCGAACGTCCAATTCCTTCCTGAGCTTTAGCACGAACTTCAAATAATCCGTCTCCCATTGCTTCAGTATGAGGTGGACCGAGATTAGCACCATGTTTTTCAATCAGCTCCAAAAGTTTAATCATTCTAGCCTGAATTTTGGGAGGCATTTCTAATATGGCCTCTTGAACAGACTCATTATAAAACTCAACAATCCAAGACATTTATTATTAAATCCTTAGGTTATCTTATATGATAACTTATCATCGTAGTTTTTTCCAGTTTCAAAGACGTTATCAACCAGGAAACGGGATCAATTGCTAGTAACTAAATGCGAAGTTACTTCATTCAAAAGTAATTGTTTAATATATACCACATTATCCTGTATCAGGTTTTCAATACATCTTGCCCACTTTTCTAAAGTCTCTTTTCGCTGAGGTAACATCTCATTGCGATTATAAGTTGCCATGATTCTCGGCATTTTATGACCAAGGCATTTCTCTACCACCACAGGATCAATTTGCAGTGTTTCGCCAAGCTGAGTGGCAAAGGTACGGCGGAGATCATGCGCAGTCCATTCGAGAATTCCTAAGCGATCCTGAATACGCTTAATAGCCCTTGGCAAGGCATTTTCTGTCAATGGTTGACGTCCATCAAAACCGGTCAATACATAGCTTGATTTACTGATCAATTTTAATTGTTGTAATAGGTTAATGGTCAAATCGCTGAGGTGCACTTTGTGCACAATACTGGCTTTTGAATGAATTGCGGGAATAGTCCAAAGCGATTCAGCAAAATTAATTTCATCCCACTGCGCCAAACGCAGTTCAGCAGTACGCACACCAGTCAATAAAATAATCTTAATGGCAATGCGAGTTTGAGGTGCCATTTGCGAATCGCTACCGTCCAGAAATAGCCAGAGAGATTTGATTTCATCCAGACTTAAAACACGTTCTCTTGGTTTCTCATGACCTCCAATATCTCTTGCGCGAATGTTAGAGGCTGGATTGGTACTCATGGTACCTCGGCTTACCGCATAGCTAAACATTTGCTTGAGCGAGCTTAAAACGCGGTTTGCATGGATACTAGCTCCACGTTTAACAATCTTATCCAGTGCCTGGGTAATGTGTTTGGTTTCCAATTCATCCAAAACCCAATCACCAAGAAGCATAGTGATATCACCATCAATTTGTTTTTAACCGTTAAAGGACGTTTTAAATGCTTTTCGACATAATGGGTATACCAACTTAAAGCCAGCTTTTTTACAGTGTTGTCTGATTTGGCTTGTTGTTGCTTAGCATGTTCTATTGGATTAATTCCTTGTTCTTTTAAACGCTCTGCATCCAGCATCAGCTCACGTGCTTCCTTCAAGCCAATTCCTGGGTACTTGCCCAAAGTCATCTTGTAACGTTTGCCATCAAAAGTGAACCGGAAGATCCATGATTTACCTCCCCCTGGCATGACTCGAATTCCAAGCCCACTAAACTCGATTTGTTCAAACCATTTTTGCTGAGGTTTTAAATTACGGATGTACACATCGGTAAATTTCATGACTGGTACCAAGATGATTTTTGGTACCAATTTTGGTACCACTAAATGTGAATTCAAATAATATTAAATGATATTAAAAGAAAGTCAAACTCCATTAAAAAATCTAATATTTACAATAAATTATGATATTTTTTGATATTATTTGAAATCGATTGATATCGAATAATAAATGACTGTTAATCATTAGGTCGGCGGTTCGAGCCCGTCCCGGGGAGCCAATCCAAGCTTGACTCTTAGTAAATTCCCTACTGGTGCGTTTTAACTCCAAATGCGACAATCATTTTTATACTATGCAAACATAGTTGCCTATTTTACTAAATTGGCTGATATTGGACTTCATCTGGATAGGTAAATATTCAAACAATTAGATTATGTATTAGAGATAATAAGTAAGAGAATTCCTACAGCAAATAATGTAATACCACCGATAAGCTTGCACCACTTGGCATATTGAACACTTATCCTGTTGATAGTAAATATTGCAAGGCTGAAAATAATCAAATCATCCAGCATAAAAAATAGAACATACAATAAAACATACAAATAATATTGCCAAAGTTGAAGCTTATGTAAAGCAAGCGCTTGCGTAAAAATTGCAGGAACAAATGATGAGCAAACAAACTCTATCAAGTTTACGACGAATGCTAAAATGATAATACCTGTAACTGTTGTTATTGTTAGTGGTGACAGCACCAATGTTTTCATGCGTTGCATGACCTTTTGTTTTTGCTCCGTTGGAAGAGGACAAGAAAAGTCTTTTATAAAAAATCTCTTATCTGCAAAACCCCGAGAGAGATTGCAAATCCACCAATTATAATAACCACTGGACGTAGATAACCAATTAGAAGAAATGCATTTAACCATGCGGAAATAAATAAAAAATATAATATTCCTGAGGACAGAACAAATGTTCCAACTAAAAGCAAAAGTTTTTTATTATCATGTAACCCCATCACTAGACCAATAAGGAAAACTAAAGCCCACATTGCACAGGGATTAAAACCATCTAAAAGGCCAAGAACAATTGCGAGTGTGGTTAATGAGGAATGGGCTATATCTACTTCACCCAGAATTGGAATTTTGGCCGTTTTAAAAGTTTTTATCTGTAAGGGTATTTGTTCTGTACTCTCTTGTTTTAAAGCTTGCTCAATAAGATGTCCTGTACTTTCTTGAGATTCAAACCCAATAATAGCTCTGCCCATAACAATAGTTAAAGGGACTCCCAAATTATGTCGAGAAATACCGTGCTGTTTTGCCGTGAAGAGAAACAACTTCCTTTCCACAGGGTTAGTTATATCATGGCTAATAATCTGAAGGTGGTATTTCTTTAGTAGCACTTGGTTAAATAGTTTCTGTTTTGCACAGTGTTGGCAGTTTGGAGCGTAGAAAAAATGCATTTTAATACCTTTTCCTTCCACTCCTTTCGATTGGGGCATAAATAG
>NZ_CALJ01000056.1 GCF_000308315.1 Legionella tunisiensis | reverse complement strand
TATTGTAGAAGGAATTTCCATCTTCATAGATATCGCCATCCAGCGTTGAGGAGGTGGTTCCAGCGAAAGCCAAACCTAATTGGCCTTGCAACTTGGAATTCAGTACCCGCTGCATGCCAAAAAATAATTCTGCAATCGCTATCGTTTCTTTATCGCGATCAGCCGTATAGGTTTTAAATACATCCGATTGCAAATAAATGGTTTGCGTTTTACCAGCTTTCATCCACGCAGGACCAGCACTCGCAGTAATAACCCAGGCAGAATCGCCATCCCAGTACTCATCGCCCATGACTCCCGCGGTAGCACTGGCCGATACAGCACAACCCAACACAATAGCTTGCAATTTCTTTAAAGTCATTACACATCCCGGTATTTATTATTTTTCTTATATCATCACAGCAATTGATGACATTTTCACCCGATTAACTAAATTACCGCATTTAAAGCAACTTTTCCACGTCCTTAATTCAAAACAAGGGTTGTTGACATATCGCCTTATGACTTGATTTACGAGCATCGCAGCGAAGCACAGAAAATCAAGTCATAAGCGCCAAGATAGTAGAAATGTCAACAACCCTAATAATCCAACGGTTTTCCCACTGCGTGAGCAATAAACAGACGTTTTAGCGGCGGGCAATGATTAGAAATACGCAAACCCAAACCGCGAAGCGCAATCATCGTAGTAAACGGGCTGGTAAATAGGGTTTTTAAGCTATCCATCATAGCAATCACCTGCCAAACAGCATATTTACGTTGGCGTTGGTAAGCCCCTAGCGCTCTTGGTGAAGTTAATGTTCCTTTCCCTTTATCAGTCAGGCAGGCCAACCAGGCAGCTACATCAGCCAAACCCACATTAAGGCCAAGACCTGCAAGTGGGTGAATAGTATGTGCGGCATCACCTAATAAAAGCCAGCGCTTCCCCGTGTATTGTTTGGCATGGCGCATGATTAAAGGGAATTGATGGCGCTTTCCCTGTACGTTTACTTGCCCTAATTTATTGGCAAACGCTTTGGTTAACGCCTGACTAAATTCCTCATCATTAAGAGCCATTAATCGCTTTGCTGCATGGGGTGTCGTTGACCAGACAATAGAACATTGCTGTTCATCGATTAAAGGTAAAAAAGCTAAAGGACCGTCAGCATTAAATACTTGATAAGCCGTTTTCTGATGCTTTTTCTCTGTGCTTACAGAAGCAACGATGGCCTGATGATGGTAAGACCAACTCGTCAAAGGCACTTTCAGTAATTGGCGGCAAGGCGAATTACCACCATCAGCGATCATCAACAATTTTGCTTGCCAAGATTGACTGGCCTCACTAACGGTAATCGAATCGGCTTGTTGTTCAACGGCTGTTACTTCGCTCTTGGGAAAAAGAGTAATTCCAGTTTGTTGGGTTATTTCTTGCAATAAGGCTTGCTTAAGGACCGATTCTTCCACAATAGTGCCTAATTGCTGTGCGGCAATCATGCGAGCATCGAATTCAATATGAGCTCCGTTGGTTGCATCCCAGACATACATTCGCTGATAGGGTGATAGCCGCGTTTTATCTAACTGCGGCCAAGCCCCCAGTTGTTGCAATAAATCCTGAGATGCCTGGTTAATCGCATAAACACGACTGTCCGGTTTTTCTGAGTTAGTTTCTAAGGGACCAGCATCCACCACAGCAGTAGAAAATCCTTGCTGAGCCATTGCCAAAGCAGCCGTTAAACCAACGACGCCTCCACCAATGACAACCACATCAAATTGCTGGTTCATTAAGACTCCTTGGCCTCTAAAGCGATCCCACAAACCAAATCCGGCGTTATTCCCGCAAAACCGCGTGTGTAACGAGTCAAGATTCTTTTTAACAGGGCGCTGTTATCCATCGCAATAAGGCCTAAATTACGCGCCAAAGCGATTCCTGGCAAACGGCTGGTAAACAGACTAATCAAGCCATCTGTTAAACGGATTATCGCCGTTTGATCATGGCGCCTCATTGCCTGATAACGCTGTAACATCCCGTCATTCAAACCGTCCTCAATAATGCATTGTGCCAAGGTCGCTACATCGCGCAAACCCAGATTAAAACCTTGCCCTGCTACTGGGTGTAAGGTATGTGCAGCATTACCGACAAAGACTAAAGGCCAGGCGATTTGTTCTGGCATAAAGACTTGTCGTAAAGGAAAAACAACTCGCTTACCCAGTTTTACAAAACGCCCCAAGCGATAACCAAACGCCTGTTGTAATGCAGTTAAAAAATCGCTTTCATTAAGCGCCATCAGGCGTTTTGCTTCGTCAGGCGGCAAAGCCCAAACCAACGCAGCACGATTATCTGTCATCGGCAATAAGGCCAAAGGCCCTGAAGATGTAAAACGCTCATAAGCCTGTTCTCGATGGGCTCTGGCTAAACCAATATTGGCAACAATCGCTTGCTGCCCATAATCCTTTAGGTTCACTCTCAGACCACTAAAACGGCGTATAGCCGATTCAGCACCATCTGCAGCGACAATTAATTTGGCCTGAACAGTACACTCTCCAGCGCTACTGCTAATAGTCGCTAACCCTTTTTGCCTATCCAGTGCAGTCAGTTTAGCGGGCGCTAAAATCTCGGCCTCTTTTAATAATTGATGTAAGGCGCGATTAATAGATTGCATTTCCACCACATAACCTAAAGGATTAGCTAATTCGCCTTGCAATCGTGCGGCGCCAAACCGATACTGATCGGACACATGAATTGTAGTGATGGGCGTGGCGTCTTTTAGCAAAAGCGGCCAAATCGCCAGCATTTGTAAAATACGCACACTGGCTGGAGAGAGCGCCAAAGTACGTGCATCAAACTCACTGTTTACTTTGTTGCTAAAAGAATTCGCATCAACCAATAAGGTGCTATAGCCTTTGTTTGCCAAAGCAAGCATTAAGGTAGCGCCAGTCAACCCACCACCAACAATTAGAATATCAACCTGTTTATCAGCCACGCATCAACGCCTCTATCTCGGTTATTTCTGTCGGCAGAGCAGCCGTTAAATTCTCATAGCCATTCTCGGTTACGAGAATATCATCTTCTATTCGTACACCAATATTCCACCAACGCTGTTCAACCCCATCCATTCCAGCACTGATATACAAACCAGGCTCTACAGTAAGCACCATGCCTGCCTGCAAAGGACGCCATTGACCGTCGATTTTATAACGACCACAATCATGTACATCCAAACCTAACCAGTGTCCAGAATTATGCATGTAGAAGGGCTTGTAAGCTTCTTGGCGGATTAGCTCATCCACCTGGCCTTTTAATAAACCTAACTCACATAAACCGTTAGTCAAAATACGGACTATCCTTTGCTGAACCTCGTTCCAAGCGATTCCTGGTTTAATACAAGCGATTCCAGCTTTCTGAGCCTTAAGAACTAACTCGTAAATAGCCCGTTGCTCTGGATTAAAGCGGCCATTGATAGGGAAAGTTCTGGTGATATCAGCAGCATAATTACCAAACTCGCCTCCGGCATCAATCAAGAGCAAATCACCATCGCGCAATGGTTGATTATTCTCAGTGTAATGAAGAATACAGGTATTCGCACCACCGCCAACGATTGGATCATAAGCGACAGCCCGACAGCCTTGACGACTAAACTCATAAAGCAGTTCTGCTTCTAATTGATATTCATAATCAACCTGGCTACAAACCTGCATGGCTCGTTTGTGCGCAACAACAGAGATATCTGCAGCCCGACGCATCAATGCGATTTCTGCTGTTGTTTTGATTAAACGCATTTCGCTGAGTACAGGCTCCAAATCACATAAAGCGTCTGGTGCTTTAACGCCACGCCGTATTTGTCCTTTTAAGGCCTGCAGGGCTTGTAAAACATGCGTTTCATACGCTGGATAACGACCGAGCGCGTAATAAACGGCTGTCTTTCCTGCCAGAAATTCCGGTAAATGCTCAGTAAGCGTCTCTATGGCGTAAGCAGCAGTGATATCGAGTTCTTTACTGGCACCCTCTTGCCCCAAACGCTTGCCGGTCCATTGCTCTTGAGCGGGATTATGAGGACGGTTAAACAAATAACTTTCATTTTTTTCACCGGCCACGATTAATAGTAGGGCTTCCGGTTCATTAAATCCCGTTAAATAATAAAAATCACTGTCCTGACGAAAACGGTAATGTGCATCACCATTTCGGATGACCTCATTAGCAGCAGGGATAATTGCAATAGCCCCCTGGGGTAACTTTTGCGCTAATGTCTGACGTCTTTCCTGATATTCTTGCCGACTAATCATTAAACATCCTTTCCAAAGAACTCTACAATTAATGGGTAGTATTGGAAGAGTCACGGCCTTCATGATTGGCGAGTAAGTCACCATACAACCGCAGAACCGCCATACGTGCGTATTCACTGACCTCCATCAATGCCTTTTCGTCCTCTTCATCAATCTGTAACGACTCATAATCCAATTGTGCAAATTCCAGTAAATGTTGCAGTGCTTCCTGTGATTCATCTTCTTGCAATTGCTCATAGCTAATACCAGCCATTGTCATGCCTTGCGTAAACCCTTCACACCACTCACTAAATGCTTGAGCACGATCAACAAGGGACTCGTGTTCATCAGGCAGCATTAATTGAAATTCAAAATCAAAATTGGCAAGTTGCTGCTGACTCACTGAATAAACATCAAACATGGCAAGCGCTGCAGCACGAGTGGATTCATCACGTTTATAATTAACCATTAACGCACGCAAATAAGCCTCACCTTCGGTGATAGCACCTGCACATAAATAACCGCACATCACACCATGCAATTCACTGCTGGAAATGGGTAGTCCTAACACAGAAATAACATCTACGAATGATTGATAGGTAGGGAGGTGTATGGGATTATTTTCAACAGACATAATAAGCTCATTAGCATAAAGAAACTAATAATAACTGATTTGCTCGGGCAAACCAAAATTGTTACCATCTAACTAGTACGGGTCACTATAGGTTGCGACAAAATGACAACTTCTAAATCATGCTCTATCAAATTAATGAATAAATCCTATGAGGTTAAATGTCCTGATAATGAGGTAGAAAATCTCCAACAAGCGGCCGATAAGCTGAATGAAAGAATCGTTCATAACAGAAAAAATTTAAACAGCTGGACGACTTTCAAACGCTGCTTCTGGCAGCACTTCATGTCAGTCATGAGTTAATTAGCTGCCAAAGACAACAAGAACAGCAGCGTCTGCAAGTTACTCAGTTTATTAACTCCCTGGAAAATAAAATTCACCAGGTGGTTCACGGCAATATCAGCCAAGACCCACAAACTGATTAATTTTGCCTCCATTATCCTCTGTGTTTGCGTTTTTTTCCAAAAATGCAGAGGTAGATCTGTTCTTTCTGCTATTCCAGCGAAAAGAATTCGTAAATTCATGCCAAGTCAGTTTACCAAGAAAGCCATCATGCTATACTGCAAATAACCCGACAGCGAGTGATTTGTGAACCAATACTCACACTTAGGGGAGCGTTCTGTAGCCGGCGTTGTGCAAGCCCATGATAAAGTGGGAAGCCTGAACTGACTCATCTGCCCCCCACTTGAACCCCAGGGTTCAAAATCATAGCGGTCGGGCTATCTTATACCAGCTTTTGGTTTGAGCCATCCCCTTCGAACATATTAACCAACGCACCTAAACGTCCCTGTTTCAAAGCAATAACCTCCAAAAAACCATATTTAATCGGAAAACCGGCTAAATCCTTGCGTTTTTTCTCAGCGGCATTGCATTTAGTCTTACCGGAAAGGGCAAAAGGATTGGCAAATTTATCCCTGGGTCGCTCCTCTTCATACACGTGCAGACAAAAAGTATATAAAGCGTCATGCACCAGGTTAGCTTCTTTTTCCGTTAGACAATTTATTTGCCGTCTGATTTCGGCTGCAAAATCAAGTGCAGCCGAATAAGAGCGATCTTGCAAGGTAGCAAATTCTTTGCGGAACAACTGGATAGTATGAGCAAGCAACTGATTCTCGTCGAGAATTTTTAATTGCCTGGATTGATAAATAAACGAGTATATCCAACGCATATTATCCACAGCATGAAGGAGAGTCAGGCGTGCCGTCGGTATTAGCGAGGCAATTTCTTTTAAACACGCTTCATTCCTAAATGTATTGGTATCGACGTAATAATTGTTCCGCGCAAAAAAAGCCTGCCAAACAGGAATATCGCTGCATAGGCTGGTAAAGATTGCCATCTCGGAGTCTCTCTCTTCGTCAGTAGTATGCAGGCGATAATAAATTAACTGAGGTATGAGGGCTAATTGCTCAACAGTACAACAACGATGAAGCAAGTAAAAAAGAGTGACCAATATCGTTGTTTTTGCTTTTAGCTTCTCTATTTCATGCCCAAGGTGGAGACGTTCTATTTTGGCAATAGACGCGTTTAATTGAACCATCGGATAACCAGGAAGCTCCCCTCTTTCTACATAACTTATCAACGCGCCAGATCGTGTAAGCATAAACAGCAGTTTATCGAGTTCTAATTGACTCTGACCTAAGGAAAGATATTGTCTGGCTAATACACGAAAAAGAATCGGATGATGATAGTTATTTTCTAGCAATCCCGCGTGGCTTAACTGTTTTTGTAAGTGCAGCCAGGGAATGACCTCTTCTCCTTTTTGCCAGTTTTCGTGTGTGACATTTTTAACGACCCAAACCCAGTATTGGTCAAGAATACGGCGAACCTCGACCATAAGTTGAGGATAAACCGGGCTCTCGTCACTTAAATCCTGTAGTAACGCACCAAGTTGGGCAACTAAAGAAAGGACGCCTCCTTCCTTTCCTTCTAAAACGCATCTAAAGAGACTTCTTCTTTATATGCTACTGTCGGCACGCCAAGTTGAGTAACTAAAGAACCTTTCTCATCTTGTTTTAATGCTTGTCTTAATTCACGCACCGCCTGTTTAAATTCACCAATATTCATTTTTCACTCCCTGAATAATGAACTTCTTAGCTACTGCAGAACGTCGTAAAGATAAAGCAAGGCCTATTACCTTAGCACGCCATGCGCTCAAGTTCAAATTTTGCCCTTGGGAATTAATATTTACCCGGCTTTAAGCTGTTCTTTGAGGAGTAATAACTCATCACGCACTTTAGCGGCTTGTTCAAATTCCATATTTTTGCGTGATTATGCATTTGTTTTTCCAGAATTTTATTTGCTTTGCTAATTGTTCTGGCGTCATTAACAAATAAGGTGCTTGCCGTTCAGCAAGTTCCATTTTACGTCTGCTGCTATAAGCTCCTTCCATGATATCTGTGATGGATTTATGAATCGTTTTGGGGGTAATACCATGTTTCAGGTTAAATTCATTTTGTTTATTACGTCGTCTCTCCGTTTCATCAATAGCACGTTGCATAGAACCTGTTATCTGTTCTGCATATAAAATAGCACGACCATTGATATTACGGGCAGCTCGACCGATGGTTTGAATTAAGGAACGATCAGAACGCAAAAAACCCTCTTTATCAGCATCAAGAATAGCGACTAAAGCAACCTCAGGCATATCCAGTCCTTCGCGAAGAAGGTTAATTCCTACCAATACATCAAACTCACCCAAACGAAGATCACGAATAATCTCCATTCGTTCCACTGTGTCAATATCTGCATGTAAATAACGTACCTTTACTCCGTGCTCACGCAAATAATCGGTTAAATCTTCTGCCATACGCTTTGTTAATGTCGTTACTAAAATACGCTCCCCTTGGGTGACAACGTGGCGAATTTCAGATAATAAGTCATCCACCTGATTTTTAACTGGCCGGATAATAATTTCGGGATCCACCAAGCCGGTAGGACGTACGACCTGCTCAGCAATATTGTCAGAATGATCTCGCTCGAAAGGCCCTGGTGTCGCCGAGACATAGATAGTTTGTGGCGAACGTTGCTCAAACTCTTCAAAACGCAGAGGGCGATTGTCCAAAGCGGAAGGCAAGCGAAAACCATAGGCAACCAAGGTTTCCTTGCGTGCCCTGTCCCCTCGATACATACCGCCAATCTGAGGAACTGTCACATGCGATTCATCAATGACGAGTAACGCTTCCGGTGGTAAATAGTCAAACAAAGTTGGCGGCGGCTCGCCAGCCTTACGACCCGATAAATAACGGGAATAATTTTCAATGCCGGAGCAATAGCCTAATTCCAACATCATTTCGATATCAAACGCGGTACGCTGTTGCAAGCGTTGTGCTTCCAGTAATTTATTTTGGCTTGTGAATTCTGCAAGACGTTCCTGTAACTCGTCTTTGACTAAATCAATTGTTTGCAAAATTCGCTCACGCGGTGTGACATAGTGAGTTTTAGGAAAAATAGTGACTCGCGGTAAACGTTGAAAAATTTCACCTGTCAGTGGATCAAAGCGGGAAATATTCTCCACCTCTTCATCAAAAAGCTCAATGCGAATGGCTTCTTTTTCAGAGTCGGCTGGAAAGATATCAATAACATCGCCATGAACCCGAAATTGTCCTCGTTCAAGTGAAACCTGACTGCGAACGTATTGCATTTCGGCTAAGCGTTTCAAGATCTTGCGCTGTTCGCATTGTTCTCCTCTAGAAAGATGTAATAACATACGCAGGTAAGAATCGGGATCACCTAAACCATAAATGGCAGAAACCGTTGCGACAATAATGGCATCCTTGCGTTCGATTAGCGCTTTGGTGGCTGACAGGCGCATCTGTTCGATATGCTCATTAATGGACGCGTCTTTTTCTATGAACGTGTCGGAAGCCGGTACATAAGCTTCTGGCTGATAATAATCATAGTAAGACACAAAGTATTCCACCGCATTGTCAGGGAAAAAGGTTTTGAATTCGCCATAAAGTTGGGCTGCCAATGTTTTATTCGGCGCCATAATAAGGGTTGGCCTTTTCATCGCCTGGATAACATGCGCAATAGTGTAGGTTTTACCTGAACCGGTGACTCCTAGTAGAATTTGGCGGGCTAACCCGGATTCTAGACCATCAATTAGGGATGCTATAGCAGTAGGTTGATCACCGGCAGGCTGATAATTTGAGTAAACTTTGAATATATTTTTCATAGTGTAACTATAACCGATCAATGCAGTATTGTGACAGTTTTTAAAACAAAACCCATTGATCAGCAACAAAGCACAGGAGTTTAAAAGTGGATATTGTACTGTCAGATCGCATACAACAGGTAAAACCGTCTCCTACCCTAGCGGTAGCAGCAAAAGCCGCTAAGATGCGAGCAGCAGGTTTGGATATTATTGGGTTAGGAACCGGTGAACCCGACTTTGACACACCGCAACATATTAAGGATGCTGCCATTGCTGCCATTGAGGCCGGTTTTACCAAATACACGGCAGTTGAAGGTATTGCTGAATTAAAGCAAGCCATTAAAGACAAATTCAAACGCGATAATAATTTAGATTATGAGTTAAATCAGATTCTAGTTTCAGTCGGTGGCAAACAAAGTGTTTACAATTTATGTCAAGCTTTTATTAACGAAGGTGATGAAGTCATTATTCCGGCACCTTACTGGGTTTCCTATCCTGATATCGCGCTATTAGCTGGTGGCGTGCCCGTGTTTATTCCTTCAACGCCTGCCGCTCGCTTTAAAATTACCGCAGCGCAGCTGGAAGCAGCTATTACCCCAAAAACCAAACTACTTTTCTTAAATAGCCCATCTAACCCTTCAGGCGTAGCTTATAGCCTCGCTGAATTGAAGGCATTAGGTGACGTATTAAAAAACATCCAAACGTGTTTATTGCCACTGACGACATGTATGAACACATCATTTGGACTCAGCCTTTCGCCAATATTTTAAATGCCTGCCCAGAATTATATGAGCGCACTATCGTCTTAAACGGTGTTTCTAAAGCCTATGCAATGACTGGTTGGCGAATTGGTTATGCCGGCGGCCCAGCTCCCTTAATAGCAGCGATGGCCACTGTACAATCCCAATCAACGTCTAACCCCTGTTCTATTGCTCAGAAAGCGTCTGTAGCGGCGTTAAACGGCGGCGATGAAGAAGTGAAAAAAATGGTTGAAGCATTCCGTCAACGCCACGATTTCATAGTCAGCCGTTTGTCCGATATTCCTGGGATAGATGTGATTCCCGCTGACGGTACTTTTTACAGTTTCCCCAGCGTCCAGGCAATTATTGAAAAACGTGGCTATCAAAATGATGTTGAGTTTGCAGAAAAATTATTGCAGGAAGTTGGCGTAGCGCTGGTTCCAGGCTCTGCCTTTGGTAACGAAGGTTGTATCCGTCTTTCCTTTGCTACCAGCATGGATATCTTGCGTGACGCAATGGATCGTTTACAGCGTTTCTGCCGGTAACTTAATAATTCGCTCTGCAATCTCGTTTTTCGCTGCTGTTAATAGTGAATAAATCGAGATTGCAAAACCTGGGGGGTTAGCGCAAACGGCAAAAAGTAAAAAATTGTCGCAAATCCCCTTGACCCATCAACAGAATCGATTTAAGATTCCGCCTCATTCCCCGGTAGCTCAGTCGGTAGAGCGGATGACTGTTAATCATTAGGTCGGCGGTTCGAGCCCGTCCCGGGGAGCCAAACCCAGCAAGAGTTTTGGCGAATTCCAAGTTTTTCCTTCCTGAAGCTTGGTACCAGTTTTGGTACCGATTGTGTAGTTTAGTCGGTGGGTCCACTAGGACTTGAACCTAGGACCAATGGATTTTGGCTCTTCCCCAAATCCCTGAATCTTCTACACATCTTGCCCGCAATCAGAAAACATGATCAAATTCACCTTTTAGTTTTAGGTGAAACATGGAATTGGCAGTTGAAAATGCGCAGGCTTGGTCAGAAGCAATATTTGGTTCAATTGAACTAGGCGATAAGCGTCTAACTAGACGCTTAATGCAAATTGGGAAACAGCTATCTTCTTTACCCGGCAGCTCATTATCTGAAAGTTGTGAGGGTCAAGATGCGTTATTAGAGGGAAGCTATCGCTTTTTACGCAATAAACGCGTTAGTGCCAAGCAAATTGCTGATGGGGGTTACCATGTAACAAGTTTATTATCCCAGTCAATTCCTACGATATTGGCAATAGAAGACACAACCACTCTGTCTTACACTCATCAAGTCAAAGAAGATTTAGGCGATTTAGGGGGGCCAAAAGAAAAAGTAATCGCGGGTTTCATGTACACACTACGCTATTAATGGATGCTGAAAAAGAAAAAACGATAGGTTTAATAGCTCAAAATCGCTGGTGCCGTCCTGTGGAGGAAAGAGGGAAAAAATTTCATCGACGAGTCAGGCAATATAGTGAAAAAGAAAGTTTTAAATGGGAAAAAATACGCGAGAACTAGAAAGCCGCCTAGGCTTAAAGATGGCAGATGTTATATCAGTATGTGATAGAGAGGCTGATATTTTTGAATACATCCAATATAAATTGGACCATAACCAACGTTTTATTGTTAGAGCAAACCATAATCGAAAGTTAGAACCCGGTGATAGTTATTTATTTGAATCTTTATCAAACGCTAGGTCTTTAGGAACTTATACTATTGAAGTGGCTCAGAAAGCAGGACGAAAAAAACGTCAAGTAGTGCTTGAATTGAAAACGACTTCTGTAACATTTTCCCCTTCCGAAAGACGCGCAAAAGACCGTCAATTAAAACCGATAACGGTAAATATTGTCATTGCTAAAGAGCAAGGTTGTGATGAAGTAGAAAGACTAGAATGGATTTTATTAACCTCAGAAGAAGTATCATCATTTGACTGTACACGCAAAATAACTCGTTATTATGAATTGCGGTGGCGCATTGAGGATTTTCACAAGGCGTGGAAAACAGGCGTGGGTGCCGAAGAGCAACGCATGCAATCAATTGAGAATTTAGAAAAGATGATTGTTATTCTCTCCTTTGTAGCCATTCGTTTACTGCAATTAAAAGAGCATTTTGAATACCCGGTTACTCTAAATATTGATGACAGTATTCTTTGTGAAGAATTATTATCTGAAACTGAATGGAAGGTATTGTGGAATAGTGTTGAAAAAACATCATTACCCGAAAACACTCCCACCGCCGCATGGGCTTATCAAGCAATAGCAAAACTTGGTGGATGGACAGACTCTAAAAGAACTGGCAAAGCAGCCTGGGCTACTATTTGGAAAGGTTGGTTTCGGCTAAGAGAAAGACTAGAGGGGCTTAGGATTGCAACAGCGATGATGAAGATGTGATCAAGAGACAGCCCAAATCCGGGGACACTTCACTCATCCACAAAGCACTCTAACTCTTAATCTATAATTTTCAAACTTTCTAAATCCATAAGCTCTGCGTTGAATCAATTTCATCTTTCGATGAAACCCTTCCGTTATTCCATTATTTTTTGGAGTTCTAGAGCGACTATTGCGGTAAGAGACAGAATCGAACTGTCGACACGAGGATTTTCAGTCACCTAGTCGATAAATAACCAATTGATTTCATTATATAAATAATCGCAGGAAACCACTACAAATGTCCTACGATGTATAACAGTGTCGTACTGAAATACGCAAATTTCACACAGAGGTTTTTTGCGGTTTGAAATATCTTCTGAAGTAATAAATTAGCTAACGGTATTATAATTAATAACAAATGATTTCATTTAATCTCTTGAGAGCCACTAATAAAATCTAGTCTCAATAGTATGTAAAAAGGAAACAAGGAAATCTATGCAATATCACCCCATACTGAAAAAATAAAAGATGCCATTTCTAATAATAACATACAGCACTTGCTAGACGAGACATCTAGTGAGTGGGTTGTAGTATATTTAAATACTAATGAAATTTTTTCAATTCATTCACAATCAAAAAAGAATACCTAGATTTATATCAAAGTGAAGATATATTAAATTTAGATTTCCCCCTAAGTCAGTCCGCTGCTTATTGTACAGATTATAGAAAAGGTGATTCGTTTCGACGTGTAATCGAACCATCATACGAAGAGGGATTAGGGAAAAGTGTGATGTGGCCTATATTTTTTATCGCACAAATTATAAAGAAGGCAAAATAAATGTTCAGTACGAACTGCTACAATCATTTGTACACATAACTGGAATTTTTTAGATGATAATAGAAGTCAATACACGCAAATTAACGAAGATGGTGATATTGTAGCGAAAGTAGTGATAGTAAATGAACCTGAACTAAAATTAATCCTATTTGAAAGGAAGATATTGGATTTCTATTTAGGGTACGCTGATTGTTTTTAATCCGTTTTTTGACTTCAAAGAATTAGCAGTAGACAAAAAATGGCATATTGACAATTTACGCTCCCACAACCGGTACATTCAATCTTTTCAAGAAAGAGGATATAAAGGAGCTGAAATAATACAGGCTGTTTATTCTATCGAAGAAATTGAACACGGGAGTCCGAAAAAGTATGAGAGTTTTATTATTAATGATTTTAAAAATCATAAAATAGTGGAGTGGTCATGTACTCCAGAAATGCTTGATAGCTATTTTACAAATACTGGAAAACCTTTTGAGACAAGTCCTGCTTTTTTTAAGCCAGAGGTTTTATCAAAATATAAGAACAATCCTGATAAGTATGAGGTTACGGAGCGGGGAATTTCTTGTCTAGGAGTGTGGACTCTTAGTCCTTATTCAATAAATGAAGAAGGGCAAGTACACACGTATATTTATTATCTAGGGCAATTACCACATAAGGAACAGCTTCATTGGAAACAATATAATGAAGAGCCGAAAGCCGGAATCTCAAAAATTGCCTACAATACAGATTTTTTAGGCCAGTTTGATGAGGCAGAATGTCCGCTTAAAAGCATCAAGAAGCATTTAGCCGACTTCCCTCCATATATTTTAAAGAATGAAAAATTCATTCTATGGCGTCCCAAAGGTGGGGATATTGAGGTTTTATTTAAAGAGATTCATCCAGTAGTAACTGAAATTAAAAAGAATATAAGGATTATGTATTAAATCTATGCATTTTAGTAATTGATGGATTGGAGGAAAAGAATATACGGAATTTAGCTGATGTCACCGACAAAGAAGTTAAATCGCTTGGGTGCTTACAGATACTTCTAAACAAGTGGGGATCAGAGAGCGCTGAAAAAATTCTGAAAGCATTGCGAAAACTACAAAGAGAACGGAGTAAGTATAGTGGTCATGGTGGTGCGAGAATTGATTTTGATATAAAAAAGCGGCTTTGAACTTAACACAAGAAGTTGCTGAAGCAATTGAGTTATTGCTTCAAGAAATTAGAAGAAATAGTTCTTTCTAGCTATTACAATAATTTGAAGTACAAGACGTGGTCGATTAAAGTAATAAATCATATTTTACTAAGCATCTCATCTCTTTTCTCGTTTAAATCTATATGCCATTTCATTAATTTTTAATTAATAAAGGAAATTGAGTATTATTTGGCTGAATATATTCTGAATAAAAAAGAGCAGCATTTAAACAAATCAAATTTGTATTAATAAGTAATAGAGGATGAGGCTCAGTATTTTCTAAAATAGGTGTGTAGTCGCTCTCATTTTCAGTTAAATGAAAGAATTCTAAATAATACCATGCACCATGTTCTGCTCTACTGCATGTCCTATATAAGGTTTCATAGAGCTCGGATAATCCTACTTTGCTTGATAGACTAAAAAGATCTGCATGCCATTCTCTATCATTACCAAAGTTAATATCATCAATATCATATTCAGTTTTGGCAAACGTATTTTTTATATCCTCAATTAACTTGGCTTCAAAAGGCAAAGGTTCTCCGTCTTTAATTTTGCTTTGGATGAAATCAAATAATTTTTTGTCATATGCAAGTGAGGCTTTTATAAATTTTTGACAAATGACGTTATTTAGACTTTGAATTAAATATGCAAATGTTATTGAAGTTTCGGTGAGGGCCCGTGTAGCCAAAAGAGCCATTTCGGTACGATTTTGGCTTATCAAAAGTAAAAAGCTATCGTAAAGTTTATATATTCTAACCATATGGCCGAGCAATATTCCTTGCTGGAGTTTTTCCAGAGATATACTCGGTATTAATGCTACTGATTTAACCAAAATTTTATTAACAAGATTTCCAGCAACAATCAAATCATCAATAAAGTCGGTGTTCGATACACGAGGTCTATCGACATCTGGAAGAGGGTGTTCAGCGAATAATACCAAATCTATAAAAGATTCTTTTCCATGCATAAATTAGACTCTTCCTTTTGCTAAATTACGAACAAGGCGCAACCCATTAGTAATCAAAAAACGCTGCATCTAATTACTGAATATTAAATTGATGTAGCCTGTTTGTAAGCCAGAGTGCCAATTTCAAGTTTGTGTTTTTGTTGTAGATTAGCCAACTTAAATTTTCTTTTTCGATTCTATCTAAGAGAGTTGCTTCCATTTGCGATGCTTTCATCTTTGGCATATTTTAATTTCCGCAAATGATGTTAATCATTTAAGCGTATACTTTAAGATCTGTAAAATCAATGATGGCTTGTTTATTTTGAGCGACGCGGACCAATCCGCAAAGGGATTCAAGAGTGCAATATACAAACTTTCGTTTGTTTGTTTTTTATGAAAACCAAATTAAACAAATCCTTAATG
>NZ_CALJ01000057.1 GCF_000308315.1 Legionella tunisiensis | reverse complement strand
TAAGCGGCGTGTGACACATGCTACAGTGTCCTAAACTATCGACAATATATTTACCTCGATTCCATGCTGGTGATTTATCAGACTCATAGGCAATCGCATTATCTTCCGGGAAGAAAAACAATAAGTTCCATCCCCACAAAGAAAAACGTGCACCAGGTACACCAAAGGGAAAGGGCAAGTCTTTATTTTTTGCTCGACCGGGGGAATGCTCATAAAATAAGCATATAATGCACGCGCATCGTCATCTGAGATTTTGGAGAAATAGACATAAGGAAAAACAGGGAAATAATTTCTACCCTGGGGATCCCGTCCTTCTTTCAAAGCACGAATGAAATCTTGCTCTGTCCAATTCCCAATTCCTGTTTTTTGTCGGGTGTAATATTAGGACTATAAAAAGTACCAAAGGGAGTATTAATCGGTAATCCCCCTGCAAAAGCGGCAGTCTTGCCTTGAACGTCGGTATGACAGGCAATACAATCACCCACCCGCGCCAAATACTCACCGCGTTTAATCAATTCTTCCTGAGCTCCACTGGCAGGCTTAGTAGGAGGGTAAGTAGGGTAATACCCATCGATCAAAGGATCCATCGGTTCGCTAGAGCTTTTCTCAGCAGCCCATAAAGCTCCTGAAAAAACCATCGCTAACGCTAAAAAAGACACAATAATTGCGTTTCTTTTCAACAAAGAGCCCACGCTCCCTCCTTAAACTTATTACCCTTGGTAATCTACAGACAGGAAAAATTAATCTGGCATTTTATACCCCTACTCACACAACTTGCAATGTTGTTAGTACTGGATTTAGTGAAAAATGACAATAGACTTCTTTCGAAGCCCGCCAAAGTGAGGACAGTACGAGGAAAAACAGCACGCAGAACCACAGTGTACACGCCAGTACAGGAGGATTTGAGCACTGTACGGACGAAGCGCTACACAATGCAGTCGCGTTTCAAAAAGCCAATAAACTGCTTTCAAAACTCACTGTAGTGAGAGCAACAGTGCGCAGAGCCGTTTCGAAAGAAGTCTAATAATTCGGCTGACATCTCCGACAAGCATTGCTATGATTCCATCCTTCATGGACAACCAAGGAATTCTTATGGTGTGGAAAGCGGCAGTTGATTTAGCCCAATTACAACAAAACGAGAGAGAAACGTTGCTTATTGACGGTCACAAAATTCTCTTTATCTGGCATAATAAACAAGTGCACGCAGTGCAGGCGCAATGCCCCCATTTCAAGCTTCCCCTTGCTAAAGGTAAAATTACGGATGATTGTGCCATTGTCTGTCCTTTTCACAAAAGTGAATTTGATTTGACCACTGGCGATGTAAAATGCTGGTCACCATGGCCGCCTGCTGTAGGGAATCTTTTGGGAAAAGTTGTCAAACCGAAGAACTTGAAAATTTACCCTACTCGCATCAATCAAGACAAAATCGAAGTTGATGTCGCTTAAACGCACTATTTTATGATTATTTTTAAATTAGAAAGCGCTTGGCTCCTTCAGTAATTTTTCTATAAAAAGCTTGTATTGCCTGGCAGGTAACTGCCAGTAATGCAGGTATAAAGGCATCAACCATCGTTTATCAGGGCAAAGTTCTACTAATAATCCCTGTGCTAACTCATCACGAATATCCAGGCTCGGAATCCAGCCATAGCCATAACCCTTTAAAGCAAACTGCTTATATCCTTGCACAGAAGGCACCATATGATAACGATGTCTGGTAAATGAATGCTGAAAGAAGTGTTTAAAATAATGTTCCGGTAAGCGATCGCGGCTATCAAAAATAATCATCGGTGCTGCTAATAAATTATCCACCACCGATTTTTTGGCCTTAAAATGGCGGGCAACAAAATCTGGTGAGGCTACTAATAAATAATCCATATGCCCCAACAGAACACACTCGCAACCCGGCAAAGACCGATCGTAGCTGGTAACACAAGCAGATACTGATCCTTTACGAAAATAATCAATGGTTATTTCCTGATCATCGGTGATGATGTCAATATTGATTTTCTCCAGCAGCTTCAACTCCTCCAACAAACGAACAAACCAAGTTTCCAAACTATCGCGATTCAAAGCAACAGAAAGACGTGCCGGTGTATCTTGTTGAATTTCTTGTAATAAATGCTCTTCTAACAAACGTGTACGACGTAGCAAACTAAGTAATTTTTCCCCCAAAGGAGTCGCTTGATAGGGTAATGAACGAATAAGCAAAGGTTGACCGAATTGGGTTTCCAATTGTTTGATACGCAAACTAACTGCTGGCTGGGTAATAAATAATTGTTTAGCTGCTGCCGCAAAACTCTGCGTTTGAATGACTGCATCTAAAGCGTATAAGCCTCTCTGTTCTATTCTCATAAGCAAAATTTATTAATGATTATAATTATTAATTTTAATTATAATTATAATTGCGCAATAATTGCCACATTTCGTTTCAAAGGATAATCCACCATGATGGTATATCTGAATGGTTTAATGCTCGGCTTATCGCTAATAACTGCTCTAGGGCCACAGAATGTATTTCTGATTCGCCAAGGCGCACGACGTAATCACGCCGCACTTTCGGCGCTTATTTGTTTTTTCTGCGATATTATTTTGGTTTGTGCCAGCATTGCTGGTTTGCATGAGGTACTTAAACTTCATCCTACTTTACAAGGATGGGTAACCTGGTTTGGTGTCGCCTTTTTACTGTTCTACGGCTGCAAGACGTTAAAACAAGCTATAAGCAAAGAAAAGCAAACAACTACTGCCGACGAACGAACCTCTAATCGCTGGCAGATTGTCATGCTTGCCCTTGGCTTTAGTTTACTTAATCCACATGCAATTATTGACAGTTTAGTCATCATTGGTGGAGGCAGCAGTCAATTTCCCGAGCATCAACAAGCCTTCTTATTAGGTGTACTGACCTCCAGCCTCCTATGGTTCAGCTCTCTGACATTCACGACGCATTATTTTGCGCATGTTTTATCTCGGGCCAACGTCTGGAAGCGCATCGAATTTTCCAGTGGAATACTGATGTTATTTTTAGGCTTAAAATTGGCTTGCAGCCAATTTTAAGGTTCTTTACCCAGTGGAAGAAAGTACAGCCCTCTTAATGGCATCATTAGCTAACTCTTTACTATGAGATTGTAAGAAGACACCCCACAAATCATCCGTGCCCCCTTCGCCATAAATTTTGAATTGCCATTCTTTAATTTGCTCACCCGCTGCAAACTGAGTTAATCTTGCTTTAAAAGAAGTAGTGGGTTCAGTTTCCCTCTTAGCACGTGATAACATGGAAGCCGGTTCAAGATCACTAGTCTTCCAAGTGCAAATCGTTTCGCTTTTTACCCAGGGCCCTAGCGCCAATACAAGCTCCTGAAGAGGTATCGAACCCAATTTGTACCAATGGTCGCCCGTATTTCGTCCCATTGACCAATTATAAGCAGCAATCAGATCATTTAAGGCCTCATGATATTGTTTAAATACCTCTATATGACGTCCATAGTGATAAGCAGCATAGCCGAACGCAGCTATGGACACAGTAACTAGAGGAAAAACATAGCAACCGACCCAAGAAGCGCTACCAATCGCTACCCCTTTTACAATATTACTATCAGTGCTATGTAAAATTTTTTGTGCCTGTTGGAAACGCAAAATTCGCTTGCCAATCATATCAAGATGGATCACCGATTTGTAATCAAAATTTCCATCTCCCAATTCTACTCGTGGGATCAAAGGGGACTCTTCAAAAAACCAAACATTATGCAGCTCCATTGCTATTACTTGGACTATTTTATCGTAATAAAAAAGATAGCAAGAAACTTGCGGTAGATAAAAAGTGAAGAACTGAAGATAGAAAGGGTCAATCAGTGTGTCGCCAATTGACCCAGTGGAATGACACATAGCAAGTCCAACCTCGCGAGGCGAATATCGCATAAGCGAGTCTGCATTGTCAATATACGATAGCCCTTTACTTGCACTAAACTTCGGTTGAAACTCGCTGCAGTGAGCGTAGTGCGAGGAGAAAAAGAAGTTTATTTGTTGTTCCCCTGCTCATACGTTAGACTGCCGCACAGTATTTCATAGCTCATAGCAGGTTCATCATGTTTTACAGCGATAATGTGCAAGATACCAGACAAATGTTTTTTTCCAGTTGGCAGAAATACCTCCAAAAACAGCCTTTGCTGCCTCTGGAACAACAAATTGTCGACGTTATTCTGGCTCATCCTGAATACCATATGCTCTTGGAGACCTCATCCCTTGGCAATCAATCCTATTTTCCTGAGCTGGGCCAAACGAATCCCTATTTACATATGGGCTTGCATATAGCTATTCGCGAGCAAATCGGCACAGACAGACCTAATGGTATTAATTCTGTTTATCGTCAATTACTGCAGAAATATGGCGATCAATTAGTCGTCGAACATCTCATGATGGAGTGTTTAGCGGAATCACTTTGGCAGGCACAACGCAATCAAAGTTTTCCTAGCGAAAAAGACTATCTTGACGCGTTAAAGCGACTATTAGGAGCCAGATAAGAACGATTCTTCGTGCAGCCCATCACCTTGCGTGCTTTTGCGTAAAATAAAGAACGGAGTCATGAGGATACAAACCGTTATGAAATAGATAAAAAGCCCCTCCATCCCCCAAATACGCATAAACCAAGAGGCCAGTAAAGGCCCTACCGTAGCGCCAAGACTGTAGGCCAATAATAAGCTTTGCGTACCCGCAACAATATCGCGTGCCTCCAAAGTATCACACGCATGGCTAATGCTGATAGGGTAGAGAGTAAAGGTCAAACCGCCAAAGAGTAGCATTAATATAAAAAAGAGCCAGGGATTAATAGCATTTGTCATTAAAACGAGGGAAACAACACTGGTACCCACTGCAATGATAATGAGAACTACATGACGTGCAATCCGATCGGACAACCTACCCAATGGATATTGTAGTAACATCCCACCGAAAATAATCGCGAACATGTAGTTAGCTACGTTTGCCTTATTGCGAAATAAATTGCTAAGCAGTGTCGGCATCAAACCATAGATACCTCCCATAATCAATCCTGAGCTTAAGCAGCCTACAAAACCCGCCATTGATTTATCAAATAGTTTCTGCAAGCTGAAAGTTGATACCTCTTCATACGCTGGTGGGTTTACACGTGACATTGCCAAGGGAATTATAGACAAAGAACAAAGTATAGAAGTCAAAGCAAATAACGACAGCGTATCTGGCTCAGCAAGATTCAAAAAAATTGTCCTAAACTCTGTGCGGCATAGTAACTAATCATATACAAAGACAGTATTTGCCCTCGATTCATTACTGAACTTTTGCCAAGCAACCAGCTCTCTATCACGACAAACAACCCTGCAGAAGTAAATCCGGCTAAACCACGTAAAAACAACCACAATCCGACGTGATAAAAAATACCATGTAATAAACAAATAATTGCCTGCGTAGCAGAAAGAACGACATAAGCACGAATATGACCAACCCGTGTAATAAAGCGATCCATGCGAAATGAACCCAATACCAGTCCAGCATAAAAAACACCTGTCATGGCACCAATTGCCAGTGGCGGCGCCTGACTTAATGTCATATTCAAAGCTAATAATGTGGAGAAAAAACCAGTTCCGAGGATAAAAATGAATAAACTCAATAAGGGCACAAAAATCTCAGTCATTACAGCTGGCATGGTGATACACTCATTAGAGATTAGAGTAGGCAGAAAAAGATACAGGATGAGCATAACAAACTATTGCTCACACTGCACCCACATTAATGTACTTACCCTAAACACAAGAAGCTAAGAATAAGCCAGACTTAGCAACACTTAGTTAGCAACGCCCCTAAATCTCCGAACTCAAAGCCGCTGCTCCCGCGAAAGGATTTGAAAAGAGGTCTATTAGGTATCAGCCTTAGAATCGGTTAAGATAAGCAACCTGCTCCCTATAACAACATCCAATGACCAAAAAGAAAAACAACCCATTTCGGCTTTGAATCAGTGGCCTGGGATGAAAAAGAAAAAAAGTTGGTGCCGTCTTTCACTCGGTTGCTAAAAACTATGATTTAATGAATGACCTCATGTCTCTCGGCATTCACCGCCTCTGGAAGCGCCTTACCATTGCTTTAAGTCAGGTACATGCCGGACATCAAGTGCTCGATATAGCCGGCGGCAGCGGTGATTTAACCCGTTTACTGAGTAAAAAAGTAGGAGAGCAAGGGCAAGTTATTTTAGCCGATATCAATGCCTCCATGTTAGCAGTAGGACGAGATCGCCTGCTAAATGAAGGCTTGCACAGAAACATTAACTTCGTACAAGCGAATGCTCAAACCCTGCCTTTTGCTGACAACTGTTTTGATTGCATTACCATAGGCTTTGGCTTACGTAATGTCACCGATAAGGAAGAGGCTTTACGCTCCATGTATCGTGTTTGTAAACCAGGTGGTAAAGTAATGATTCTGGAATTTTCCACACCCATACTTCCTGGGTTAAAACCGATTTATGATTGGTATTCTTTTAATGTGTTACCTAAAATTGGACAATTGTTTGCGCAAGACGCAGACAGCTATCAATATCTTGCCGAGTCGATTCGCATGCATCCTACACAAGAAGGCTTAAAGGTAATGATTGAGAAAGCAGGATTTGAAGATTGTCATTATCATAATTTAAGTGGCGGAATTGTTGCTTTGCACATCGCCCATAAATATTGAGAGTATTATGATTAAGAAATATTCATTGAAAGCCTTACAAAAGGCTATTAATCACGCCCTGGCACTGGACGAATCCATGCCAACCAAAATTGCAGCCTTGCAGGGTAAAGTGCTTGAAATTATCATCGCGCCCCTAGGAGTTAATTTCTTTATTCATTTTGATCATCAACAATTAGAATTACTCGCTGACTATGACGGACGCGCTGATACCATCATTCATAGTAGTCCACTTGGTTTAATTCGTTTAAGTTTTTTACCGGTTTCCAAAGCACGCTCTTTATTTAACGATAAAATCCGCTTATCAGGCGATGTAGAACTGGGACAGCAGGTCAAAAAATTATTCGATGAACTCGATATTGATTGGGAAGGCCATCTAGCCCATTTTACTGGCGATGTGGTAGCACATCAATTGGGCTCCCTCGTTCGTCAGGGTTTGGCGTTTAAAAAACAGCTTGGGCAATCGCTGCGCCATAATGTGACCGATTATCTACAAGAAGAATTGGCGGCTGTACCACCACGAGAAGAAATAGATGATTTTTTAACGATATTGATAAATTGTCCCTTGATGTGGAGCGTTTGCAAGCCCACATTAACCAGTTGATGGCGAGCCATGAAATCAATTAAACAATTAGTAAGACTACTGCATATTAATATGATATTGGCTAAAAATGGTCTTGATCAGTTGATCGTTTCCATTCGTCTTTTCTCACCGTTTCGTTTTATTGTTTATTTAAACCCTTGGAACTGGGTACGCAAGGAAAAATTAACCCGTGGCGAAGCGTTAAGAAAAACCTTGGAAGAACTGGGCCCTATCTTCATTAAATTTGGTCAAGCCTTATCCACTCGCCCCGATATCTTACCTCCTGATATCGCATTGGAATTATGCAAATTACAGGATAAAGTCCCTCCCTTTGCTAGTAACAAGGCTTTAGCTATCGTTGAAGCAGCCTTTGGGCAGTCAGCTTTTCAAATCTTTGCACAATTTGATCCTGTCCCCCTGGCTTCTGCATCGATGGCACAGGTACATGCTGCTACCCTAAAAACAGGAGAAGAGGTAGTGGTTAAAATTTTGCGCCCCAATATGCGCAAAATTATTGAGAAAGATTTAAGTATCATGCACACCATAGCCAGCCTGGCTGATCGCTATTGGGCTGAAAGTAAACGTTTGAAACCCAAAGAAATTGTACAAGAGTTTGAACATAATTTAATTGATGAGCTCGACCTACAGCGGGAAGCTGCCAATGCAGGGCAATTGAGACGAAATTTCCATAACTCGCCTCTTCTCTATATTCCAGAAATATTTTGGGACTATACGCGTGAAAATGTGATGGTTATGGAGCGCATTTATGGAATACCTGTCTCTGATATCGCTACCTTAAAAGAGAGGGGCGTCAACATTAAAAAACTGGCAGAACGCGGCGTAGAAATTTTCTTCACTCAGGTGTTCAGAGATTGCTTCTTTCATGCCGATATGCACCCTGGCAATATTTTTGTATCGCCGCTTCATCCCCATGATCCGCAATATATTTGTATTGATTTTGGTATTATCGGTACGTTGAATAATAGTGATAAACGTTACCTGGCAGAAAATCTGTATGCATTTTTTAACCGCGATTACCGCCGTGTTGCGCAATTGCATGTTGAATCAGGTTGGGTTGCCAGAGACACACGCATTGAAGAATTTGAAAGTGCCATTCGTACCGTCTGTGAACCTATCTTTGAAAAACCTTTAAAGATATTTCCTTCGCTCAGGTGGTCTTACGACTTTTTCAAGTTGCAAGGCGCTTCCAGATGGAAGTACAACCACAGTTGGTGCTCTTGCAAAAAACCTTATTGGCTATTGAGGGCCTGGGCCGTCAACTTTATCCTGACCTTGATCTCTGGGTCACTGCCAAACCTTTTTTGGAAAGGTGGCTCAAAGAGCAAATGGGACCCAAGGCATTCATTCACCAGTTACGCGAAAATTTACCCTTTCTTACGGAACAATTACCTCACATGCCACGGCTTTTGCACGACGTATTGGAATTGACTAAAGAACAAAAAATTCGTGCCCTGATGCCAGTCAATAACCAACAGAATTTATACACGGTAAAAAATGCTTGGTACAAAGGGCTCGGCATAGGTATTTTTGGTGCTATGGCAGTAGTAGGTTCACTGAGTTATTTTAAATTATTAAATCATGATAAATTGTCAGTGATTACTTTAACGATGGCAATTGCGGGTGGATTTATCGCCTTCATTAACCGCACAAGCAACAGGAGTTAACATGGGATTAAGTGGAATCAGTCCTTTATCATTGCTATTAATATTACTCATTGTTGTAGCCTTGTTTGGTACCAGCAAATTAAAAATATCGGTTCTGATTTAGGTACCGCAATCAAAAATTTTCGCCGTGCGATGAATGAGGATGACGATAAAAAATCATGAGTAGCGGTGAATTATTACTCACTTTCTTAGTGGCTATTGTAGTTTTTGGCCCAAGTAAATTACCTATGCTTGCAGAACATTTAGGTAAACTTGTTCGTCATATAAACCTGTTAAAAGAGAAAATGATTAACTTCTGGCAAAACCAATTAGACGAACAGCAATTAAAAGAAAATACGCGCAAAGCAGAAAAAGCGGATGCCATTTATCGACAAGAAGATAAAACCCCTTGATTTAAACTGTTATAAACCCTCTCTAGCCATATCATAGACCACCCTAGCTGACATGTTGTTGTTAAAGTTCTCTTAAGTATTGGATGTTAAAATAATGCTCAAATAGGTTAATTAATGTTGGAATGCCATGTTATCCAAAGTCGAATCTAAAAAAGCAACTTAGTCTCAACAACACTTCCTTATGCTGCTAATTATTCCAAATTTTGCTCTCCTTTTAGTAGCGACTTCGAAAATGCCAAAGCAGTTTTAAGCAATTACTGTACTAGAAGCTGGCTCCAATGGGCTCCCAAAGGCCCCCTTCAGCGCATGGGTAAAAATCGTACGGGAAAAAATATAGAGACTGTAGAAGAAGTATTAACTAATCCGGATATTACATCAGTAGACATGCTTATTTCTTCAATTAATGATCAGATTCAAGATTACTCTTCGGATAGCTCTTTGTTGAAGCGTTTGGTATTTATATGTGCCATGGCAAACATTCCTTATCAAATCGTTACGAAAGGAGAGAAGTTAGTTTTAGAACTACTCGAAGCCCCAGAATTAAGCTTGATAAGTAATAGTTTACAAACAATTTCCATGAAGACAAGTAGTTCAGACTTGTTGTTGCAATCTTACAGGCAATACCCTCTTCACCCTCAATATACTAAATCTCAAATAATTGCCTCAGAAGATCGCGATTATGAGGGGGTCATGGTCACTAATGATCCCGCCATGCTAAAGCCAGGTAAGAACTATTTATACGTTGTTACCTTAGAAGGCGAAATATGGTTTGCACCCCAATTTAACGATTCAACTAAATTAACTCATGGAGGCTTGGCTCGCCAGGCACAATTACTTTCTGGTGGTTCAGGCGGAAGTGCCGTGCTTAGTGCAGGCGCTATATCACTTGGCGACAATGATGCCATCTTTAATTTAGCAAGTGGTCATTTCCAACCGGAATTCGGGGCCTATATCCCTCTTATTGAAGTCTTAATGGATAAACTCCCCCATTATAAATTACTGTTGCAAAGGACTTACTATAAAAGTTTGGATGACCGCATGTGTGTGGAAGCGTCATTGGATTTAGTAGAAGGTATACGAAATCTTAAATTAAACATACTAACCTATTTACAGCAAGTTAGACCTAGTCCTTTGGCTGCGATTGCCCGGAAAATTTTTCTAGACATCAACACTGCCGGAGCTGAATACAAAGAGGAATCTGTTGCATTCAGTGAAGAAGAGTTAGAAGTGCTGTTTAAAGACGAGGAATTAGGCAAAATCGTCTGTGAGTCGTTGGATTATTGCCCGGAAACGATTCAGGAATATAGCAAAAAGCTGTTACCAACAGAAGAAATGAACTTCACTTTTTAATAGCTCGCTCGGCCAGCTCTACCTAGCCAAATCGTGGTTCTGGCCGATGACAATAAGGTGCTTTACTATGTTTGCCATAATAGTCTTGGTGATAACCTTCGGCAGGCCAGAAAGGCTGTACTTCTAATAGGCGAGTAGCTACATTATAACCCCGCTCTTGCAGTCGCTGAATCAATATCTGTGCTTCTTCCCGCTGTTCTTCATTGTAGTAAAAAACAGCACTTTTATATTGTGAACCGATGTCAGGACCTTGCCCTGTGCGTTGAGTAGGATCGTGGATTTCAAAGAAACGTTTAAGAACTGTATGATAATCTGCTTTTGCCACATCATAGACCACTCTTGCTACTTCATAATGCCCTGTATCGCCACGACAAACCTGTTCATAACTCGGGTTCACAACTGACCCACCAGAATAGCCTACCTCGACCTTAAGTACCCCCGGAACAAGACGTAAAAAATGATCAACACCCCAAAAGCAACCCCCAGCAACAATCGCCTCTTCAGTATCCAAAACCTGATCATCGACCACAAAATCAAGGGAGGCCGAATTCACACAATGGCGAAGATTTTTATGGGTAAAATACTCACCAATGAAAACGTGTCCTAAATGCCCATCACAACGAGCACAAAGTATTTCCGTACGTTGACCATCTTTGTCTGGGATTTGTTTGACCGCTTGAACAATATCATCATCAAAACTAGGCCAGCCACAGCCAGAATGAAATTGGCTTTGGGCGCGGAAAAGAGCCAAACCGCAACGGCGACAAAGATACGTTCCACGTTTTACCAAATGATCAGTATATTCGCCTGTATTGGGATATTCAGTTGCCTTATTACAGATAATACGTTTAACAGCAGGCGTTAAACTGGCTGTTTTATCAAGATAATTGTTCACGGCTCCACCTCTTCAACAGGAATCGGGCCTTTCACCATCACAGGCGGACTATTAAATTCCGCCTGTTCACAATTCTCTTGTAATCGGCTCGGCTTATTTAACGCGATTACAAATTTTATCGGCCATATACCCGATTGCACCAGCATAGTAGATAGAATTATTGTAGCGCAAAATCATTTTATAGTTAGGATAAGCAAGAAAAACTGGCCCGCCATTAGGTTGTACAATACTGGCCTCTAATTCCTGGTGAGGCAAGGGTTGACCATTTTCTGTACGTACACCTAGAGCATTCCATTCACTGACTGGTTTAACGATTGCCTTGCCCTCTAATTTCATATCAAACTTAGGAGGAAGTTTGACTTGAATGGCCCAAGGCTGGCCAGTTTGCCAACCATTCTTTTTCATGTAATTTGCAATCGATGCGAATACGTCCGCTTTGCTTTCCCAAATGTCTTTGCGGCCATCGCCATCATAATCGACAGCAAATTCTAACCAGCTAGAAGGTAAAAACTGTGGTTGGCCTGAGGCCCCCGCCCATTCTCCTTTGAAATGCTGTAAAGTTACATGACCATCATTCAAAATATGAAGTGCCAGGAATAGCTGTTTACGGAAAAAATCCCGTCGATTGGAATCATAAGCCAGCGTTGCTAAAGATTTAATTACCGGAAAATTGCCCATGTAGGTGCCGTAACTGCTTTCCATTCCCCAGAAGGACACAATAAAGCAGGGATCAACGCCGAAATGCTGGCCAATTTCCTCCAATAATTCTTTATTCTTATTGTATTGCTTACGTCCCATCATAATTCGGTAGTTATCCGCACGAGAATGCAGGTATTTACTAAATGTTAATCGATGTTCAGGTTGCGAACGGGCCAGACCTTTGACTTGGCGGCTCGGTTCACGGATATCAGCAAAGGCTTGATCAAAAATCGTAGCGGAAATACCCTGTTCCAATGCCTGTTGCCTCACTTCGGCAACCCAGTTATTCCAACTCTGTTGGGCAGCCAAAACCCACTGTGATAGCAGCAATAGGCTTAAAATTGCCGCACGACGTCCCCATTTTTTCATGACCATCCCCCTTATTGTTATTCTTGCTTGCTACCAAACCAACAAGAACGCTTTTTTTGATCAATTAGCACCGTATTTAGTTTGCGGCAAGAAGTTAAAAATTTATACAAGCAGGAATCATGCCTGCACACGTCGTATGCGCCAGTATATAATTAACAGACGATAAGACCCAAGATCACTCTCTCAACGATGAAAAAAGAACAAACGGGGTTACAAGCCGATCCTTCTTTACGCAGTCTCTATAATTCTATTGATGATGATAATTGAAGAACAATGTTAGCTGGTGTGTCTCTATCAAAACAATCATGACTGATTTTATACGTGGTAAAAGTATGATTAACCAACTGATTTTCCTATTATTCTAAGATATCTATATGAATAGCTACTCGTTACAGAAAACTGCAAAACAATTGACTCCTTCAATAAATCCAGGGAGGCTGGAATAGTATACCTCGAAATCGTACCGCAAACTCATTACAAATGTCTGAGGCAATGATGAGTTGATAGCCAATTGAACTTATTATCCCTTTCTATATGAAACAGAGCGTTGTTGTATTCTTAAACCAAATGCTTCGCTAAAACACTACTTTGGTGCTACTTTGTAATTAGGACGTTTAAAATAATACAACCCCAGGGCAGGGCAATGTATGGTAAAAAATAAAATTTCAACTGTACGAAGATTATCAAAATCACGCCAGGCAACCATAATTCCTGGCTATTCGGAACAGGTGTTTCCCTTTAAAGAAGCCAGTGAGCTACTTGTTTTTTCAATCTCTTTGATCAATTTTTTCAGGCAAATCTTGCTAAAATATCTGCTGGAATAAGTCCCGCAGCCCTAAGCACAGCTTATTTTTCATGGCTTGCCCAGTTAGCGCTCTGTCCTGGTCGCTTGGCAGAATTAGCTCTTTATCCACTACTCCATAACGAAGATTGCGGCAACAAAATTTTATGCGAAACCAGGCCAGGTAGCGGTCGTGATGTAAGATTTCATACCGAAAATTGGGAGTCCTTCCCCTGGCGTTTTTGGGCTGAGGGCTTTCTCCAAATGGAAGATTGGTGGCGGCGTGCGACCACCAATATTCCCGGTTTACCAGAGCATGTCGAACGAACTGTTGCCTTTTGTATTCGACAAATCATGGATGCTTTATCCCCCTCAAATTTCGTATTGACGAACCCTAATCTCTTTTACGAGACCATTCGCTCAAGTGGCCTTAATTTAATTCATGGTACTAAACTCGCTCTACAAGACACACTAGAAAGATTAATTGGTGTACCGCCAGCTGGAATTGAACATTTCATCCCTGGCAAAACCGTTGCTATTACACCAGGGAAAGTTGTCTTTCGTAATCATTTGATTGAACTTATTCAATATAAACCACAAACCAAAACAGTTTTTAGAGAACCTCTCTTAATATTACCGGCTTGGATTATGAAATATTATATTCTCGATCTTTCGCCTAAAAATTCCATGGTAAACTGGTTTGTTAGCAAAGGACACACCGTATTTATCATTTCCTGGCGTAATCCAGATAGCAAGGATCGCCATTTAGGCCTAGATGATTATTATCGCTTAGGGGCTATGGCAGCAATCGATGCCGTTTCCGCCATTCAACCGAAAACCAAAATCAATCTTATGGGCTACTGCCTCGGTGGTACTTTAGCGATGATTACTGCAGCAGCAATGGCCAGAAATGGTGATGAGCGTCTTAACAGCCTCGTCCTACTGGCGGCACAAGGTGATTTCAGTGAAGCAGGAGAATTGATGCTTTTTATCACGGAAAGTGAAGTCTCCTTTCTTAAAAACATGATGTGGGGAGAGGGGTATCTGGATACTAAACAAATGGCTGGCTCTTTCCAGATGCTACGCACCTACGACTTAATATGGTCAAAAATGGTTCATGATTACATGACTGGTACCCAGCGCGGTCTAATTGACCTATTAGCCTGGAATGCCGATGCAACCCGCATGCCCTATAAAATGCACAGTGAATATTTGGAAAAGCTTTTTCTCGATAATGATTTTTCTGCAGGGCGTTTTAAAGTTGAGGGCATGCCCGTAGTCGCTGCAAACATTCATTTACCCGCCTTTATTGTTAGCACAGAAAAAGATCACGTCGCTCCCTGGCGCTCAGTATATAAAATTCATTTGATGGTAAATGATGATATTACTTTTGTATTAACCGAAGGCGGGCATAATGCCGGAATAGTTAGTGAGCCAGGACGCAGGAATAGAACTTATCGCATCCACAGACGCAAGAAAGATACAACCTATATCGATCCAACGAACTGGCTCGAAATTGCAACAATCAAACATGGTTCATGGTGGCTTGCCTTACATAATTGGTTAGTTCAACACTCTAGCACAACACGTATCCCCCCTCCCAAACTACCTGCCTCTCTTCCTGCTGCTCCCGGGAAATATGTCTTGCAGAAATAAAGCGTTATTGCTTATATTGCTTCTTAAACCAATTTGGTTACCGTTTGTTTATAGACCATTCCTAACGGCAACCTGGATTGACGCATGCAGAAAACAACCGTAAACCTGCCCTCACAAAAACCAACCGTTTTCGGTATATTTTTACTTTTCCTCAAATTAGGTTGCACTTGTTTTGGTGGTCCTATTGCTCATATCGGGTATTTCAAGGATGAATTTGTACTACGTCAAAAATGGCTAAATGAGCAATCCTATGCCGATTTAGTTGCTTTATGTCAATTTTTACCTGGGCCAGCGAGTAGCCAAGTCGGTATTGCGCTGGGCTTATCACGTGCCGGACTTAAGGGTGCAATAGCAGCCTGGCTAGGCTTCACCTTACCTTCGGCCATTATATTGCTAGTATTTGCCTTGGCTATTACTCACTTGCAATCTACTCATAATAATTGGTTACATGGTTTGAAGGTGGTTGCCGTTGCAATCGTTGCACAAGCATTGTGGGGAATGGCAAAAACCTTAACCCCTGATGGGATTCGTATAAGCATTGCTCTTGTCGCCGCAGTAGTTACCTCATTAATAGCTGGCGTTTTAGGACAACTCATTGTTATTTTCGGAGGTGGTCTATTGGGCTGGTGGCTACTTACCCCAACCACAAAGCTACCTCATCGTTCTCTAACTATACCTATCGATAAGAAACGTGGTTTGGTATGCCTGATTCTCTTTATCCTTTTTCTTTTTCTATTGCCAGTGCTTGCCTTAGAAACCGGGAACTATGTGACAACGTTGTTTGCTGGTTTTTATCGTGCCGGAGCACTCGTGTTTGGTGGTGGACATGTGGTTTTACCCCTACTACAAACATTGGTGGTTCCTTCAGGTTGGGTAACAAACAATCAATTTCTTGCTGGTTATGGAATAGCTCAAGCTGTACCCGGCCCTCTCTTTGCTTTCGCTGCTTACTTAGGCGCTCTATCCACACAAACGCCAGCAGGTTGGGTAGGTGCTGCTATTGCGCTAATCGCTATATTCCTACCTTCTTTTTTGCTAATCATAGGTACTTTGCCTTTTTGGGAGGCCTTACGTAACCATTCCGTTATTCAACGCGCAATGCTAGGAGTAAACGCTTCAGTGGTTGGCCTCTTATTATCCGCCTTTTATAATCCAGTATGGACAAGTGCTATTTACAATCTCGCTGATTATTTTCTGGCAGTAGTTTGTTTTCTATTATTGTTTTTCTGTAACGTCCCTTCCTGGGCTGTCGTTATTTTTGCTGCGGTTATTACCGGCGTTGGTTAGCCTTAAGCTGTTTTATCAAGATGAGTTGCAAGAGACACCATTAGCAACTCATCTTGATTATTAATTAATCAATACTTATCGTGTAAGAATAGGTATTAAATCCATCATAACTGAGCCCCTTATACTCCATACCACTACAAGCAGCACTAATAGAAGGGTGCATCATATAGGGACCATCTTTGATATCCAATATACACCAATGATAGTCATCATAGGCGACCCCAACGTGAGCATAACCCGTATTACAAGCACCATTATCTCTAATTTCAAAGCTACGAGGTCCTATAATTAAAAGATATAAATCTTGGTTATTGTTGGCACTACGAATATAAATACCCGGATGAGTACTGCTGCTTAAATGGAAATAATCTTTATAATTGCAGAAAAAAGTACTTCGCTGTGTAGAGGCCTGTACATTGGAAAGAAACAAGCCGGCAAGTAAAACAAACACTATTTTCTTCATAATTCACGCCCCTGTGTTAAATGAAAGCACGCGAATTATATGTAAATGAATCCTGTGAAACAACTGGTATCGTATAAGAGTTTGGTAATAAGTATTAGAGCAAGAAAAAGTATACTTTTTTATTCAAAAAAGCATTGGCCATTTTGCAAAAAATACTATACGATTAGAACTATTATAGAAGGCTCTAATTCTTATCCAAACAGTAATCTGTCGCCCAATTCAAACCATTAAAGTTTCATTAAACGCTGAAAAATACCTTTTTTTCAGTAGATTTTTCACCAATCCCTAATTCTTTCAAAGCGCTTATCAATTCTTTATAAGGTCCCTCTTTGCGATCAAGTGTTTTTTCATTTCCTCGTTCAGAGTGACTATATCTTTCAAGGTCTGGGGCAATACAATGATATCAGGGCCTACGTGACTATTAATTTCGCGGCTTTTCTCCATCGCACTCGCTGCCTCACTCAAATCCTGCAGTAATTTTTTCTTCTCGGCATTATCGTGAAAGACAACGAGTTTGCTAGCCAAAAATCACTGTATTTCCATTGATACACGCTATAGCAGTAAAGCCTTCTGGTAAATTGATGCGCTTTACGCTCGGATCCTGTAATTGCACCGCAATACCACCCGCTATCAAAGGTGCTTTGGTAACATTTCTTTTATTTTAGGATTTTGTACTACAAAAACACCTTGTGCTCCTTCACCGAGTTTTACACTTTGTAAGAATGCGCCAATGCCACCCGTATTATCAACAGCTGAGCTATCCGCATGATGAAGAACAAATTGATTATCTTTCCTACGTCTCGCCAATACAGGATTACAAGGACCGAAACTCTGAGAAAATACATGATGTCCTGTTCGAGTTCCGTTAATTTCCACCTCATTACCGCGGCCACCCTGCAATCGAAGTTGTCTAATTATTCCTCTCACTGTACCTAAATCACTGTTCGCACGATCCACTTTTTGATTGTCATCAAGTTGGAGAAGAGTAAGTTTATCTACGTCAAAACCGTATCTTATAGGGCTGGGTATAGAGGAAATTAAGCTTTCATCCTCAATAAAATAAACAACCCTTTCTTTTTCACTTCCCAGCAAGATAATTGCATCACAACCAGTTCTTATGATTTCGTCAATTTTTTCACTAAGGTTTTCATTCGTTTTAAGAAGATAAAGTTCGTAATCACGCGTGACCAAACTTTGTTCTACTAGGACAATTGGAATATAAACAAAAGATTCAGACATCCCTAATGCTAAATTCCTACCCTCAGAATCTTGGCTTAGGATCGCCTCACCACTTGAGGTAGGCCCAGCGCTTAGGGTAACGATAGAAGGTAACTTGTTTTGCGAAGCCATATTGCTCTTTTATTAGTCATATTAATGTCTATTATATGCCACTATTAGATAAAAATGACCACACAATAAGAGGGGCATTTTACTTTCCTACTTTTTCTTGGCGGTCTGCTGTAAACTGAGCACAATACTACTAGCCAAAATAAGGACGACTACGCCAAGGGCGATATAGATAGGGAGCTCAAACCAATAACTCAACAACATTTTAAATCCAATAAATACCAGAATAAATGCAATGCCATACTTGAGTAAATGAAAGCGTTCGGCCATATTTGCCAACAAAAATAAAGAGCACGTAACCCCATAATGGCGAAAATGTTCGAGGTAAAGACAATGAAAGGATCGTTTGTAATTGCAAAAACTGCTGGAAGACTATCCAAAGCAAAAATTAAATCGCTAACCTCAATAAGGATTAATACTAAAAATAAAGGGGTTACATAGAGCAGACCATTTTGTTTTATAAAGAATTTTTCGTCATGAAAAGAGGCACTAACTCGCAGATAAGCTCTCATCCAGCGTAAAACCAAATTGTCTTTTAAATCAAAAGATTGTTCAGAAAAAACAACCATTTTAATGCCAGTTGCTACCAAAATCAGGCCAAAGATATATAAAATCCAATGAAACGTTGCTATCAGAAAAACACCCGATAAAATAATACCCAACCGCATGATAATAGCGCCCATGACTCCGTATAATAAAACGCGACGTTGGTAGTCATGAGGAACTGCAAAATAATTGAAAATCATGATAAAAATAAACATGTTATCAATCGAAAGCGATTCTTCAATTAAATAGCTGGTCAAAAACTCCATCGCTTTTTGATTGGCGATAACTGCACCTGCCGCTTGGATTAAATACCACCACAGCAACAAATTAAATAACAAAGCCAGGGATACCCAGACTGAAACCCAGATAAGTGCTTCTTTACTTGTAATACGGTGTGCTTTTTTCTGCCCAATAAAAAATATCAATAGCCAATACCAGACTCACCAAGATGAAAAATCCCAGCCACATCCACCATTCACTTATTGAATGCATCTTCTCTGCCCCCCTGGGCTAAGTAAGACAACGCCCTTAACAGAGACTATCTATGAAAGTCTAGCAATAAACTCACTTAGATAGAGGTACACCAAGACAACCAGTAATCATGCAAGACTTGAATATTGCCAGAACATAAAAGAGGCAGTGCTGGAGTTAGCCGCTCCAAAGGCCAGTCCCACCATGCCATAGCCAATAGAACCTCGATAGTTTCTTCACTGAAACGCTTCCGAATAAATTTCGCCGGATTCCCTCCGACAATAGCATAGGGTTCAACATTTTTAGTTACTACAGCGCGGCTGGCAATAATAGCCCCATGACCTATCTGAATGCCCGGCATAATCAACGCTTCTGTACCAAGCCAAACATCATTTCCAATAACAGTGTTCCCGGCTGCTTGATAACCATCTATTGCACCGACAAATTCACTATCATCAAGGTAAAAAAGGGAAAGGTACTAATCCAGTCTGGATGATGCCCCTGATTACCAGCCATCATAAATGTAACCCCACTTCCAATCGAGCAGAAGCTCCCGATAATAAGCTTGTCAACTTCTTCACAATCAGGCATAAGATAACGAGCACAATCATCAAAGCTATGGCCATGATAATAGCCAGAATAGTAACTATAAGGACCCACACTAATATTGGGATTCGTTATTTGTTGTGCCAGCGGTATACCCTTAAAAGGCGAATCAAAATAATTTTTCGGCATAATCAGTCCATTATATACTCGTTATTGCTTTACCAATCGATCGCACTGTCATCATAACTTAGTAACACTTCCGCGTGACTATACTGTTTATGTTTTTCAATGACTTTTAACATACTGGCTACGCTGGTTTGCGTATCGATTGGTGCATCTGGCCCGCCTAAACGAGTTTTTACCCAACCCGGATGTAATAACATCACATTGATCCCTTCATTGGCCACATCCAACGCGAAAGCACGCATGGCGCAATTCAATGCCGCTTTGCTAGTGCGATACGCATAACTACGGCCTCGCTGATTATCACTGATACTCCCCATACGCGAACTAATATTAATAATCAATTTCTCCTGCCCTTTACGCAGTTGTGGTAATAAAGCATCAGTAACTTTCAATGCCCCGAAGCAGTTGATCGCCAACACCTGCAAAAAATTATCGCGTTCTATATTGCCAACTGTTACTCCTTGAGCACCACTAATACCGGCGTTATTAATAAGCCAATCGAGAGGTTGCTCACCCAATTTTTTAGCTAAAGCTCGAATCGTTTCGTCCTTGGTAAGATCTAATTGGCAAAGAATGATATTTTTCTTTGTGCCGCCAATTGCTGTAATTCATCCGCTTGCTCTGGAAAACGGCAAGCAGCAAAAATATGACTGTCTAGCTCACTTAATTGCTTAACAAATTCCAACCCTAATCCACGATTAGCACCAGTAATTAATATGTTTTTCATTGTATTAAATCCTCTTAATCTAGATAGTCAGCGATGCATTCGACTTTTCGGAGGGTAAGCATTCATTCGCATCAATATAAGTATTAAAATCCTCTGCTGCTTTCTTCGTCAATCATTCTATAAAGTTGGTAATCTTTTCCCGGAATGGTACTGAGGTTCTGTTTGTCATAAAAGCTACTTTTTAATAAGATAAAAATCTCAATCTGACTTGAACAGTGAATCTCGATCGTATGCAACAAAAAATTATTCTGATCACCGGTTGCTCCACGGGTATTGGCCATGATGCTGCACTTACTTTAGCCAAACGAGGACATCGTGTTATTGCCTCTTGTCGCAAAGCAGAGGATGTCCAAAAACTTGCAACCCTCGGACTTGAAACCATCCAAATGGATGTGGATGATACCACGTCCATTGAGACAGCCTTCGCAGAAGTCCTAACAAAAACCGGCGGACACATAGATGTACTGATCAATAACGCAGGTTATGGCCAGGTGGGTGCTTTGGAAGATGTCCCGCGAACAGCCTTGCGTAGTCAATTTGAAACCAACGTTTTTGGGCTATTAGATCTCACTCGTCTGGCTATTCCTCTAATGCGGCGTCAAGGGCAAGGACGTATTATTAACATTAGTTCTATTCTGGGAGTTATCAGTTTACCCTTTCGTGGTGCTTACAATGCATCGAAATATGCCGTAGAGGGCTTGAGTGATACTCTGCGTCTTGAACTTCAATCGTCCGGCATTAGAGTAATCACCGTGGAGCCTGGTCCGATCCAAAGTCAATTCAGAGATAACTGTATTGATAATTCCCTGCAAAAAATTGACAGCGAACATAGCTATTTTAAAGCTCACTATCAGCAGATGCTTGGTCATTTCCGTCAACAAAAAGCAGATTCCCCCTTCACACAGGGTACTGATACCGTCATTAAGAAATTGATTCATGCCATTGAAGCAAAAAATCCGCGTGCAAAATACCGCGTTACACTTCCAGCTCACCTTTTTGTATGGCTCAAACGGTTACTCAGCGTCAAAATGCTTGATCGCTTCCTCATCTATTTGTCTCGAAAAGAGTTAGGGCCAAACTGAATATAGGGCTTAATTTTCAGCTTTTAGGAGTATCTTGTGATTATGAAACTATCGCTCATCGTAACGCTGTCCGTTGCTACTACAATTTGTTTCGCGAACGAAAATGAAATGCAAGCTTATGCAGATTATTGTCTTGAATCAGGGGGACAAGTAGAGGAAATGCCTGCACAATTTGATGGCCCTACCGGGCAGATCAACGGCAGCAGTAAACATTTTTGTACTTTCAAAATAGATAATGGCTTTATTGCAGTTGGTTTAGAATCATTTGCTTCGGTCAAACCCAATATCGCTGCTACCCTAATAAGAAAATTGCCTCCTATTTCTTTTGATTCACCCTTGTTTAAAGGTAAATACAATAATCCTTCTTTAAATTTTTGTAAGAATATTGGTGGCTCCAGTATGCCATTTACAGTTATCTCTGGTGGTTTTGCTAATGAATTAGGACAGAGTGATATCTGTGTATTTGGTGATGCGTCGATGGTTAGCGCCTGGTCCTTAATTTATATCGCTAATGGCAGAACAGGCTATGAGCTTGTCAGGGAAAAAATTAAAGCAGAACCACTCCATTTTAAACTGCCTTCATAACTTTCCTAGATAGAAAGATACAGCAGATGTTATGACACCATCTGCTGTTATTTTCTAACTAACCTAGATAAGCTGCATTATCGGTACGTACAAAAATCTGAGTGAAATAGAGTTTACCTCTACTATCACGGGCAAGACCTATGCCAGTCAAATTATAACGTCCTTCAATATTACGACGATGCCCCGGGCTGGTTAACCATTGCTCGACTACTATCTTTGCATCCCTGTAATTATAAGCAACATTTTCTGCGCCCCCACGACATTGCTGAATTTCATCAAAAATGCGCTTGATACGCGTACTGAAATACTGATGGCCAAATGGGATACGATGATTTGCCATATCACGGCTATGACGTTCTGCTTCTTGTGAAATAAGCTTATTCATTTTAAGGGGTGGCAAACCACGTTTTTGACGATATTGGTTCACATAAACCAGAATTTTTTCTGATTCTCTGCATCGATAGCGACATAATTAGTTTTTGTTACCGCATAAGCCGGAGGGAAAATACTTATTGTTAGTACAATAATAAGAAAACATGTCATTAGGTTTTTTATCTTTTTCATAATCTCACTCTTATTCTGCTAGCACAGTTTAAATTCTGCTGTAATTTTATGCAGGGCAATAGTGTTATAAAAAGAGCTCTGTTGTCCAGAATTAAACAACATTCGGAGCAAATTTAGATCTTGTTGACAACAAATAACCCTAATATTTTAAGATTAACTTTGCTTACTGACTCAACGAATGGCTAAATTCTCAATTTGTTGCAACTCATTAGCACTTAAGGCGAAATCATCAATCGCTAAATCGTCATGCATATGTTGCTGATCTGTTGTTCCTGTCAAAGGCAACATTTTCATTTGTTGCGCGAAGCGAAAAATAAGCTGAGCCATATTTTTTGATATTTTTGAGCAATGGACCATAACCAAGGCTGCGAAAAATGCTGATAATTGGCAGTTAGTAAAGAAAATCCTTGATAAATGAGTCCGTGCTCTCTGCAAAAAACTCTTATTTCCTTATCCCATTGTTTCACGGCAAAACATCGATTTTGGACAAACGTAGGTTTTACTGTCGAGTAAATATAAAATTCCTCTAACTGCTTAAGACTCACATTTGAAATCCCTAGGAATTTGATTTTTTTGCTCGCCACAATTCCTCCATAGCCTGCCAAGCCGCCCAATCCCCTGTACTTAGACCATCAAAAAATAAAGGCCCATGCAGAATATAAGAATCGATATAATCGGTTTGTAAATGCTCAAGCGAACTGCGAAAAGATTGTTGAACCTGTAACTCATAAGAATCCATTTCGTTATAAGGTTTACGGTGATCCTGACCGTCGGCAAACGTGAATTTTGTTTGCAGAAATAAGTCTTGACGCGTTTTTTCACTGCCCGCTAAAAATACTTGAATCCCTTTACCAACACCTTCTTCATAATAATGTTTACGCTGATTAGCGGTATCAATACCGGTAAATCCTGCCTTCAGAGCAGTAACAACCAAATTTTCTGTGGCCTCTTCCTTCCAGGCAGTGCCATATAAAAACGCCGGAACTGTCTGCTGATGTTGCTTGTGTTCGTCTTTTTCACACGACATAAATGTCTCCTTATTTCTTATGTGTCCAACATATTTCCCAAAGACGCCACTGCCCTTGCATTTCTATTTTGAATGCTATCTAATAAAATTATCATTATCGACGGAGAAAGGAATGTCTGTAAGTAATGAATGCCTCAGTTTACTTATTAAATTAGTCGGCGACTATAAACGAGAAACCAGCGACAAAAATCATACAGAAATTCAATCTACCTTAACCGAACTGCAGGAGAGGGTCACTAGCAACCAAGCAACGCTTACTGATGCAAAAGTGATTTCTTATTTATCAATTTCATTTGTGCTGTTAATAAGGACTAATCCAAGATTTGCTGCTTGCTGCGAGGCTTTTTTCTTGCTTATCAAAAAGTCAAACCGTTAGATTCCTTAGTTAATAGTCAGTTTGAGATCAAAACAGAATTGGATTCATGGCCAGCCGTTAAAGACATTACACAGCCAGAATCGCCTCCGCAACCTTACCAATCCGCTTTTTTCAAGGAATTACAGCTTGAGATCGCGAGACGTACCCAGCAGAAAGTTGCAGCAGTAACAGCCACAGAAAAGCAAAGTCAATCGTATAGCTCTCCTTCTTAACCGGTTAAGCTAGCGTGTTCCATCCACGGTCATGACTTCAACACGCTCATTGACATCGATTGCAATGAGCTGTAAATACATAATCTATTGCTTCTATTTTTTATCTTTAATAAAAATGACTCTTATTGTCAATTTATCTACACTTCATTCTTTGTATCCCATATCCACAAGCGTGCGAGCTTTTGCGCAGCTTTGCAATAATTACTCTACAGGCTGTCTAACTTGTTGTCCGAGCTTTTTTCAGTCAGGAACCAATTTTGCGTGGGTCATGTACCAATATCAAACTCAGTACAAAACACTAATCGAACCGTATAAACTTGGCAAAATTACGAGCAGGCAATTCTTAATTAATTTACTGACTATTTTCGATTTTCTTGATGATAATTTTGTCTGTAGCCTAAGTGATTCAATAAAAATTGCTGACAGTTCCTATAGAGAAGAAGCCAATTTGGCTCTATTAGAACATGCCTGGAATGCAATCATTGGCTTGGAGGATGATAGAGTAGCTCGTTTTGCCACACTCGCCGAACGAGCGCTAGAAGAACCAGTCTATTTAATATCCAATACCAATGAATTAAATGTAAATAAAATAATTCAACTCTTACAAAGCAAGAATCCCGAGATTCGTTTTAACCAAATCGATTGCAGTGTAGTCGATGATAAACAGCCTATTGAGATAGCACCCAATATCTTTCTTTGTTTATCCTATCGCTATCAGCTTTTTAAGACAGACTCTCAAAATCGCGCGGCAACAAATTCTAATTCCACCACGTCCTTACTACGATATCTGGTTGAAGAGCAATTACCTGCAAGCGATAGAGAAAACACTCACGTTATCAGTCAGTATCCAGCTGATTTAGAAGAAGCAATAAAATTAGGCATTGCCCCCGCTAATACTCACCAGGATAGCGACTATTTCCCTCAACCAACTGTAGAAAATGTGGAGGAAAACCAGCTTTGCTAACTTTTAAAAAAGTGCTTAGCTGGCTTATGATTGTCAAAAAACAAAGAACAAAGAACAAATAAAGATTAGGTCGTAGTTTTCTTGGCTCTTGGTTTAGGTGCAGTCTTAACTGCTGTTGTTTCTTCTACTGCACATGCTTCATTTTTTTACAGCAGCAATGGGCGAATAAATTATAGAGCCAGGCTAGAATAACACCACCAATGAAAGCGTCAATAAAGCCGATAATGCCTCCAATAACGCTGCCTAAAAGCGAGGGTTGATAACCTACATACAAAGAACCCATTGCGGCTACAAAAGGCTGTCCATAACTAGAATAATAGGCAACTATACCCATCAGAAAAATAGATATTCCCCACAAAACACCTAAAGCCAATCCTAAAGCCATTGGGCTTAGTCTACAGTTAGTCATAACAATCTCCCTATTATGAGACCTTGGTGTAATTTCATTACAGTCCTGCTGTAACTTCCTATCATCATTGCAAAAATAGAGCAACGATTCAAGCAAAGTAATGGATCCAAATTTTCCTGGGATTTAGCGAAACGCTGGATCCCAAAAACTACGTAATTTACGACTATGTAATTGCTCTCCTCCTCGCTCTCGCATTAATTCCAATGCTCTAATGCCGATTTTTAAATGTTGATTAACACTTTTTTCGTAAAAATGGCGAGTTATACCAATTAATTTGATTTCGCCATGCAAAGGTTTATCTGATACACACAATAAAGTCCCATAAGGTACGCGATAACGAAAACCGTTGGTTGCTACTGTCGCACTCTCCATATCCAAAGCAATTGCTCGACTCTGATTCAAATGCAACAAAGGAATACGATGATCGCGCAACTCCCAATTACGGTCATTAACTGAGGCAACTGTGCCGGTACGCATGATACGCTTCAATTCATAACCATTGAGTTGCGTACAATCTGTGACTGCATCCTGCAAAGCCAATTGCACTTCAGCCAAGGAAGGAATCGGCACCCACAAAGGTAGTTCCTCATCCAAAACATGATCATCACGAACATAGGCATGAGCCAAAACATAATCGCCAATTCGTTGTACGGTAGACAGGCCAGCGCAATGACCTAGCATCAGCCAAACATGCGGACGCAGAACAGCGACATGATCAGTAATCGTTTTTGCATTGGAAGGACCGACACCGATATTAATCAGAGTAATACCAGAACCATCTGCCCGTAATAAATGATAAGCAGGCATTTGTGGCTGGCATATCGGCGCAACACCACTTTGCACTCGCTCAATAAGTGTATCAGGCAAATTAGTATTCCAAGTGATCACATTACCCGGTTCAACAAAAGCTGTGTACTGTTGTCGATAAGCACGCAGATCTGGATCAGGCGTTGCCTGCATTAACTCCCGCCCAATCCGGATAAATTCATCAACATAAAACGCATAATTAGTGAACAAGACATAAGACTGAAAAAATTCTGGTGACGTTGCCGTGTAGTGTTTCAACCGATGGAGAGAGTAATCAATGCGAAGAGCCGAAAAAAGGGCGAGAGGGTCCATGTCATCGGCTTTTTCATAAGTGCCATTAACTATACAATCATCTATTGTTCCCAGATCGGGTACATCGAATACATCAGGTAAATGTTCTATCTGCTCTGGTTCAGCCAAATCCTGTGCGACATCCAAGCCCTCAGGGAAAGCAAAATGTACCGGAATTGCTACCTCACTGAGCCCAACAGACAAAGGAACATCATGATGGGCAGCTAACGATCTAAATTGGTTAAGTAAGTACTCTTTATAGAGCAAAGGCCGTGTTAACGTAGTTTGATAACGGCCTGGCCCCGTGACAAAACCAAAGGAGTGACGAGCATCAACATTCGTACGAGCTGTTGTTTTAATCCGCACAAAAGGGTAATAAGCTCTTATTCTTCTAGTCAGGTCTTCACCTTTGACAAAACGCTTGAATGCTTCGCGGAGTAGAGCAGTCTGGTTTTCATAAATTTCGCACACTCGCTCGATAGCTTGATGTGGGTCGACATATTGCTTTGTTGAAAACATGAACTATTTTAACCTTAAAGCAAAATCGTTTGATAATTTTAGTGTAGCTTCCTTTGCACAAAATTGTACTAGACTTAGGATGTAATGTTCTGCAGAAGAAGCCATAGTTTAATAAAAAGCTCATTGGACTAAATTGGTAGGTACTATCAGGAAATGATTAAAATAAAAAGGATGCTATCAATTATAGCACTCAGCTATTTAATGCAAATTACTGTTGCCTATGCAACAATTAAAATCGGCCATCCCGTATACAGACCCCCGTTTGTTATCAGTCAGGAAGAAGGGTTCGATATTGATTTGATGAAACTTCTCTGCCAAAGAATGAATAAAAACTGTCAATTTTATCCCATGGAGCTCGACAATATATATCTCGCATTGAATAAAAAAATTTGATCTGGCTATAGGTGGAATTACTATTTCTGAAGCCAGGAAAGCCACTTACATTTTCAGTTTACCTTATATGGAAAGCGATGGACAATTTGCAGCTTTAAAGCGTAGCGGATTAAGATCCATTAACGATTTAAAAGGGAAAAGATAGGCGCAGTCAGAGGCTCTGATTATGAAGATTTTTTAGTCAATCATTATGGTTTAGAATTTCAAATCGCTTTGTATGAGGGACCGCTTTCATTAATTGCCGCCCTGAATCAAAGTGATACTGATGCTATATTCTTAGATAGCCTCTCAATGAAATATTGGCGACAAACCAGCGATGGCATCTTGATTAATGTAGGTAAACCCATGCGTGTTGGAGAAGGTTTTGCCATCATGGCTTTGCCGCAAAATGCAGATTTAATTGAGTCAATCAATCAGCAATTATTAAAAATAGAAAAAGATGGTAGTTATATTAGGCTTTATAATAACTATCTCACGGATTAAAATAATAAACCCTTTCCTCTTTTATCGCCCTTTTTCTGAATACAATCAATCAGCACTCAAGATGTTAGGCGAAATTGACACACCTGATTGCATTTAATATTTTTTAAGTTTGTTAATCTAAAATAAAACTATCACCGTACTTTTGAGTTAATGTAAGTGACTGTAGAAACATTAAGCGAAACACTGGATGAATTTAATGCTTATATTAAGGGTGGAGCAACGTTTAAAGACTTAAAAGCACGTATGAAATTTTACGATACCAAATTTATAAAGCTGAATACAGATTTTCATACTATAACCATTTCAGATTCAGAAGAAGACAGCTCCCCCGGGTACAAGGAAATCATAACAAAACTAAAAGCAATACTAAAAAACCTGAATATACCGCAAAGTCATTGGGACAGGTATTTAAAATCAAGTTTAACCGTTTACGATTTCTTCGCTGAATTAAAAAAGAAAAACACCTCCAAGCCAGCACTATTCTTGATTTAATTGATGAAAAAACTGCCTATGGAAAAATGGAACTTGCCGTAGGTGGCGCCCTGATACTTTCAATATTGGCTAATTTATACATGAGTCCCATCATGGCAGGGACAATAAGCGTCATAAAAGGATTCTTGGCTTCCGCTACTGGTATACCCATTCTTGGTGTAGTTTATACCGGTGCTGCCGCACTTTACGCGATGTATCAAAATCATTTTGATAAGAAACGCTCTCTCTTTAACCGTATCCGGGATAATGCCTTTCTGTTTACTAATACAGCAATCAACATTGCTGCCTACGCAATTTGGATAGCTTCTGCAACGGTTATGTCGCCGGTTGTGGCCAGTTTATTCGTAGCCGCCTCCGCTGTCGATATGTTTAAAGAGATGTTCGCTGCAGCACAAAATTATCTAGAGTACAAAAACAGCCCTCCTATTGTAGGGAATGATTTACAAGCTGAACAAGAACTTTTACGCCGTGAATCAAGTTATATCAAACACAGGAACGCTGCCATTGTTAATCTTGTAGCCGCTGTTATCTTGGTAGGCATCATGGCCGCCTGGTGTTTTGTGCCTGGCGGGATTTTTGTAACCCTTGCCGCCGTAGCAGCCATTGTGACTATCTATGCCGTTAAGACTGTTATTCTTAAATACAACGAGTCCAGCATGCGCGATAGCTTGCAAACTGGTTTAAAAACGTGGAAGTAGCACATGAGAAAAAACCCAAATTGAAGCGAGTAACGCTCCTGCAATAGATCCTCATCATGATATGAGTACTGGCTTGGCCAAGGGTTTAACTCTCACTGTAGATCCAACATCGGCTGTTGTTACAGCTCCGATAGTTGATAGCCATGAGGCTGATCCTTCCAAATTACACGTTAGTGGAGGGGCATCTTTTTTCAGCCATGAGCATGAGCACCATGAAACTACCCCCACGCCTATAGCCATTGTAAAACCTGTTGCAAAAGAGGGTGGTTATCCTTCCCCCTCTGTTCCTTAATAATAAATAAAACCCACCCGCTCATGGATGATTTTACCAGGTTTTTTGTTTCATCCTTTTATGCAAGCAATGGGCTTTAAAAAAGCCACTCGTCTGGCTAATCCAGCAAATTCGGTTGCCTCAACAACCTTATCAACATCCTTATAAGCACCAGGTGCTTCTTCAGCAATTCCACGCATCGAATGACTACGGATATAAATGCTTTGCCGTGCCAATTCATTAATTAACGCTTTTCCCTGCCATTGCTTCAGTGCCTGTGTACGGCTCATCTGCCGCCCAGCACCGTGGCAGGCTGACGCATAAGCACGATTTAAATCGTCCGCATTACCAGCTAAAATGTAAGAACCTGTTCCCATACTGCCCCCGATACAAACTGGCTGCCCCACCTGAGTATAGCGTTTTGGTAAAGAGGGATGTTGAGGTCCAAATGCCCTAGTTGCCCCTTTACGATGAATATAAATTTCTTTTTTCTTCCTTTCACCAAATGGGTTTCTCGTTTACAGGTGTTATGTGACACATCAAACAAGGTTTCAAGGCGAACATCATCCGCCAAGATACTAGTGAACGCATCGCGCGTTAAATGAGTTATTATTTGGCGATTTGCCAACGCACAATTTATACCGCAGGCCATAGCACCAAGATATCGCTGGCCTTCTGCAGATAGAATAGGCGCACAAGCCAATTCACGATCGGGTAACTTGATTCCTAATTCTTTGGCCGCTTTGGCAAGGGAAATCAGATAATCCGAGCCGATTTGGTGTCCCAAGCCCCTTGAGCCGCAATGGATGGCAACAATAATTTGATTCTCCGCAAGACCAAAGGCTTTGGCTGCAAGTTCATCATAAATTTTTTAACGACCTGAATCTCCAGATAGTGATTACCAGATCCAAGCGTTCCCATTTCCTTCAATTGCCGTTTCTTAGCAAATTCAGAAACATTTTCAGGATGAGCACCCGTCATGATTCCTTTTTCTTCAATGTACTCCAAATCCTCATGGAAACCATAACCCTGATCCACCGCCCATTTTGCTCCTCCGCGCATCACCTCATGAAGCGCTGGAATAGACAAGGAAATCTTTCCCTGAGAACCAACTCCGGAAGGAACGGAAACAAATAACTGCTCAGCCAAATCTTCTACATAAGGAAGGATATCATTGATAAAAAGGTTGCTACGTAAACAGCGAATGCCGCAAGAAATATCGAAGCCAACACCACCTGCCGAAATAATACCCCCCTCATCGGCATCAAAAGCGGCGACACCACCAATTGGAAAACCATACCCCCAATGTGCATCAGGCATGGTCATCGCAGCCCCAACCAAACCAGGCAGACTCGCCACATTAGTAATTTGTTGTCGGACTTTTTCATCCATTGCGGCAATCAGTTCTTTAGAGCCAAACAGCATGACTGATTTGGGTTTTTCCAGTGGAGCCCAGCAGTACTCGTCGATTTGTTTTAATCCCTTTATATCCATCATTCCATCCTTCGCTCATCAGACTTAAACATCAACAACACATTTAGCCTGCCACAAATCATCTTCTTGTTTTACTGATAGCATGGTCAAGGTGGCCCCCTTTACTTCAATACCACGCTCAATCCCTGCATGCCAAATTTCCCCTCGCGCTTTGCCTTGCCACAAAAAGCCAGTTCGCTTAAGCTCAAATTCTGTCAATATTAAATTATTAGTCTGCGCTTGGGCGATGAGCAAATTAAGCCAGATCACAAAAGCCAGTTCAATGTCCTCTTCTTCAAATTCAACAGTGACTTCATGGATGGGATGTACAGAGGATAAATTAGCCATTAAAGCGAACATGGCCCTTGCCGCATCGACAAAACTAGCTTCCATCGACCTTCCATAACCTATAATGCCAACATCAGCATCATGCTCAAAGTAATTGTCCTTCCTTGCCATTATTATCCTTTTAAAAAGGGCGATTGTTATTAAAGGATGGCGCTACCGTATCTGCTTATTATCCTCGGTAAACTATAGTCGCGCCGTTGTGGGACGCGCTGCATAATAGGTAATAAGGCCAGAGTATGCTCTGTGGTTTTGATCACCGACCGCCATTCCTTACTCACTGTTGTTAATTTTGCCGTTCTTTGGGCTGTAAAAAACTCAGTATATAGATACATAAACCCTCATCGAGAGGTAGATTATCACCACCAAAAAACGTTAATTTCATATAACAATCTCCCAGGTTTCATGTGCATCACCTTGATTGACTAGGTGCATTGACCATAGCCATCGGCTTGTTACGTAAAATTAACTTCAGAAGCAAACCATACAGCGGCACAAAAGAAATTAAACTGATCAGCAATTTAAAAATCAAATCGACAGTAGCAATTTCAAGCCAATGAGTCCTTAAAAAGGCATTGTTACTCTGATAAAAAGCAATAAAGAAGAAACAATAAGTATCAAACAGATTACCAAAGATGGTCGATACTGCTGGCGCAACCCACCATTTGACCTGCTGGCGCAAGCGCTGGAAAATCGTGATATCCAGCAGCTGGCCTATCACATAGGCGCAAAAACTCGCGAAAGCGATACGCAAAATCAACATATTGTAGGCCAATAAAACCCCATGAGCATACCAATTGGAAATCAAATAAGAACACAGAAGTCCCGGTATCATGGCCGCAAAAATTGTCTTTCTCGCTCTCTCTGGCCCTAATAACCGTGTTGTTAAATCAGTAAGAATAAAAATCAGAGGGTAACTAAACGCCCCCCAAGTAGTCCGAAATCCCCATAGGACAAAAGGGTATTGAACCAAGGTATTGCTTAAACAAATAATAACAATGTGAGTTAATACCAAGCAGTTATTCTTGCCAAGATAACTTGTCATAATAGCCTGTTTAAAAATAGGCCATTATGCCATTGCTGAGCTAAAAAATTCAAGTGACTACTCACACAATGACTCTATATTGTTCCTGACTAATAATTTTTACACTATTTAACCATTTTGTTACAATCTACCTGCCAAAACTGACCTCAACAGGTTGCAAGTTGGGTAATAGATAAAGGATTAACTATTTGATTAAATTAAGGAAAATATATGCCAGGTTTTTTCGAAACATGCAAAAATGCAATCGCCATGCGGGCTCCCTACACCTCGACAGCAGGGCATCGCAATGCACAACGTAGCAATGCGGTTACGCAAATTGTTGGCCAGGGGCTTGAGTCATTCAGTCCGGCAGCCATAATCCCTAGTAAATTTGCCCAGTCGCTCATCTCTTTCTATGCCTTGTTTCGCCATGACACGCATGTCAGCGAAAAACTAGTCCATACTATTCAACTCCTGTTAGCCGGTGCACACACTGGTTTAGCTATCGCCTTGCTATTTCAAGAAGGTGACTGCAACGATTTGACGAGTAATATTTGTAAAGCAGTGTCTCTCTGCGAGCTTTTATATCAAGGCACCTTGATCGTTGGCTGGGCTCCCAGTGAATTATCCAAGGATCCTCCTCCTGACCCTGCACCAGCGCCTGTCTAGAGGATACCTGGATGCCAAGCATCCAGGTCCTTTTGTTGATACATCATTGAAAATAGAGTTGTTGACTCGTTCTTCTAATGCCACACCAGTCTTATCTATGTGTAATCTCAATCTTAAATAACATAAAAAATCAATGATGTGATTAGCGTTGTTGATTGACAGGACTAATTAAGATCAATAGTATAAAACCGCTCCTCATTGTCTTTGTTTGTACCAGCCTTAATGACTTTCGTCTGCTAATCTTTAAACAACCATTTAAGGAAATAATCTGTTATGCCTTCCATTCTTCGTATTCTTGATTTTGATAAGACTATCAGTATTCAACATACTGCTCATGATCCCGCGAAATACCAGCCAGGCTCCAATACCAAAAGCGGTTTAAATAAAACAGTTGTCCATAATGATCAAGCAATCTGTGCTATTGCTACCTTCCATAAAGATCCTGATTATGTCCTCGCTTATCTGCTTCCTGTGCTTGGTTTAACCAAAACTGACGTCATTCGTCGCGATGCCCAAGCCTTTGCACACCATCAACTAACCAAAGTGTACTTAAAAAACTGTAAATATCCCCTAATCATTTCAACACTTCCAATCGATAACTATAAAGCACACCTTCATGCTCTTGCATGGAATGGCAAGAATACCCAGATTAGCGACATTATCAGTCAACTTCCTCCCTGCAATGAATATCATTTTTATGATGACACTGAAACCCACTATTCCACCGCATCTCTACTAGACACGCTGCACTGTCATTGGGTAGAAGAAGATAGCGTTGAATTCAAAATCTCTAAAACAAACCAACCCACTGCGCTGGGAGAGTTGAAAAACATGCTTAAGGTTTACCTCGAATACTACGAGACAAAAGAAGCCGAAGAAAAGCTATCGCAACCCTTACAAGCTCTATCTTTATTCTCTTCTTCATCTGATAAGAACAATAATAATCAGCAAGAAAAAGAAGATATCGTTGCAACCTCAACGAGTCATTTACAAGTCAGTGCAGCGATGGCCTTATTGAAATTTTTGGATTTTGGTCCAGCTCTCGGCGACGCCGAACTGATACAGCTGCGTGAAGGAAAATTTGCCATTACTCTTCGTGATTGGGAGCAAAAAACGGGCACTCACTGACGGATTTTATTAATAAGCTGGTAAAGCAACGAGCTGACATGGATGGATATGCGTCTGATGATGATCAGTATGAAACCTTGTCCTTCTGATTTTTCTTATTCGCTGCGTAAAGAAACCATAGGTTCAAGTTTTGCTGCTCGCCTTGCCGGGTAAAAACCAAAAAAGATGCCCGTGGCAACCGATACGGCAAAACCTGCCAACGGTGGCATAAAGAAAAAGTAAAGTGCCATTGACTGAAATAGGCAACTCCACGTGTAAAAATCAAACCCAAAATAACACCCAGCACACCACCTAAGAAGGACAACATAACTGATTCGATTAAAAAAGTGCTTGAATTTCACTGTTTTTTGCGCCTACCGCTTTGCGGATACCGATTTCCTTTTTGCGCTCACTCACAGAGACTAACATCACATTCATAACACCAATTCCACCGACCAATAACGAAATACCACCAATGACAGCCAGTAATAAGGTAAAAATCCGACCTTGATTTTCCATACTCGCAATAATTTGCTTAGCACTGCGAGGAAAGATATTTAATTTAGGTGCCTGGGCAGTAAGAATCTGTTTAATTTGCGCGATTACATCATCAATAGGGCTATCTGGTTGCAATAGCACAACCGCATTATTTATTTTACTGTCCTTAGAGACTAAAGGCATACCAGAAATGGGGATAATAGCCGACTGATTGATATCTTCGTTAAAAAACCGTTCTCTTTCCAGGGTTTGGCTACACCGATGATGGTATATAGTGTTTGTCCTATGCGTAATTGTTTACCAATCGGTTCATCAAGACTAACGTCTTGTAATTGACGGGCTAAACCATCGCCTATCACACAAAAATGCTCAAACGATTCAACAAAAGAGACAAAATGGCCACGAGCAAGCCTAATATGAATAATAGCGGCTAATGATTCATCGGCACCTATCACTGCCCCCTGCAAAATTTTCCCTTGAAAACTTAAAGGCTGGTACGCTGTACTGTAAGGAGCAATCTGCAAGATTGCAGGAATTCGCTCTGGTAATTGCCGCCAAAGCGCTATCGGTATCTGACTCTCATTGCTATGTGTTTTGTCCTGCGTTTTCTGATAGACAGAAATAGCCAATAAATCAGTTCCCAATGCTTTAAATTGCTCCAGGGCTTTTTCTGTTGCCAATTGACCGCAACTTATCAAAGCGACTACCGCCGCAGTGCCTACCAAAATACCTAAGACCGCAAGAAATGATCTTAATTTTGATGAAGATAAATTAACCAAGGCTTGCTGAAAATGGCTGAATAAAGTCATTGCGCAGACTCCGCAATAATTTTGCCATCAGCCAAGGTGATGCGCCTTACACACTGGGCGGCTATTTGCTCATCATGCGTTACCATGATGATGGTTCGTCCTTCACGATGCAGAGCCAAGAACAAATTCATTACCTCAGAGCCAGTGTGTGAATCAAGCGCACCCGTAGGCTCATCGGCTAAAATGACTCGGGGTTCACCAACCAATGCACGTGCAATAGCAACTCGTTGCTGTTGTCCACCCGATAACTGAGTCGGCCGATGTTCAGCAAAGCGCTCCATTCCCACCCGAGTCAACGCATTCATAACACGCTCTTTCAGTTCGTCAGCTGCCATCTGACGATAAATTAAAGGTAAAGCGACATTTTGTCTTGCATTAAAACGAGGTAACAAATTAAATTGCTGGAACACAAAACCGATACTTCGATTACGCAAAGCAGCTAAATCATTTACCGTTAAACCCGCCACGTCTCGCCCATGAAGTAAATAATCACCGCCGTCAGCCTTATCCAACAAACCAATAATATTCATTAGCGTGGATTTTCCAGAACCGGAAGCACCCACAATAGCAACCAGCTCTCCCTCTTGCACGGTAAGGGAAATATCTTTTAATACCTGCGAACAGGCATCACCAATTTGGTAGGTCTTTGTTATATCGCGCAACGCGATTAATGACTTCTCAGTCATAAGCCACCACATCCCCTATTTTTAAACCAGAAGCAATCACGACTTTATCCGCCTGAGCCGAGCCAGTAGATACAATCCGGTTGGATAAAGAACCATCACTGGCGAGTATCTTAACGACTGAATTTCCTTTTTCTTGTTTTACCGCCACAATAGGAACCAATAATTGCTCATTACCAGTAATGGGTAATTCAACGGAGGCACTCATGCCAACCTTAACCCAACGACGCTGTTCTTCACTGAGGTTCTTAACCTCCACTACGGCACTGAAAGAGGGCAAAGCACCACCATTATTTGACGCTTGCACATTCACCGCCACTAATTCACCTTTTAAAACTTGTTTGCCTAGAGCAACCCCTGTGATATTCGCTGCCATACCGGTATGAATTTTATCAATATCAATTTCAGGCACATCAATTTCGATACTTACCCCGGTTAAATCGCCAACCAAGGCTAACACCTGGCCGGATTTAACGGCTGCACCGACCATTAATCGGGCTGATTTATCCTCACTGGCTTTTGGCGGATAAAGCAGAACACCATCAGTAGGTGCCTTTAAATGAATTAAATTATGTTTTGTGCTTAAGGCTTGTCTTACTTTATCAAAGTCAGCGATATTGAGGGCAGAGAGATTTTTTGCCGCACTTTCACCATCATCCATTTTCTCTAACATTTCACTCAATTTACGCGTTGCCTGCATCAGACTTACCCTTGCGGTATCTAAACTGGATTTTTCACTTAAATAGTTGTTTTTTAGATAGCAGGCCTGCATCCCAAAGCTCCTGAGTACCGATAAATTTTGCCTTGGCGACGGTGAAATTATCCTTAGCCTTTAAATACTCGGTAAGCGTGTCATTGTATTGTCTTTGTAAATCGGTGGAATTCAGAGTAACAACAATGTCGCCTTTTTTTACTAATTGGCCATAGTGATAGTGCATCGTTTCCACAATGGCGTCCATCGGACTGGTCAGAGTACTTTCCTGTAAAGGTTGAATGGTGCCACTAAAATACAAGGTTTTTTGCACCGGCTCTGTTTTGACAACATAAGTCTGTAAATTATTTTTTTCTGCTCTTTATGACTGTTGCAGGCCATTAATAAGCTGGCCATCATAACAAGAAAGAGTACATATAAATTGTTTTTCATTCGCCATACCTGAGTTTAATTTGCCAATGATCAAGCGTCGTTCCTAATATACGCTGCAGGGCCGACAATTGGTTAAGATACGCAATTTTGGCCCCGATTAAGCCAATCTGTGCCTGAATCAGTTGATTTTGAGTATTGTTGACATCAAGCGCACTGGCAATACCAGCCTGTTGCTTTTTCTTTTCTAACGCATAAGATTGGGCTGCCAATTTAACCTGCTTTTCAGCCAATTGATATCGTTTTGCCAAACTTTGAATTGCATTAACAGTATTAGTAATCATTGTTTCTAACCCACGCTTGGTAGCAATAAGGGTTAAACGATCTTTTTCCAATTTTACCTTGGCCGTAATCAGTTGACTGCGGCGGTTAATATCATTAAGAGGAATCGTCAGAGTAACTCGTGCCGACTCGGTTAGATTACGGCCACTATAAATACCACGAAAGCCGCTATTGTTCGCATCGACCTCAGTGACCGCACCACTTTGTACATTGGCACCTACATCAAGCTGCCAAAGCTGTTGGTTTTTCGCCACCTCATATGCTCTCTCGTCGGCACGTAGTACCATTTTCTGAGCTAAATATTGCGTATTATGATTAAGTGCCAAGTTAATGGATTCTTTGAGATCCGGCACAACGATTCGATCCACCGTCACATCACTTGGCACCGACAACCGCATCTGTGGATCAAGTCCTATGGTTTGCAACAAATCTTGAGCCGCTGTTTTAAAATCATTCTCTGCTTGTTCTACCATCAAACTTAATGATTCAATTTGGTAGGCTTGCTGAATATTACCGGTAGGCTCCAGTTGCCCAGCTTCTATTTTTTTCTCATTTAACTCATAAGACTTACGGGCTTCCTTCAATTGTAATCGCTGGGTTTGTAAATTATTACCGCTTAAAATTAATGTTCGATAAGCAATAATGACCTGAGTGATCTGATCAATAACCGCTTGTTGCAAATTCAATTTATTGAGCCATTCATTATCAATGGCGTCCAACAAATTGGCCTCATTGGCTGCCTTACCAAAACCACGTAATAAAGGTTGGGTAAAGGAAAAGTTAAGCACTGGCGTAAAACTGTTGTAATTGGAAACATTGTTATCCATATTCAATGACAACTGTGAACCCAGCTTGGTTTTCAGATTGACTTCTGGTGTGGCCAAAGAACTGTTGTTTGTTTTACTACCCACACCGCTATAACGACTCCGTTCTACCACCGCAGAGCCAGCTAGCGCATACTGCAATTCAAATTCATTATGAGCCAGACGTAATTGATAACGCTGAATAATACGATCCAATTCCGCATTTTGAATATTAGGGTTATAGCGCAAGGCAAGCAAAATGGCTTCGCGCAAACTCAGACGCTGTGGTTTTTTATGCCGTGATTCGGGTGAAGCCGGTAAATCGACCCAATTATCCAGCATGTACTCAGGATTTTTAATGGCTTGCTGTAAGCGCTCGCCGGCTCGCTCCACTCGCAAGGCTTCATCGCGGGGTTTATCCACCCAACGATAAAGAGAGGAATCATCACTCGCTTTAGCAGGAATTGAGGCAGCCGAGAACTCACCAACCCAGAGACTGCCTATGAGGCAACTCCAGATTAGCAGTCTCCTGCAATTTAGTGAAAACAACACCGAGGCCCAACCCTACAAAAATTCATGGCTAAAATTAAACCACATATTTGCCTAATACAGAAGAGGCCTGCTGAGTTAATCGTTACCGAACACCCTCTATTTTGTAGAATTTGCTCGCATAGCCTATTTTAAGATCAAACACTATGCACGAGTGATCGCTATAAGAGAACTGCATTTGCAGCACACTATAATCATACCATTAGTTCCCACAGTAAACTGCAGATTAGTTGGCGTAGCGCTCAGCGTGGTGAAAAACTGCCTACAGCGTTATCA
>NZ_CALJ01000058.1 GCF_000308315.1 Legionella tunisiensis | reverse complement strand
AATTAAACGTCGTATAACTTCGTATAATGTATGCTATACGAAGTTATTACGTTTGCTGAATGTTGCCGGGATCAGATTGAAAGTTGCTATCAATAGTAACCATCGTCCTTTCCAACCCTTCATTTGCTTGTAATGCTTTCTCAATACGGCTTGCTTCAAAAGAAAGATAATGTTGGATTAATGGAACACTCTGCCAAAAAATGCCTTCTTCTTTTATTTTCTTAAGGAAACAAATCGCGCTGCTTCAGATTTAGGGTGTTTAACAAGCGTTGCTTCAGAAGCTGAAACCCAAACATCCGCTTCGATCAAAAAGAAAACCCAATTACCTTCTTGACCTATTACGGTACTATATTCTTGTATACGACGCGGATCCCTTAACTCAAAACCTAGCGTTTTTCTTAATCCAAACCCAAGTGCATCAAGCTGTGGAGAATAAGGCTCTAGACAATGTTCTTTTGTACTAAGTATCTCGCCATTAGAACTAGTACATTCTGTCATTGCAAACTCACCTTGTTTATTTAAAACAAGCACGGACTGGTAATTAATACGATTCCTTGCCATTCTGTCTATAAGCGAATCAACAGAAAAAATAGTAGTGAACGTTCTGTTACGACTACCTCATTTACAGCAAATCCCAAAATATCACAAAGAGTCTTTGCAACCATTGTGGGCTCTCCAGGAGCATCAACTATTATTTGTAGCTGATTACTTTCCCCGACAATAAGCTTTATGGCATAAGGCTGCATAGTACGTTCATGGAACAGGCGTTTTGTTTTCGCTAGAGCAGCAATTCCCGTCGCGCCACAACCAGTTTTCGGATGTGGCAGCCCGAATTTAGTCGAGTAAGAGAAATTTTGTTGACCGATTAATATTGTTTCAACTTCGCGCTGCAAGAATCGATTTAAAAAGCTATTTACCGTATTTGCTGTATCTAACTTTACAGCAACACTATGATCCCCTTGAATATCTCTAGGAATATTGGGAAATAGTCCTTGAACAGCAATAGATGAAACCCCGTCCATACCCGTATCAAAATTAAACCGAAGAGAAGCTCTCTCCACATCATCCCATTTTACATTACAAGCTTCTGGATTAGTCGTTTCACAAATTATTCTGGTAATTTTATTAAGTCTTAATAGAGCTTGATCTTCTGCCAATAATTGCGCCATCGGCTGTTCACTTATCATGCTTAATTTTCCCTAATAAGCCTAAATGACTCTTAGGCAGACCTTTTCATTATGGGCAAAAAAATCTTACGCTATCTTGTGAGAATTTTTATGCCTTCTCCTAGACTGATTGGTATTCACTTTGTAATTCTATAGGCATTAATTGTTGTACCCGTTCATAAAGCTCAATAATTTCAATGCAGAAACTGTGTAAATCCTGCCCGTCCTCCCAGAGTTCATAATCAACTCCTTTACGAAAGGCTTGGTGGCGTGCCAAATATTTCAACAACTTTCTATCTTCATGAGATAACTCCAGTTCCATATTTGACTCAAGCAATTCCATTAAATTTTTGTGTTGATTATTTTTTTATGCTCATGGAGGAGATAAGCTTTGAATGTTAGTTCAAAAGCTGCATACATGAGTGTTGTAATTACCGTTAACGTATCGCAACTAGAATCTCCATGCATAGTCACTCTGGCATTACCAGGTAATAAATACTCAGCACAGTAAGCATGCTCAGTGGCAATTCTTATTAACTCCAAAGGCGAAAAAATCGTTTATCCATAAAATACCTAAAAATTAGAGGATTATAACTGGCTCTTTACTAATGCGCACCTTCTAATTTTGCAAGGCTTTCGCAATAGACTCCTTGTAAAATACGCAGGTTATGCTTGGGATCTAATGAATTATCACTGCAGGAAATCGTATTCGATACCCGGTTCTCTTGTTGCATGATCGTTTTGCTAGCTATAAAGGCTGTGTATAATTACAACCAATTGTAGTGGACTATGAGCAGTCCTTAATATGTTTTCTCCTTGTTATGATGCACTCTTTTCTCAATAGCTCTTTTAATATTGGTTCTATCCACTTGGCTAATCGTTTAATTCAAGGACCTTTGGCTGGTTTCAGTTGTGCCCCTTTTCGTGAATTATTTTATCAATTTACGCCCCCTGCCTATTGCACAACGGAAATGATTTCTGCCCATGATGTCCTGCATAAACACCAATTGAATTCACGTTATCTTTATCGCTCACCTCTTGAAAAAATACTCAGCTATCAAATAGCGGGCAATGATCCAGGAACGATGGCCGAGGCAGGTTCTTACCTCGCTAGCATGGGTGCTAATTTAATTGACATTAATTGTGGCTGTCCAAAAACAAAAATCCGCAAAAAGGGAGCCGGTAGTGCCTTACTCAATGAACCGCAACAACTGCTTAAGATAGTTTACAGTGTTCGTAAAATGATCAATCTTCCTTTAACAGTTAAACTTCGTATTCAAGGGAATGGTCATGATGCTGATTTGGCTAAGGCGATTGAACAGGCAGGGGCTGATGCGCTCATTATCCATGGCAGACGTTGGAATGATGATTACAGTGTTGACTGCAATTTTGCTCAAATTGCCGAAATTAAACGAGCTGTTTCTATTCCTGTTATCGCTAATGGCGATATTCATGATAAAACCAGTCTAACCAAAGCATTGATCAACAGCGGCTGTGATGCCTATATGATAGCACGTGCTGGAACTGGGAAACCTTGGCTCTATCAAAATCTGCTTGATGAAGTAACGATCCATCCTGATCCTGACATGATAAAAGTTCTTTTTATGCAACATTTGCATAAGCTAGCAAAATTGGAAAATGACTATAAAGCTGTCTTACAAAGCCGGGCTTTATTACGCTATTATTTTAAAGCTCAACTCAGTCCAACAGAATTGCAAACATTTTATAACCTTGAATACCTTGATGATATCGAAAGGGAATTAAAAAACTGCCGTTCTAGAAGTGTTTTACATTAGACTTCAAGCCATAAGTGCCAAGATGGTAGAAATGTGGCATTAAACAATGCTCCGCCCCCCATCCACATTAACGATTTGCCCTGTAATAAAAGGATTAGTCGCAAGAGCTAGTACCATTTGTGCAATATATTCAGGATCTCCATGACGCTTTAAAGGTGTCTTAGCGATAATTTGTTGCTGTGTTTCCATACTTAGCATGTTGTTATCTTCAGGCCAGGCTATAGCGCCTGGAGCAATGGCATTAACGCGTATTTGGGGAGCAAATTCTCGAGCCAAGGCTTTGGTTTGCATTAGCAAAGCAGCTTTACTTTGGCAATAAATAGCATAATCTTTAAGCGGTTTATCGGCATGGATATCAGTAATGTTAACAATGCATCCTTCTTGAGTTGTCAGATGAGGTCGGGCAGCAAGAGATAGCAAGAAAGGTACTTTAACATTGACAGTAAACAAACTATCCCACACGGTTTCATCGAAGGTAGTACAATCACTACGCACAAATAATGAGGCATTATTTACCAATAAATCGAAACGTCCTGCCCAGGCAATGACTGAGGTTATCAACTCGCTTGCGGCATTGGCTGCTGTTAATTCCTTTTGTAAAACATAAGCACTATCGGGACACTGCTGATTTAAATCGTGTGCCAATGCTTTAGCAATCGCCAGTGAATGATTACAATGGATAACGACCTTAAAACCAGCCTGGTGCAATTTTTTGATAATTGCAGCGCCTATTCGCCGTGCCGCACCGGTTACTAAAGCCACTTTAGCAGCTTGTTTGTTGGCTTGATTCAAGGTATGTTCCCCATTTTTATAATTTTTAAGCAATTATGAGCCTACTCACATCCATTCGCAGCCAGATTATACAACAAGGGGATATGCCCTTTGTTGAATTTATGCAGCAGGCGCTGTACGCACCCGATTTTGGCTATTATAGTGCAGGATTACAAAAATTTGGTGCTCAAGGTGACTTTGTTACCGCGCCAGAATTAACGCCTTTGTTTGGCCAAACCCTTGCCAATCAATGTAAACAAATATTGTCGGTAATGACTGATCCGCTTCTTTTTGAATTTGGTGCTGGCTCTGGCCGCCTGTGTATTGATCTCTTAAAGCAACTTGAACGTGATCAATGCTTGCCCCAGGCTTACCATATTCTGGAAGTCAGTAGTCATTTACGCCAACGACAACAGGAGTTAATACAACAGGAAATTCCCCATTTGTTGGAGCGAGTAACATGGCTCAATCGCTGGCCTGAGCAAGCTTTCGATGGGATAGTCATTGCTAATGAAGTACTTGATGCAATGCCTGTTCATCGTTTTTTAAAAACAAAAGATGGTGTACTGGAAAGTTTTGTCACTCTGAATGCACAACAAGAATTGACAGAAATTTTCAAGCCCTGCACAAATAAGCGATTGCTTGCCCATGTGGTGGCGACCTTACCTTCCGAAAATATGCCGTACCAGTCAGAAGCGAATCTATTCATTGATGATTGGATGCAACAATGTTACACCATGTTGACTAAAGGAGCCGTTCTTTTGCTGGATTACGGCTTTCCGCGCCATGAATATTATCATCCTGAGCGCAATCGTGGTACATTGATGTGCCATTATCGCCATCACGCCCACAGCAATCCATTGATTCATGTCGGCGAACAAGATATCACTGCCCATGTCGATTTTACCCACATCGCTGAAGCAGGCCATACAGCGGGCTTTCGCGTTGCCGGTTATACGAACCAAGCCTCTTTTTGCTCGCCAACGGTTTGTTAAGCTTATTGGATGAACTGGCTGAGGACCGTAATCGGATAAAGGCGCAACAGGCAGTGAAGCAGTTACTCCAACCTAGTGAAATGGGCGAACTATTCAAAGTGATTGCCTTGACTAAAAACATTGAATTGACTTTAACCGGTTTTCAATTGCACGATAAACGAGCGAGTTTATGATCATGAAAAAATATTTAACAACTGTTGAGCTACAAAAAGAATCGATGAAATTCTCAGCAGGACATACAACCATTTTTTCCGCAACTGAGCGCGAACCACTGCATGGTCATATGTACACAGTTTATCTCGCCCTAACCACTTGGGTAGAAGAAAATGGGATGACGTTTGACTACCGCTATTACAAGGAACGCATTTATAAATTATGCCGTTACTTAAATCAAACCTTCTTAATGCCACAATTTTCACCTTTCTTGCAATTCTCAGAAGATAATGAACATTACTATTTTACCTTTAATCACAAGAAAATACCGTTTTTAAAAGAAGATGTTACTCTTATGCCGCTAACCAATATTACGGTAGAAGAATTATCCCGTTGGTTCGTTGAAGAATTAATCAAGGATAAGACCGAATTGGATGGCCATCGCATAGAAAAAATTGTTGTTAAAGTTTTTTCAGCTCCCGGACAATCAGCTAGTCACGAGTGGCAGCGCAGCTAGATGGCGGCAACGATCTACAAGGTCTGCGTACCCCATACTAATCGGGATTATTTCGATTATCAGGCGACTACCCTTTCACCTTGCATTGGGGCTCGCGTATGGGTACCTTTTCGTCAAAAGACACGTTTAGGTGTGGTTGTCGGTCAAGGTCCTTCAGCAAAGACTTACGATTCAATTAAATCCATATTGTCAGTCATTGATGAGCAACCCCTGTTAAATGAAACAATGCTCACCTTATGTCAATGGGTAGCTAATTACTATCAAGCCCCTCTATCAGAAGTTATTCCACTGGCTTTACCCAAAAATACCGGTTGGGGCAAAACAGCCAATTACCCCTTGCTGATTATTATCAATTGGCCTTGCCAGCCGAAGAGGCTCATCCATTAATAGCGGACCGCGCACATAAACAGCACGCACTTATTGATTTTTTAAATAATCACACTACTCCTTTAAGTAAAAACTATTAGCACAAGAAGGATTTAATTCGACACAAATTGAGGCGCTTCTAGCAGTTAGGGCAATTATCCTCGTGCAAAAAATCAATTTGCCTTACTCAGGACAAGAAATAATTGATAGCCCGCTTGCCTTAAATGAAGAACAAGCGATTGCGGTACAAACCATTACTCAGCAATTGCATACCTACCATTGCTTTCTGTTACAAGGCGTAACCGGTAGTGGTAAAACAGAGGTCTACCTACAAGTAATTGCCAAGGTATTAGCCGAAAATCGTCAGGTACTGATTTTAGTACCTGAAATTGGATTAACACCACAGCTATTGGCGCGGTTTCAAGCACGATTCAAAGAGCCTATGGCAGTCCTCCATTCCAATCTAAACGAAAGCGAACGGCAATTCGCTTGGCAGCTGGCAAAAGATAACTTAGTCAAGTTGGTAATCGGTACGCGAACCGCTATTTTTACCCCTATGCCCGCTTTAGGTTTAATTATTGTCGATGAGGAGCATGATAGCTCTCTAAAACAAATGGAAGGAGTCCGTTACTCCGCTCGCGACACTGGGCTAATACGGGCTCATTTGGCCAATATTCCTATTATTCTAGGTTCCGCCACACCAAGTCTAGAAAGTATGCATAACTGTGCACAAAAAAATACTCTCTTTTGCGTTTAAATCACAAGGCACTCGACAGTTCTCCACTCCATTATCAACTAATCGATATTCGCAACAAACCCTTACAACACGGACTCGCTACTAGCACGCTCAATATAATTGCCGAGCATCTCAACCAAGGTAATCAAGTATTGGTTTTTATTAATCGACGGGGGTTTGCTCCTGTACTATTATGCCATCAATGTGGCTGGATGGCTGATTGTTCTGCCTGCGACAGTCATCTAACTCTACACCGTCAATCTGGACGCCTTATCTGCCACCATTGTGGAACAACAAAAGCGATTCCACACCATTGCCCCCATTGCCATAGTAAAGAATTACTACCCATCGGAGCCGGCACTCAACGCATTCATGAATATTTAGCCGAGCAATTTCCACGGACCAACCTTCTGCGCATCGATCGCGATGAGATACAAAAAAGATGCGTTGGATAAGCATCTTACAAGTATTCACAAAGGCGAGGCACAATTAATTGTGGGTACACAAATGCTTGCTAAAGGCCATCATTTCCCTCGCCTGACCTTGGTGGTCGTCCTGGACGCCGATGCTGGATTTTATAATCAGGATTTTCGCGCCATCGAACGCCTTGGCCAACTGCTAATCCAAGTCGCCGGACGCGCCGGTCGGGCTCAATACGCAGGTCAGGTACTTATCCAAACACATATACCGCAGCATCCCTTGCTCAATCTCCTTATCCAACAAGGCTACGAATCATTTGCTACCGCTTTATTGGCAGAGCGTCGCCAGGCTGAACTCCCCCCTTATCATTTTCTGGCAGTTATCCGGGCTCAGGATAAGCAGACAGGTAAAATATTAGAATTTCTGCATGCAATCAAAGAGCAATTATTTCATCACAAACTTAAAATTTTAGGCCCAGCACCCGCTCCCTTAGCTCGTAAAGCCGAGCAACATCGTATGCAATTACTGATTAAATCGCCTTCACGTAAACTTTTACAAGCCGCATTGACGGCGCTGAGAGAGTGGTTAACAATAAATAGATTAAGCAATAATATCCGCTGGAATGTGGATATCGACCCTGTGGATTTATCATGACTGACGCTAAAATAGCTGTACATCACAAAACGTTTGCTATTGAATGGGGTGATATGGATGCTTTAGGCCATGTTAATAATGGCCGCTATTTTGATTATTTTCAGCAAGCCCGCATTGAGTGGCTGGACAGCCTAAATCTGGATATGAAGCAGTCAATCGGCCCCGTCGTCATTCATGTCGCCTGCACTTTTCTAAAACCAATTGTTTATCCGGCAACCTTAACGATCAAAAGCAGTGTCCACAACCTTGGTCGTTCCAGTATTATGATGGATCATGATTTATACCAAGGTGAAACCTTGATGACCCAGGGGACGAGTAAAATAGTTTGGGTGGATTATCGCGCCAATAAATCTGTTCCTATACCTGATTCAATACGAAATTTATTTTAGCTATTTAAGGCTAAGAGTCTATGTTTATTAACTGCGAAACGACAGACTTTACTCATCTTTTATTTAGGACTATTCATGGCCAATATAGAGCAACCTCATCTGATCTCACACAAGGTGGCAGAGGAAACTCTCGCTATTGTAGTTGATAAAATCGCAACCCGAATTAAACAGGAAGGCGATAAACCTTATATTACTGTAACAGAACAACTTGACCTGCTTAACCAATTAGCGGAATTTGATTTTGGCCGTTTTTTATTACAAAACCAAGGGATTAATGGTTACTGGACTCATTACATGCTCTATCATCCCCAAATTGGGCGTAAAAGTGGTAAAAACAACTGTGGCCAACCATTTACGGAATTAGAAGCGTTTATTCTCGATCGTTCTCCTCTAATGCTTGCAACACAAGAGCGTTGTGAAATTTTCTTACAAAAAATCAGAAAGAAGTTCACAATGGGGCAAAACTTGCCTGCATCCCCTGTGGAATGATGGGTGAACTTTTATACCTCAATTTAGGGTCTGTAGATAATATTGAACTCGTCGGGATTGATTATGACTCTGCTACTTTAAAAGATGCCGCTGAATTGGCAGAAAAACGGGGATTAAGCCAGTTAGTGAAACTTTATCAACAAGATGCCTGGGAATTGGATGTTCACGATGAATTCGACCTAATTTCCAGTAATGGTTTAACTATTTATGAACCTGATGATGAAAAAGTTTTAGAATTGTTCCGGCTTTTTTACCAAGCTTTGAAATCAGGTGGAAAATTAGTGACTAGTTTTCTCACTCCACCCCCAACCCTTACCGAGCAATGTGAATGGGATTTATCAGTGATTAACCAAAAGGACTTATTGTTACAGAAAATTCTTTTCGCTGACATTATCGCTTCGAAGTTCCAGTGTTACCGTTCCACTGCTCTGACAAAAAACAGTTAACTAGCCTAGGTTATACCGATATTGAATTTCTCTATGATAAGGCAAAACTGTTTCCAACCGTTGTAGCTTATAAAAATTAGCCTGGTTTATGCAATAATGGCCATAAAGCGATGCAACAAACCGCTTCATGGTCAAGACAATTAACGCTCGTCGCAAACACTATAATAGCCATGACGGTAGGGATTACTGCGTGATCTAAAAACATAATTGCGGCAATGCTGGCCACGATCATCTACATAACGTTTATCTAAACGGAAAGCAAAATCGCCAAAATTCATGTCTTGCTGCCATTCCTGAGCTTGACGCGCTCTATCATTAGCTTCCATTTTATTTAAATATTTACTTAATTTACTGGCATGTCCCAGCGTTAAACACAATGCAGCGATCAGGAGAACAACTAGTTTCTTCACAATTACAGATCCAAATAAAAACCAAGAAGAATAATATTAAACCACATTATCGGCGAATAAACAAAATTGTCCGTGCCTAGCATGAAAGCAAGGCTAAGTGTCCAATAAAATCTATATTAGTATTCGTAAGAACCGCGGCCCGCCCCTTAAACAGCAATAGGGGCTTTGATTGCAGGGTGTGATTGATAATTGCGAAATTCAAAATCAGCGAACTGATAATCAAAAAGTGAAGGGGCTTTTTGTTTAATAATGAGTTGAGGTAACGGTAAAGGAGCTCGCTCTAACTGAATGCGTGCTTGCTCGAGATGATTTAAATACAAATGACAATCCCCACCAGTCCAAATAAACTCGCCTACGTTCAGACTGCATTGCTCTGCTACCATGTGAGTCAGTAAAGAATACGAAGCAATATTAAAAGGTACCCCTAAAAAACATCCGCCGAGCGCTGGTACAGTTGGCAAGAAAGGCGATTATCTGCAACATAAAATTGAAATAAGGCATGGCAAGGCATCAAAGCCATCTTGTCCAACTCACCAACATTCCAGGCACTCACAAGTAGGCGGCGAGAATCAGGATTCGTCTTGATTTGACTAACTACTTCCGTCAATTGATCGATAGAGCGACCATCTGGCGTAGGCCAAGAGCGCCATTGGTGACCATAAATAGGACCTAAATCCCCCTTGCTATCTGCCCACTCGTCCCAAATGGTTACACCGTTCTCATTCAGATAAGCAATATTGGTTTCACCACGTAAAAACCAGAGCAACTCATGAATAATACTGCGTGTGTGTAATTTTTTGTGGTTAGCAAAGGAAAACCGTCAGCAAGATTAAAACGCATCTGATAGCCAAACACAGAGAGGGTCCCTGTCCCGGTTCTATCAGCCTTTTTTGTCCCATGCTCTAAAATATGTTGGAGAAATTGCAAATATGTCTTCATCGTTTAGCCCACCGCAATAACCATAAACCTGCCACTAACATTGGGATAGAGAGTAATTGTCCCATTGTTAACCAATTAAAGGCAATAAAACCTATATGCGCATCAGGCTGACGAAAACACTCCGCAATTAAACGGCAGATAGCATAACCGATCAAAAAACATTGCTGATACACAACCCTTTGGTCTTGGCTTGGCAGCATACCACCAAAGAAAGATAAATAAAGCAATTCCTTCCAAACCAAACTCATACAATTGAGAAGGGTGACGAGGTTGTCCATCCGAATTCGGAAAAACTATAGCCCAAGGCACATCGGTAACGCGTCCCCACAGCTCTCCATTAATAAAATTACCAATTCGCCCAGCAGCAAGCCCCAGAGGGACTAAAGGGGCAAGAAAATCAGTTATTTCAACAAAAGGTTTTTTAATTTTACGAGCAAATAGCAGCATTGCTACAGCTACACCGAGTAAACCGCCATGAAAAGACATCCCCCCTTCCCATAATTTCAGTAGCTCCCAGGGCTTAGTAAATAAATGTTGCGTATTGTAAAACAACATATAACCCAGTCTACCGCCAATAATGACTCCCAAAGCAGCATAAAAATTAAATCGCCAATTTGCTCCGAAGTCCATTCCAAGTGGTAATGTTTCACTCGCCAATGGGCTAAAAGCCAAGCAATCAAGAACCCGGCCAAATACATCAAACCATACCAGTGTACCTTAATAGGACCCAAAGAAAATGCAACAGGATCAATAGCAGGAAAGGGCAGCATAAATACCTCTGAAAAAATCCTTTTAAATTAATAAATCGATAGCTGTTAAAAATAGAATAACAATAAACCCATATTTCAATTGTTCGATCGGCAAAATATAAGTTAATTTTGCCCCAATAGGAGCAAAAATACTGCTTGGAATAGCCACACACAATACCGCTGGCCAATAAACATACCCTGTTGTATAGGGAGGTAAGCCAATCTCATTCAAACCAGTCAGTATAAAAGTAATTGTACCAAGTACTGCAACAGTCAACGTACACAAAGCAGATACTGGCGTAATTTTTGGCATTTCTACCCCGCAATAGCTGAGATAGGGAATAATTACCGTACCGCCTCCTACCCCTAATAATCCAGATTTACACCCTATTAAGAAACTTATCAAATTGTTAATCCAAGGACGAGGAAATTGTTGTGGACGAACTATATGCATACCCGATAACATCTTGAACGCAACAAACAACAAAAATAATCCAAACAATATTTGCAGCCAATGCGTTGGCAATTGATCAGCAAGTATCGCACCACTGACTGCACCAATAACAATGCCCGGCCACAAACGATTATAAATACTCCACAAAATTCCGCCCTGACGATAGTGAGCGCGTACGGAAGACTGTGAAGTAAACAACATAATGGCCAAGGAAGTACCGGCGGCAATGTGCATAGTCAAATTAGAAGGGAAAGCGGGATTATGTTGAAAAATAAAAAGCAATGAGGGTACTACAATGATGCCCCCTCCTATGCCCATAATGCCCGACATGAGACCAGCAAAAGCACCTGCTAGAGCATATATACTGCCATTTGCAGCTATTTCCGATAAAATCACGACCGTCCTGCCCTGATTAAGCCACCCAAACCCTCGTCCTCCAACGCTTTTTGCAAATACAATCTAATTTCAGCTGGGTGTTCAAGCTCTAATACATCAGCCAGCACTTTTCGCGCTTGAGCCAGAGAAATATTACGAATTACCCATTTCACACGTGGCAAGCTTGTTGAATTCATACTTAAGGTATCAAACCCCATTGCTAGCAATAGGATCACAGCGAGGGGATCACTGGCCATCTCACCACAAATACTTACTTCAATACCCGAGGCATGACCACCTTCTACCACTTTCATTAAAGTACGTAGCATAGCCGGATGAAAACCATCATAAAGCCCTGCTACGCGCGCGTTATTGCGGTCAACGGCCAGTAAATATTGCGTTAAATCATTACTACCCACTGAGAGAAAATCAACCCGCCTTGCTAATTCTCGAGCAAGATAAACTGCCGCTGGAACCTCAACCATCACACCCAATTTTGGTCTTTCAATACGGCAACCCTCTTCTAACAATTCTTCATAGGCCTGTCCAACCAAATAGGCAGCCTCTTCTACCTCACTTAACGTAGTCACCATAGGTAACATAATGCGCAGATTATTTAGCTCCTCACTGGCACGCATCATTGCGCGTACCTGCATTAAGAAAACATCTGGATGATCGAGAGTGACACGTATGCCCCGCCAGCCCAAATAAGGATTATCTTCTTCTACTGGAAAATAAGGCAGTACTTTATCACCACCAATATCCAGCGTACGCATGGTCACAAATCGTGGCGCGAATGCCTTAAGAATCTGGCGATAAATAATGTATTGTTCATCTTCCGATGGGAAACGATCACGACTCATGAATGGGACTTCAGAACGATAAAGTCCAACCCCTTCTGCGCCTACACTCATTGATAATCCTGCATCCATGGCAAGTCCAGTATTCACTTGCAAGGATACCCGGTAATTATCCAGTGTTTCTGCCGGCTTATCCCGCAAACTCACCAAGCTTTGATTTAATTCTTGCTCTTCTTGCGCCAGCTTTTTAAATTCTGCCAGAACAGTTTTCGAGGGCGACACATAAACATGACCATAATACCCGTCAACAACAACAGCACGACGCGATAAATGTTCAATTTTAAGCCCACGAACTCCCATGACTGTCGGTACACCTAAAGCACGCGCTAGAATAGCAACGTGGGAATTATTCGCTCCTTTTGCAGATACAACACCAGCCAGATGCCCTTCCGGCACTTCAGCTAACGCTGCAGCAGTGATTTCCTCCCCAATCAGGATAGTCCGGCGTGGGTAGATTATTTCTTCCCGCTGTGACCACTGCAGTTCGGCAAGTACCCGTCGACCTAAATCACGAAAATCGGAGGCGCGTTCACGAAGATAGTCATCCTCCATACTTTCAAACAGTTGTACATGTTTTTTGATAACAGCGGACAAAGCTGCCTGTGCACTGAGATGCTCTTCACGGATAACATGTTCAACTTCAGCACCTAAACTATCCTTATCAAGGATGCGCAAATACACATCAAATAAAGCATGTTCATCCTCATCAACACTTGCCTTCATACGCTTGCTTAAGCGTTGCATATCCTCGCGAGCCATTTGTAATGCATGAAAGAAGGTCGTGATCTCCGCATCAAGATCTTCAACGGTGCGACGCGGAACTGCGTCAATATCAGCGGGAGGATAGACAATAACGGCTGTGCCAATACCGACACCAGGCACAGAACCTACCCCGGTTAAAGCCGTAGGGGCCAAATCAACTTTATCGGTTCCTAACGGTTTTGGCTGGGTTAATTGCGCTAACTCGCCAGTTGCTTCAGCATGAGCAATAATACCACCAAGCTGCGCTGCTAAAGTAATTAAAAAAGCTTCTTCAGCATCATCAAAACAACGTTGCTCTATTTGTTGTACAGTTAACACACCATACAATTTACGATGTTGAATGATCGGCACGCCTAGAAAAGCATTCAGATGCTCTTCGCCAAGAAGGCTATGTTGATAAAAATCGGGATGCGAGGGTGCATTTTCAATATTAATCGGTTCTTCGCGGCGCCCCACTAAGCCAATCAAGCCACTGTCTAATCCAACACGCACTCTTGATTCTGCTTGCCTGTTTAAACCTTCGGTAGCGATCAATACATATTCGGCGTGCTTATTATCAATAAGGAAAACGGAAACAGCATCAGCATTAACTGCTTTGCGCACTCGTTGCACCAGGATTGTCAATGCATCTGTTAATTGATTGGCTGTGGTTACATCCTGTACGATTCGTTTTAATATTTTTAGCATTTATCGACTATGATTACCTCGCTTACGGCGTGCACCAAATGGAGTGCGACGTTTCCTTAACAAGTGCTCCAATTCTTTCATGGCCTGAGCATAGACTTGTCTTTTGAAGAAAATAACCTGCTCTTGTGGTTCGTGATAATCAATCCAGCGCCAGCTATCAAACTCAGGCGAATCACTTAAATCCAGTCGAACCTTCTGCTCAGAAGCAACCAATCTTAACAAATACCATTTTTGCTTTTGGCCAATCACCAAAGGCTCTTTGCCATGACGAAGATATTGTTTAGGCAGACGGTATTTGAGCCAGCGTTTAGTTGAACCTAATACTTCAATATCTTCTCTATCCAAGCCTATTTCTTCTCGCAATTCACGATACATAGCCTCTAACGAGTTCTCACCTGTGGCAAGTCCCCCTTGCGGAAATTGCCAGGCATCATGACCATAGCGTCTACCCCAAAACACCCGGCCAGATCCATTGACCAGAATGATCCCAACATTCAGCCGATACCCGGCTCGATCGATAACCATGTTGCCACTGCTTACACTAAACCGTTAATACCTTGATTTTTCCACAAAGTACAAGAGCTTGGCAAATAAATCTGCGAGTATAAGATTCATTTCCAATGACTCTCACTCGCAGATGAAAGATAACTCGCTCTCATTCAATCCTTGTGGATGTAATTTCTACAAAGCTGTCATGAGCTTGTCAAGACTACAGCTAAAACAAGGAAACATTCCATAATGCTCCGGATGGCAGGTATAATTGCTAATAAACTCTCAGATTAGGTATGCGCCCCTTATGAAAAAACGCATTTTGATTCTTAATACCGGCGGAACAATCAGCTCGGTAAAAACCAACCATGGTTACGAACCGGCCACGGGATATGTGCAATCAGCCCTAGCTAAAATTCCTGCTTTAAATCATGCTGAAATGCCAGATTACACTATTAAGGAATATCAACCACTGCTTGACTCATCCAACATGACAGTGACTGATTGGAATCGCATTGCAACCGATATTGCCAATGAATATTCGACGTTTGACGGCTTTGTAATTTTCCATGGTACAGACACCATGGCTTACACAGCGTCTGCCTTATCGTTTATGCTGGAAAATCTGGGTAAACCGGTCATTGTTACTGGCTCACAAATTCCTTTATCTGAGGTTCGTAATGATGCGTTGGACAATGTAATTACCTCTTTGTGGCTTTGCGCGCATCAACCCATTAATGAAGTATGTATTTACTTCAATCAGCATTTGCTACGTGGTAACCGAGCACAAAAAATTAGCGCGCAACGCTTTAATGCCTTTGATTCACCCAATGCCCCACATTTAGCTACGATTGGAATCAGTATTCAATTACATCAAGAGCGCCTGCTCTCCGCACCGACCAACCCTTTTTGTTTGCAAACAATAAGTCCACAATTTATTGCCAACTTTCGATTATTCCCCGGTTTTGCCACTAAAGTATTGGAATTTATTTTACAGCAACCACTAAAAGGACTGGTCCTGGAAACCTATGGTGCAGGAAATGCGCAAAACAATGATCCGCAATTTTTGGCTCTTTTACAAAATGCCTGTGAACGAGGCATTATCATCGTCAATTGCAGTCAATGTCAGCATGGGCGAGTAGAAATGAACCAATATGCTACAGGGTATACTTTGAAGCAAGCAGGTCTTATCAGCGGCCATGACATGACGCCAGAAGCCGCCCATTGTAAATTGCTTTATTTATTCAGTAAAAATTTGAGTAATCAGGACGTCAAAGCATTGATGGAAACCAATTTATGCGGGGAACTAACTCCTTGAAATGCACTTTTATACCCCTATATTACTCAAAGCGTGTACCTACATAGTATGAGTCAATGATAGGCGGGTTAATCTCCGCTTCTACAGCCTCAGCGCACTCTTGCAAATAACCTGGACCCGGCTTAAAAGTAGGTAGCTCAATGCTAAATGAAGTAAAGAATATTACACTGACTGGGAGATTAATTTTCGGGCCAAAGCGGGCACATAAAGAGACATTATCTTCTTTCAACGTCTTTAAAGATAACCCTACACTCTTCTTTCTCGCCGCCGGATAATCGACAGGCTTTTTTCAATTACTTCAATTGGCATTTCTACATCTTCGATATCTTCATCACGCTGCTGCTCCTCCAGTATCTTCCTCACTCTTTCCGCCTCGCGACGATCAATTTCCTCATAGTGATTAAGCTCTCCTATATTTTCTTCACATTGTTTTAAATTGGCTATAAGAAGTTTTTCTTTTTCTTCTGCCAATTTGTAGCAAGAGGAAATTTGCGGATTTTGTAATAACTTGCTAAGAAGAGTCTTGTTGCCTGCATCCTCGACTTTCTGCGCCAGATACCTTATTGTTTGATAACGATAAGCATTCAACGGGGTATGATCATCGGGAATATCAAGAAGCTTTACACCTTCTTTCTCTGCGGCTTCAAGTTTTTTGTATATATCATCCAGTAAGGTGATCACCGCTTGCAGGGCAGGGCCCGACGTACCTTCATCATAACCCTTTTCACTACTTGCTAACTTCGCTGACTCTTTACATGCAGTAATGAGTCCTTTCAGAATTTCTAATGTAGCCTCATCATTCTCCCCATCACTAACAGCATGAAGTTCGGATAATAAATCATCGTCAAGATCTTGCTTCGTAGCAGATAACTCTTTGTCACGACCAAAAAAGCCTAAGCTTAAAAGACTAATTACCTGGTTAGTCAGACCTGAATCGGTGCTAACAGAATCATTCCTAATTTGCTTAATTCTTCTGGCGAGGATAATTTTTGCGACCTGAAGAAAAATGGTCATGGCACTACTCCTTTGCTCATATTTTTTTATCATATCTATTAATTATTCTATTCGCAACATACATACAAACTGTTTAATTCAGTAGCCATCCTGAATAATGTTGTTCCAAAAAAGGAAATCGTAGGTCTATGTCACTACAAATTATTATTTTAGCCGCCGGTCAAGGTAAGCGGATGTATTCCAGTACCCCAAAAGTATTGCACAAGATTGCTGGAAAACCGATGCTCGTACGTGTAGTAGAGACAGCAGAACAACTCAATCCAGATGCTATTCATGTCGTTTATGGTCATGGTGGTGAGCAAATAAAAGCAGCGCTTCTCAATCTCCCTGTCAATTGGGTATTACAAAACGAGCAACTTGGAACTGGGCATGCCGTGATGCAAGCGCTGCCTCATATTCCTTCGGATTCACAAGTGCTCATTCTTTCAGCAGATGTCCCTTTAATTGAGGCGGAAACGCTGCAAAACCTGATTGATAAACACCGCTCTGCTCCTGCACAAGCCAATTCCTTAAGCTTATTGCTGGCAAAATTTGCCAACCCAACTGGACTAGGCCGCATCGTCCGTAATGCGAAAGGAGATATTTCTGCCATCGTCGAAGAAAAAGATGCGACTGTAGAGCAAAAAAATACAGGAAATATACAGCGGCATTTGTTGTGTACAAGCGGCTGACTTAGCTCGCTGGTTACCACAGTTAGGCTGCAATAATGCCCAAGGCGAATATTATTTGACAGAAATCATTGCCATGGCAGTCAATGAGCAGCTAGTGATTACCTCTCTGCAAACACCAAACCTTGTGGAAATCCAGGGAGTCAATGATCGTTTACAATTACAGCAATTGGAGCGTGTTTGGCAACAGCGTCTTGCCAAACAGTTAATGCTTTCTGGTGTTTCCCTGGCTGATGCTAGCCGCCTTGATGTACGTGGAGAACTTCATTGCGGCCAGGATGTATTCATTGATGTTAACAACGTGTTTAGCGGCAAAGTGGTATTAGGAGATGGGTGCTATATAGGGCCCAATTGTGTCTTCCACAATGTTACTCTAGGTGCTCATTGCGAAATCCTTGCTAATTCTATTCTGGAAGATTGCCACCTTGGTGAAGCCTGTCATATCGGCCCCTTCGCGCGTTTAAGACCAGGTACAAAATTAGCCAATGATTGTAAAATCGGCAATTTTGTTGAAACAAAAAACGCAATTTTTGGCGAGGCCAGTAAAGCAAGCCACCTAAGCTATTTAGGTGATGTCACTCTTGGTAAAGAGGTTAATATTGGGGCAGGTACTATTACCTGTAACTATGATGGTGCTAATAAACACCAGACAATCATCGAGGATGGTGTTTTTGTCGGTTCTGATACTCAATTAGTTGCCCCCGTTACAGTAGGGGCAAATGCTACTATTGGTGCCGGTAGTACCATTCGCAAAAATGTGCCCGCCAATGAATTGACTTTAACTGAGAGTAAACAAAAGACGATCACTGGCTGGAAAAGACCTATCAAAAATCTTAATTAAGATTTCCAGCTTTTAGTAAACTTATCTTTTCTCCCAAGTTAGTTGGCGGACAAACAAGATGCATTTTCCATCTGTTTGTGAAATTGATTGTACAACCATAAAATCACCGGTAAACCAATCAAAGTTGCTACTAGTTTATAGAGCCAGTAGGTAATTGCCAGAGTAAAAATTTGCTCATGAGGGTAAATACCAGCATACAATAAACTGTAATTAACTAGACAAAATCAATGTAGTAGCACAAATATTCGCAGTGAGAATACGTGCATAACGATTTGTTACAAGCTTGGTTTTTTGCAGATACTCTAATAACGACGCATTGGTAAAAAATTAACAGCCAAAGCCAAACTTGCTGCAGGGATCTGTCGCGGCATCACTAAAGAATAGAAAGGATTCAGATTAAAAAATCGGGAGATGGTAGCGCAACCGTCCCCATTAACAAGAAATCGAAGATCAATTGCGTAATTAACAACATGATTATTAAACGAATATTTGCCTTATAACCATAAAGCTCGCCAATAAGGTTACTGACCATCATCGTGAGAGGAAATAACAATCCACTTGCTGTTAAAACCCAACCATTAGGAAAGGAAACTAGTCGATATTCACAAGCTAAACAGATCAATAGGATAGCAACCGAAAAACTGACCAAATAGTGATATAGAGGAAATGATAAATACTGTGGTAACGCTTCAGTAAGCTGTTTTGCTTTATCTAGCCTATCGAAAAGTAGCAAGCAAATAAGATAAATAACGCCTATTAGTAATAGAATAGTCAATGCGAGCATCGAAGAATCAAGATAAATTTGATTAAACCTATGAATGTGTGGATCAGAAAAAAGTAAAACGAAATCCAAACTAAAAAAAGAAAATCCTCCCAAAAGCGCCATTAAAAGGCGTTTCTTAGGTGAAGCAAATAGTTTACTGTTTCTTGCACAGCAAATCATATGTGGCAAATAAAAACTTAAGCCAAAAGCCAACGTTGATGCAAAGAATTTTTTGGGGATGTCTTCAAAAACAATCTGATAGGCGGGGTTATCATACATTGTTTCCGCTGCTGGCAAATTTACCAGCAAATAAATACCTATAGAAAACAAATACAGGGCAAGGAGCGATTGATTGAGTATATGGCGTTGTTGGACAATATTGCATTCTTTTAAAACCAATAAATAAATAAAAGCTACCAAAGGGCAAAGTACTGCACTTGCAGTAAAAATTAAGCCCTGGATAATAATGATCTTAAACGAGACATTGATCAACAAAATAAGACAAGTCATCATGCCCACAGTAAGGGGAAGATAGCTGCGTTTTTGTAGCACAGTTGAAAAAATCGTCATCATTCAGTCGAACTCATATTACAAATCCGAGACCAATTTTTACCCCAGACTGCACTCCAAATTGTGCAGCAATATATCATTGTTGCCTTTCTTTTGGCAAATTTTGCCAACCAAAATCATTGAGATAGAACGAAATGCCTTTTCCTAAATAAATCATTATTGTAACAATCAACATTGACTGAATCCTTCCTTGAAATCAGAATAGTAGTGATACAACACAAGGAATAACTTATGGATTCACATAAGAAAAAATCGTCAGCAAAAAAGGGAATGCTACCTGGTTCAGCTATCTATGTAGGTGAAAACCCGCCCATTAAAACCAAAATCTACATCCATATTTATGACAACCATAGCTATACGAGAATCGAAGGCTTATCCCTGACAATTATCCAGGATGCCCTAGCTGCGAATCAGTCTGTTTGGATAGATGTTTCGGGGCTTGCCGATAGTCCCAAAATTAGTGAGCTCTGCACCGAATTTGCCATTCACCCCTTGTTTGTTGAAGATATCTTAAATACTCATCAACGTGCCAAATTAGATGAAATCGATGGTGGTTTCTTTGTTGTTTTTAAATTATTGCATAGCGCTACACATCATCTAAGCTATAACGTTGAGCAGCTCAGTATGGTAGTAAAAAAATCTATTATTAACTTTTCGTGAATCCGATAATTATAATTTTCATCCGATTTATAATTGCCTGAGTGCAGAGCAATCTTTGGTAAGAGAACATGGCAGTGATTATCTTACGCATCTTTTAATGGACAATATAGTGGACAATTATTTCAATTTCGTTGAAGAGATTGAACAAAATTTGAGTAGCATGGAAGATCTGCTCCTGAAAGATCCTCAAGCGATTGACCTCTCGAGTTTATATACCATAAAAAGACATACCATGACTCTGCGAAAAGCGATCACACCGCTGCAGGATATTGTCCATTTATTATTGTCAGAGCATAACCGCTTTATCGATGCTAAGTACCGCCTTTATTATCGCGATTTACATGATCACTGTGTACGCCTTTTACAATCTATTGATTTACAAAGAGAAATGAGCAACTCCATTCTAGAAATTTATTTATCAACGCTCAATAATCGCATGAATGAAACCATGAAGATCCTCACCTTGTTTGCCAGTCTCTTTATTCCTTTGACTTTTATAGCAGGTATCTATGGTATGAATTTCGTCGACATGCCGGAGTTAAAATGGCGTTATTCTTATCCACTCATTCTTGGGCTAATGCTTCTGTTAACTATTCTCATGCTTTACTATTTTAAGAGAAAAAACTTTTTTGACCCAGATTAACGCTAGTTCGATATAAAATTCTGTTTTTATGTCGCCAAACGAACACTATCCGGTAAAATGCGTAGCATTATACGGGCTCCAGTATCAAATAGGGTACAGAACGGTGAGATTCTTTCTCTTAGGTCGAATAAGTGTTGGAAGAATCTGTTAAAAGTACATATTCTGCACTACCTCGTTTATTCTTAGTCACAATAACGCTTGTAGGATCTACTTTAAAAAACGAGGGCTTCCCTTTCCAATCACATCGCTTGCACTCGTTTTTGGATGATTTGAACGTTTTCGAATAACAGTCTGAGCCTCTGCTTTGGTAGATTTTTGGTGTCTAATAACTTTTTCTGGAGCAATTTGATACCGTTTATTAACCTTAGGCTCTGTGTTTGATGCAGGAAATTTCTGTATATCCTGGCTCTCATGACCTCGTAGAGAAGGTGAGCCATCCTCAACTGGGATGGGCGGAGGCGGCCCAACATGTAGCCCTTCCAATTTTTCACGATAGCTCCCCAAAGCCAGCATAAAATCTTCATTGCCCATCAGTTTTAGCAATAACGCCGTAAGAGGCTCGGGAACGCCAAAAAATGCCTTGGCTGCAGTAGAGGAAGCGCTAGGCAGTTGTCCTGCGAAGAAGATTAACCAGCTTTCACGCTTTGCCTCAAACGATTTAATTGCCTTTACTAACTTGTCACGTACACCATTCCAGTTAGGAGCAATGACAGGGTCATCAATGAAATACTGCATCGTTTGTAGTGAGTGTGGTAACAAAATAAACTTCACCTTGTCAGCCCAGGGATGAAGCCAAATAGTCTCACCCAATTTCCACACTTTTCCGATTTGCGTTAAAGAAATAGTAGGTAATCGCTCTTTGTTCACGATGCGGGGTAATACTACTCTTGAACCTGCAATCAAAATCTCAAAAAATACCCCGATCGCACGCCTGGTAGCCACTATCGGATCGCGAATACCATAAGTTGATTGGCGCACTGGTGGGGGTAACTTCATATGAGCAGTGATACTAAAAAAGGACGAGTAAGCCACTGCTAATGGCATCTTGATAGTAAAATTTAGGGATAGTAATTAGATATTTAGTCGTCAAGTATTCTATGAGGGAAACAGCCCCATTGGTAGTAAGGCTCTGCCCAATCCCAAGAGCCCAAACAAGTCTCGCGTATTCATTAAAATATTCTTCCTGGTGGCGATCACAAACCTCGGGAATAATCGTCGACAGAATATAACTTCCTTCGTTATAAGTCGATGCTACCGTGGTGAGCGTTTCTCCTATGCCAGGTATATAGCCCAACAGCTTTACCAGTTGTTTTGTGGTGGAATACTTAATAGTACTGCGAATGACTCCTTTTAAAAAACGCGCGTCAGTACAGGGCTCCTCAGTACAAATAACCATCTTTGGTTTATTAGAAGTTAGGTCATCGCCAGCCACAAGAAGTACCACCAGCGTACGCATCATCATTTGCGACCGATGCCTATTGGTATAAATCCAGACTCCCCAGTCTAAAAGTCCTAATGCCATGATGATGCTGGTATCTATACTCAGCCAGGGAGCATCTGATTCATCACCGAGATAGGTACGACCTCCTTGTTGAATCAGTGTATTGACATAAGAAGGGACAATGATGCGGGGTAAATCTTCAGCCATAATACGAGTTACATGACTGGCAACTTTACGAGTTTTTGGATCAACAACGGTTGAATAAAGCACCTTTGGTGCAACGCTGATTTCTTCAACCAAATGTTCTAAAATTTGATAAGAAGAATGAAGTGAACGTATGACGGTTTTCTTAACAAAGGTGTTATTCCACAGGGAATTACCCCACCCCTTGGCTGTGCTCCATGCATCCCAAAGCCCCATATTGCTCTCCGGCAATAGTCAAAATTTTATTCTAGGGGTAACGTTAAAAAATTACCAGAGTAGCCTATTTTTTTAGCGAGTAGCCTCAGAATACTCTGATTATGTGGTTTTATGCTCAAACTCACAAAGATCGCGAATAAGACAATCAGGGCAACGCGGTTTGCGAGCAACACAGACATAGCGGCCATGTAAAATAAGCCAATGGTGGGCATCGTGTATAAATTCTTTATCAATCTGCTTAAGTAAGGCTAATTCAACAGCCAAGGGCGTTTTTCCTGGTGCTATTCCAGTTCGATTAGCAACCCGAAAAATATGAGTGTCTACTGCCATCGTTGGTTGACCAAACGCTGTATTGAGCACCACATTAGCTGTTTTACGCCCCACACCTGGCAATGCTTCTAAAGCGTCACGACTGTCTGGTACTTGGCCATTGTATTTTTCAATAAGGTGTTGGCAAGTCTTTATCACATTTTGCGCTTTACTATTAAATAAACCAATGGTTTTTATATAAGTCTTTAATTGCTCCTCTCCCAGAGCCAATATTGCTTTGGGCGTATTAGCAATAGGAAAGAGTTTAGCCGTTGCCTTATTAACACTCACATCGGTTGCTTGCGCGGAAAGCATAACAGCGATGAGCAATTCAAACGACGAGTTGTAATGCAATTCTGTTGTAGGATATGGATTTTGAGCACGAAAACGTTCAAAAATAGCACGGCGCTTTGCTTTATTCATGTCTTTTTTGCCTGCACTCTTGCTAGTGCCTGCTTGATATAATCCTGTTTGGCTTGGATATCCTGCCTGGCATCGCTGGTTTTAACTGCCAATTGGCGCTTTTCACGATAAACCTGCTGTTTCTCCTGCTCCTCTCTTAGCAGGCGTGCTTGTTTGGCGTGAAATCGTTGACGAACTACTGTCTTATCGTAGCCGGATTCTGGTAAATTCACTAGTTCAATACAGTCTACCGGGCAGGGGGCCACACAAAGCCCACAGCCTGTACATTCATGGGCAATCACAGCATGCATCAACTTAGCACTACCAATAATCGCATCGACAGGACAAGCTTGAATGCATTTGGTACAACCAATGCATTCAGCCTCACGAATAACAGCTAAAGAAGGCGGACGAGTATTTGCTTCGACTGTTGCCAGGTAGGCTTCTGTATTCACGCCTAGCAACTCACCAAGCGCTTGCATTGTTGTCACCCCGCCAGGTGGGCAGCGATCTATAGGAGCAATGCCTTGGGCTAATGCTTCAGCATAAGGTAAACAGCCCGAATAACCACACTCACCACATTGAGTCTGTGGTAATAACTCGTCAATTGCCTTAACAGAAACCATTATTTTATCTTCATCCCAGGTTGCGCTCCTGCATCCGGTTGTAAAAGAAAAATATCTTTCCCATCACCCGCTGCCAATACCATCCCTTCGGATACCCCAAAACGCATGGTTCGTGGAGCTAAATTAGCAACTACTACAGTCAAACGGCCTACGAGATCATCCGGTGCATAAGCGCTTTTAATTCCAGCAAATACTTGCCGCTTTCCATCGCCAATATCCAATTGTAACCGCAATAATTTATCCGCTCCCTCTACAGCCTCAGCAGACACAATTCGAGCTACCCGTAAATCAACCTTGGTAAAATCTTCAATGCTGATTGTATTCACTGTCACTTTATCCTGTTTTTCTTGAACATCAGTTGTACTCACTAAGGACTCCTTGGTTTGTAATAGCATGGCATCGATTTTCTCTTTTTCTACTCGCACCATGAGAGGTCTAAATGTATTAATCTTGTGGCCAAGGAGCGGTCTATCGATATTATCCCAGCTAAACGCTTCGCAATTTAGAAATTGTTCGCTCGCTTCCGCCATCATTGGTAATACTGGTTTTAAATAAGTCATCAACAAACGAAATAGATTCAAACCCATGGTGCAAATTGCCTGGACATCAGTCAAACGTTCATTGTCCTTGGCAAGTACCCAGGGCTTGTTCGTATCGATATATTGATTAACTCGATCAGCACATTCCATGATTTGTCTGATAGCACGCGCATAATCACGCTGAACAAAGGCATCAACAATCTCCGTCCGTTGAGCCAACAGTTGCTGATAAAGAGCCGGTTCGGCTAATTCGGTTGCCAATTGGTTATCAAAACGCTTATTAATAAAACCAGCGCAGCGACTGGCAATATTAACCACTTTACCTACCAAATCTGCATTCACCCGGTTAATAAAATCATCAAAATTCAAATCCAAATCATCCACTCGGCTATTTAGTTTTGCAGCAAAATAATAACGTAAATAGTCTGGATGCAAATGAGCAAGGTACGTGCGAGCTTCAACAAAAGTACCGCGTGATTTTGACATTTTCTGGCCATTCACGGTTAGAAAACCATGTGTGAAAATTGCGGTGGGCAACCGATATCCACTCGCTGCTAATAAAGCCGGCCAAAACAAAGCATGGAAATAAACAATATCTTTACCTACGAAGTGGTACAACTCCGTTGTAGAATTTTTATCCCAAAATTCAACAAAGGACAAATTATTTTCATCACAGTATTTCTTAAAACTGGCCATATAACCTATAGGTGCATCTAACCAGACATAGAAATACTTATCACTGACGCCAGGAATTTGAAAACCAAAATAAGGCGCGTCACGCGAAATATCCCACTGCTTTAAGCCAGCAGCAAACCATTCATCCAATTTGTTGGCTACTTCTGTTTTGCAAATGCCCATTGCGTGTCCATTCCTTCAATAATTGTTCATACCGTGGCAAATCAAAGAAATAATGCTCCGACTCTTTTTCAATTGGTTTTGCACCGGAAATAGCAGAGACAGGATCAATAAGCTCGGTTGGTGCGTAGGTTGCCCCACAAGATTCACAATTATCACCGTATTGATCGGCGGCACCACATTTGGGACAAGTCCCTTTCACATAACGATCGGGCAAAAACATTGCCTTCACTGGATCGTAAGCTTGGCGAATGGTTTTTTAACAATAGCACCAGCTGCTTGTAATCGTTCATAAATATGAGCAGCCAAAACACGGTTTTCCTGGGAATGAGTCGTGTGGTAACAATCGTAATTAATAGAAAACGCTTTAAAATCCTGTTCATGACTCTGCTTCATTTGAGTAGTCAGTTCTTCTGGCGTAATTCCTAATTGTTCGGCTTTCAGCATAATGGGCGTACCATGGGCATCATCACCACAAACGCTGATACACTGGTGACCTAGCATTTTATGAGTACGCACCCAAATATCGGTCTGAATATGTTCGACCAAATGTCCAAGATGTAAATGCCCATTCGCATAAGGGAGTGCGCTGGTCACCAGCATTTTGCGGACTGTTGTCATAAAGTGATTGCTCGCAACAATAAAAATGGCAAATTATAACGCATACGCCGTCGGAATGCTCCATTTATACGTTACAATAGAGACTAATATTATGGTTGCCCGATAAAAAAGGATAATAAATCCTCATGAATAACCCTCGTCTTATTATTGGTATTAGCGGCTCATCCGGTATTATTTACGGCATTCGTTTATTGGAAGTATTAAAAAATTTTCCTATCGAAACTCATCTAGTCGTGAGTAAAGCCGCTCAACTAACTCGTGCTTACGAAACCAATTTGACCATGGAAGAACTTAAAGATTTGGCTGATATTTACCATCCTGCTACTGATATCGGTGCGTCTATCGCGAGTGGATCCTATAAAACAAAAGGCATGATTATCGCTCCCTGCTCTATGAAAACACTTGGCGAAATTGCTCATGGTATTACAGGGACTTTGCTTACCCGCGCGGCCGACGTCGTTCTTAAAGAGCGCCGTCGTTTGGTTTTAATGCCAAGAGAAACCCCCTTGCATCTGGGACATCTGCAAAACATGGTCACCGTCACACAAATGGGCGGAATTATTTGCCCACCTGTCCCTGCCTTTTATACTCAACCACAAACGATTGATGATTTGATTAACCATAGTGTCGGCAGAATTTTAGATTTGTTCGATATTGATAGCGGCTTAGTTAAGCGTTGGCAAGAATAATCGCTAGCAACTAGCAAAATGTCTCTAGGTTCTTTCTTGCCTACGCAATTAAAAACAGTTATTTTGGTGTTGAGAGCCTTGTTCTGTATCTGGATAAATGTGGCCATCAATTTTGATGCCTCGGGTTGGCGAAGCAAGTGGCGAACAATGATTAATACCATCACCATAATCTTCACCGTCAATAATAGAAGTTATACTATCGCCGCCAGCTCGTCTTTTTTCCAAACCACTCATCTGCATATTAAGATGACTACTAGCTATAGAAAGCTCTTTTGATTCAGGCTGCAACAAATGATCCAAACCATTATAAATACTAACGACTGTATTAAAAAGAATACTGGCAACCAGATTAATACTAAAAACAAGAGCCGTTATGGTAAGGACGGCGGCTGGGAGAGGCATAGGTCCTATAAATGCTAAGGGTGTGGTATCAAATAAAGTAAACCCAGCAATTGCCAGAATGACTGATGGGTAAAGAAACGCAACCATAGCAATTGCAATAGAGAATGCTGTCGCAATAAGAAGGGCGAAAGTCACCGCCCAATGTTCACTTAATAATTTCCGTAATAGACCTCTATTCTCATTTTCATAATGGTCTCCCAAACTAATAGGGGGAGGTCGGAAAAATGATCTATCGCATTATAGATTGCAACAACTATATTAAAGAATGTACTAAGAATCAGATTTATGCTAAAACCAGGGTAGACAATATAGTCATGGCAGCGGGCAGTGACATTGACCCTATAAATGCTAAGGGCATAGCATCGGCTACGGTGAATCCCGCTACTGCCAGTATAATTCCAGGATGAAGAAAAATTATTGTTCCCGTCGCAAGTGCAAACGATGTTGCAATAAAAAGAGCTGATGCCGCAGCCCAATGCCTCCTTGAAAACTCCAAAACAGTCATGTTTTTCTCCTTGTTTTAGTAACCGAGGCGAATCATAGCAGGCGGTTAACTGAAAACGAACTGAAAATGTACAACATGTTGTAACATAACCGTAAAACAATTCGTGTTAATATCCATATACTCGCTCGAGATCAAAAATAATTTAATTTAATATCGAACTCACGTCAGGAGTACTTAAAGATACAACGTTGGATCAGCAATTCCAGCAGCCTTAAAGCCTTGTCGGCGATAGGTACAGCTATCACAACGCCCACAGGCATGACCACTTTCAGTGGCTTGATAACAAGATACGGTCAATGCATAATCCACGCCTAAATGCTTGCCCGCTAAAATAGTTTCCGCCTTACTTAAATACTGTAAGGGTGTATGCAATTTAACAAATTCACCTTCTACTCCCGCCTTGGTTGCTAAATTAGCCATGTGCTCAAAAGCGGCAATAAACTCCGGACGACAATCTGGATAACCTGAATAATCAATTGCGCTGACACCAATGAAAATATCGCGAGCAGCAATGACTTCTGCAAAACCAAGTGCAATGGATAAAAATACCGTGTTACGCGCAGGGACATACGTGACAGGAATAAGACCATCTCCTTTATAATCAGGTACCGACACCGTTTCATCGGTTAAGGCCGAACCACCAAATTGGTCGAGATCAAGCGTCACCACCCGATGTTCTACTACCTGCAAATGAGCAGCAACCCGTCGGGCCGCCGATAATTCCACAGAATGCCTTTGGCCATAAGCAAAGCTAAGTGCATAACAAGCAAACCCTTGCGCTTTTGCCATTGCTAAGCAGGTCGTAGAATCAAGACCTCCTGATAATAAAACAACTGCTTTTTTCATTTTTTACCCACTTACAAAAGGAGTAATTTTACACCGTTGATTATTTAACTGCCAACCGTCTTTATTTTTAGTGACAATTATAATCATCTTGGATACAATTGCAGCTCAAATCTCTTTTTTTAACAAAATCACGGCTGATTTCATAATTAAGTTATCAATTGTGTAAATTTATTCTTACCTGCTTGTTGCTCAAATAAGAGCTATGTTATAAAAAGAGCATTTTGCGCTATTTCAGTAGTATTCCCTGTATTGAGGCTATTTAATTTATTGAGGTTATCGTTTATGCCTGCTAACGTTCCATTTATAAAAACTTCATTTGCTATGCTGACATCTGAGGAACGTGAATCTATCCTGAATTTGTATACTAATCACCTTAACCCTAATACAAAAATAAAACTATCTCCTGCTGAGCTATCTAAGAACAGGCCTTTTTTCCCCGCCTTACTGGCTTATTACAGTAAAGAACTAACACCAGTAAAGAATGCTTTTTTAACTGAAGAGCAACAAGAATTTCGTCGCGAGGAATTACTTTTTACCTTTTACCTTCTTTACTCGCAATATCAACTTGATGAACTTGAAGGTGAAAGACAAGCTTTGCCTATACTGCAGGAAAAAATAACTCTTTGTAGCGATCTTATTCAAGACTTGGATAATGCACCATCAATTAATAAACCCATAACACCTGAAAAAATGCTAGCAAGAGAGATCGCTACTTCAAATAAAGCCATGCGCTTGTTAGGCCTGACTATTATTGCAAGATGGTTAGTGGATAGGATGTACGAAATGTATAACACGGATGGCAAAACCTTGCTCCTTAACGAATGGATGACTGCTGTCAATGTTAAGCGCCTTTACTGGATCTGGGGTGGTGGTTTGCTTGCATCAGTGCTCGATTTATTATCCGAAGATTTCTTTAATAAAACGCAGGCGCAGGAACGTTTAGGTATACCATCTCCTTATACTGGGAATATGAGTTGGATGCTCTATTATGCTCGTGGCGGCATAAGTCTTTTGATGTTATTAAAACATACTTATTCTAATCCATGGATGAGCGCTGATGAGGAGAAAATTACCAAGCAAGAACGCTTCATGACTCAGTGGGATCAACGAAAATTTGCTCTGCTTAACGATTTTATCTGGGCCACTGCTAACCTGGTTTGTTTTTCTGGCTCAAAGGCAGCGGTATGGCCGGTTACTACGGTAATGTATTAACTGCTGCGTTATTGCTAATGGATGTGACACTCACTGCGATCAAATTCCACGAAGAATGGACTAAACACAATAAAGAAATATCTGCCTATGATCGTGATATGACAATTTTGCAAGACGGCATCGACAAAATTGAAGAGCAATTACGGAAACCGCTTGAGAACAGCGAAAAATTAACACTGGAAAAAGAACGAAACGCATTACAAACGCGAAAAGATCAAATTGCCAAAATGAAAGCCAATTGTGAATTTAACTGGAAATTTACTAAGTATGGCTTCATCAATGATCTGCTTTATGCTATCGCACTACTTCTGGCTTTCACTGTAAATTGTAGTTTCTTTTTACTTCCTGGTACGATATTGGCCCCAACTGCTTTAACTCTGGCAGCAGTGGGTGCATTTCTCTGCTTTGCCCTAACGACAGCAACTACTGCAGTCAGTGGTCTTTTGGAGTTAAATAAAACCAACCAATCTCAGGAACAAAATTCGAACGGAATGCAAAGCTGCTCTGATTAAATTAGGTAGCGAGACTGATGAAAATCTGCAAAAACAGCTTTATTTAACGATACAAAGCTTTATTAATAATACGAAGTACCACGAGCAAATGGTCACTTATCAGCGAAAACAGCTATATCGTTCAGTATTGATTGATACCTTTTTACCATTGCTTGTTTTTCCTCCCTGTTCTTGCCAAAAAGTAGAAGTCTGGCTGTATTGGCAGTCGGTTTGGTCCTGGGAGAAGAATCGAACCGAATTATTGAAAACTCTGCCCCTAATAACGCTGAACTATCTAAGTTTGAAAATGAAAAATTCAAAGCCTTTACATCCTCAGTCAAGGAAGCTTATTTACAAGATACCAAATTAACTGAATTTTCTGCGAGCTTATTAGGTGAGCCGAAAAAATCATCTTTCTTCAAAAGCGTTAGTCGATATACGACAGCCTCTCGGGATATTGAGATATCTTTAGTCACCAAGAACAATTAGAACGCAAACCTAGCCTGAGAAGGTTGGGTATACTGACAAAAAAGTGTATAATTGCGGCTTTGTTGCGCAATAATTTCCCTAATATGAATCTTGAAAAACATTACGACGTCATTGTTGTTGGTGGTGGCCATGCTGGTACAGAAGCAGCACTCGCAGCAGCCCGCCTAGGCGCTCAAACCCTGCTGCTTACCCATAATATGGATATGCTTGGGCAAATGTCTTGCAATCCCGCAATCGGCGGTATTGGTAAAGGCCATCTGGTGAAAGAAATTGACGCACTAGATGGTGCTATGGCTTTAGCTGCCGATAAAGCAGGTATCCAGTTTCGTATTCTCAATGCGTCTAAAGGACCCGCAGTAAGAGCCACTCGCGCGCAAGCGGATCGCGTCCTTTACCGGCAGGCGATTCGCCAACAATTACAAAATCAGGTTAATTTAACCCTGTTTCAACAAGCAGTTGATGATTTGCTGGTTGAAGGGGAACAAGTCAAAGGTGTTGTTACCCAGATGGGTTTAGTTTTGCGGGCTCATGCTGTCGTTTTGACTGTTGGTACCTTTTTAGGTGGCAAAATTCATGTGGGCATGAGTCAATATGCTGGTGGGCGCGCTGGTGATCCACCCGCCATTGCTTTAGCAAAACGCTTACGCGAACTGGAATTGCCTGTCGGTCGTTTGAAAACTGGAACACCTCCTCGTATTGATGGGCGATCGCTGGATTATACGCAAATGTCAGTTCAACCTGGCGATACACCAGTACCCGTATTTTCCTATCTGGGTACTACGGCACTGCATCCACAGCAACTCCCCTGCTACATAACACATACAACTGCCGCTACCCATGAAATTATTCAAGCCAATTTGCATCAATCACCCATGTATGCTGGTGTTATTGAGGGAATTGGTCCTCGCTATTGTCCTTCGATTGAAGACAAAGTAGTGCGCTTTGCCGATAAAACATCTCATCAAATTTTTGTTGAGCCTGAGGGATTAACGACAGACGAAATTTATCCCAATGGCATATCAACTAGTTTACCTTTCGAAGTACAAGTTCAATTTGTCCGTACTATCAAAGGATTTGAAAACGCTCATATTACTCGACCAGGGTATGCCATTGAATACGATTATTTCGACCCACGCGGTCTAACACCTTATCTACAAACCAAACCGCTTTCTAATCTCTTTTTTGCTGGCCAAATCAATGGCACTACTGGCTATGAAGAAGCGGCAGCACAGGGTTTAATTGCCGGCATGAATGCGGCCCTGCAAACACAAGAAAAACCTTTGTGGTGCCCCCGTCGCGATGAAGCCTATATGGGTGTTCTCATCGATGATTTGATTACCTGTGGAACGCAAGAGCCCTATCGTATGTTTACCTCAAGAGCAGAATATCGTCTGCTTTTGCGTGAGGATAATGCCGATCTTCGTCTGACAGAAAAAGGCCGAGAGCTAGGGTTAGTCGGCGACGAGCGCTGGCAAGCTTTTTGTCAAAAGCGGGAAGCCATCGAGCAAGCACAAACGCAACTGAAAGAGACTTGGATCCGCGTTGCGCACAACGAAGATTTTGCCACTATGATCGAAAATCCGCTGCAACAAGATTGCCGTGCCGCCGATCTGCTCAAACGTCCGGAAATCAACTACAAGGATTTGCAGGCTGTTGCTCATTTGGGTTTACCGGAGTTAGCCAATGACGTTGCCGAACAAGTGGAAATTCAAAGTAAATACGCAGGTTATATAGAACGGCAACTCTTGGACATTGAGCGCTTACGCAAGCATGAGAATACCCAGTTACCGGACCATCTTGACTATACTGCTGTTCCTGGCTTGTCGACCGAAGTTATTCAGAAATTAAGCCGTATCAAACCAAGAACTATGGCGCAGGCAGGACGTATTTCTGGTGTCACACCAGCAGCCTTGTCTTTGTTGTTAATTTATCTTAAAAAGCATCGAGAGCCGGCATGAGTGACCCGTCAGAGCTGGCTTTAATTCTCAATAAAGGCCTAGAACAACTTGGTGTAACAACAGCGACTGCACCGCTGTTGCGCTATTTATCGTTACTGCATAAATGGAATCGAAGTTATAATTTAACCGCTATTAGAGATATGGATATTATGGTTACTCGTCACCTGCTCGACAGCTTGGCTATCGCACCATGGATTCGTGGCAAGCGTTTGCTGGATGTAGGTAGCGGAGCCGGGCTACCTGGTCTCCCACTAGCATTGATACAACCAACCTTACAAGTCGTTTTACTAGACAGTAATGGCAAAAAAATACGATTTCTGCAAGAAGTAAAACGTGCTCTGGCAATAGATAATATTGAAATCGTACAAACTCGCGTAGAAAACTACCACCCATCACTCGGTTTTGATACAGTAACAAGTCGGGCCTTCAGCGATCTGGCGCAAATGTTAAAATGGACTAACCATCTTGTTGAGGCAAATGGTATCTGGCTTGCCATGAAAGGACGCTATCCTGAAACCGAGCTAGCGAGCATCAACCTACCCTATCAAGTCCAGTCCTATACTGTACCCGGTCTAGATGGTAAGCGTTGCTGCGTCATTATTGAAAATGCAATCAAGGAATAACCATGGCAAAAGTCATAGCCATTGCCAATCAAAAGGGGGGCGTGGGAAAAACCACGACAGCAATTAATCTAGCAACCTCGATCGCTGCGAATCGCCGGCAGGTTTTACTGATTGATTTGGATCCCCAGGGTAATGCAACGATGGGTTCGGGCGTTGATAAAAGCACTTTGGTACATACTTCGAATGATGTTTTGCTACGTGATTGTCTCGCCGAGCAAGCTTGTTTAACCACAGGCTGTGGTTTTGATTTAATACCTGCCAATGGTGATTTGACTGTTGCCGAAGTTAGCCTGATGGAAAGAAATCATCGTGAAACCTTCCTATTTAAGGCATTACAATCCATACAAAGCGCCTATGACTTTATCCTAATAGACTGCCCCCCGGCATTAAATACGCTCACTATCAATGCATTAGTGGCCGCCGATTCAGTGTTAATTCCGATGCAATGTGAATATTATGCGCTCGAAGGTTTAGCTGCCTTGGTGTCAACTATTGAACAAATTAAGGCCTCGGTAAACCCACGGCTGCACATTGAAGGCGTTCTACGTACTATGTATGATGCACGTAATCGCTTGTGCTCCGACGTATCAAAACAATTGTTAGAACATTTTCATAATAAAGTGTACAGAACGGTAGTTCCGCGAAACGTACGTCTTGCTGAAGCACCCAGTCATGGTTTACCAGCGTTGCACTACGACAAATCATCACCAGGCGCAGCCGCTTATATGGTATTAGCTGCTGAAGTTATTAGTAAGCAGACCGTAGCCGTTTAATCGAGGTAATTATGACAACAAAACGCAGTAGTTTAGGACGTAATTTATCTGCCTTATTAGGTAATTCTACGGTGAGTTTGCTTAATGAAAAAACAACAACCGAGCGCTTAAGTCTGGCCATAGATAGTTTACAACCTGGTAAATATCAACCGCGCGCAGAAATTGAAGAAGCTCCTTTGGCCGAGTTGACTGCATCAATCAAGCAGCAAGGCTTGCTACAACCATTAGTAGTTCGTGAAATTGCCACTGGACGGTATGAAATCATCGCAGGCGAACGGCGATGGCGTGCCTGCCAATTAATCGGGTTGACTGAAGTGCCTGTTGTCTTACGTCAAGTAGATGATGAAACTGCCATGGCTATGGCTTTAGTAGAAAATTTGCAACGCGAAGATCTAAATGCTATGGATCAAGCTCGCGCCATGCATCGCCTCACGGATGAATTTGATTTAACTCACCAACAAGTTGCCGAACTATTAGGTAAATCCCGAACAGCTGTTAGTAACTATCTACGCTTATTGAGTTTGAATACGGAAGTAAAACAATTTTTGGAGCATGGCGATTTGGATATGGGACATGCCCGCGCCTTACTAATGCTCAGTGATGAACAGCAAAGCCAAGTAGCCCAATTAGTAGTTGCTAAAAATTTATCTGTCAGGGAAACAGAAAAACTCGTCACTCGTGTTAAGAATGGTAAACCTGAAACGAGTGTGAAAGGAGAAATTACGCCTCTAATCCAGGAGCAAGTTGAGGCACTGACTCAGCAGTTGAAAACCAAAGTTAAAATCAAACCAGGCAAAGCAGGTAAAGGAACCCTAATCATCCATTATGATACCTTGCCAAATTTACAAGCTGTTATTAAACAATTAATAAATTAATTGCTCAAGTTTTTATCTTCTCTGCCGACATTAAGTCATATAGCGGAGAAGTGCTATGCAAATCCAGCCCATGCAACCAGTTGCCGTTAAATTAAAATGCGGACACGCCCAGGCATCCTGTTGGTTAGTTGAGCTCAGGGAAGAGGAGATGCAATTGACCAGCACTGATTACCTTGATAAGGAAAGTCCAGTCGTTTTTAACGCTGACTTTTTTCGTGGTGAAGCAATCATTACTAATATCAACTTTCATCGTTATCGCTTTACTTACACCCTAACAATTAACTCTATTCAATTTCAACCCGGCCTACTAATTAATACAAAGTTGTAATGAGCCTCATTCTTCACGAACAGGTGTATGGGTTTTAGAGCAAATTCAATTATCCATGTCGACCATACAGAATAATATTTTTACTATCTGCTTGAACTATACTTATTTTAAGTCGTGCATAAGTGATGTATTGCTATGGCTCCTGTTTACAGCATTCATCCTAGTGGAAAATTCTATAACTGGAAAACTGCCTTTGGGTTCGACCACCGTAAAGACGATGTTAGAGAATTAGTAATCAAGGAAAAATACCAGAAGCGATATCAAAAATTTAAAGAGGAAATACTAACCGCTTTACCTGGGCATATTGAGTATGATAATGAGCTAATGCGCATTGATATTGTTGGCTTTTCTCCAGACGATTACCACTTACTAGCAATATTCGATAAACTGCAAAAACAATTTCCCTGGCTGCATGAACTTTCTCATTATCAAACACTTGCTTCTCGACACTTGCAAGCCATGCAAAAAAAAGAGCTCGAAGCAAAATCATTATCTTTTTTCAGTACTGATGATAGTACTAACAATAACACTAGTAACTGTGCTACTAAATCACGCTCTAAAGTAATGCATTTTAGCGAGCTCTGGAAAAATAACCTTGTGATATCAGAAGCTCACGAATACATCTGCTCAAAAAAATTCATTATTAAAAACCTCCACCATTTCAAAGCTGAAGGATACGACACTCTCTTTTTAGAGCATATTTTTAATGACACCATGCAAATTGAACTGGATAATTATATGCAAAGCCCCCCTGACGCTGATATGTCTCCTTTATTGCAAGACTATTTGAATACCTTAGATAGAGGACATCTCTTTAACTCCCAACAACAATTTTTAAGAAAAAATGGCATTAACCCCGCAGAGGTAAAATACACTTTCACTAACTTGGTTATTGCTGTAAAAAAGGCGGGTATTCGCATTGTAGGATTGAATACCAGTTTATCTTATGCAATGCAGAAAGTAGGCATTGACTCAGTGCAAGAAGACACCCCTCAGCGAATTAGAGTATTTAACTTCAAAGCGAATAGCATCGTCGAGCAAGAGTTAATAGCTGGTAGAACCAAGAAATGGCTGGCCCTTATGGGAAACACTCATGCCGAGCAATTTGAGGGTTATCCTGGAGTATCTCAGCTTCAAGGTGCGCAAACTATCATTATGATTGACAATTTTCACCAGTTCTTAGGGAGCCCCTCATAGAAAAAGATGTACGCATACCCGTAGGGAAAGATAATCACGTTTGCGGTGCTTTTTTAATTGAAGCCCACCCCGATTTTGACCTTAGCGTTTCCTATTTAGCAAGCCTAAAACCAACGGCAACACTCAAAAAAACTGGTCCAAAGCTAGCGTAGGGTCGTAATCAAGGGCCCACTACTAGCTTCGCCTATGGCTTTGACTAACCAGCTCTCGTTTAGAGCCAGTAAACAAAAATAAACAGGAATAGCCAAACCACATCAACAAAGTGCCAGTACCAGGCAGCGGCCTCAAACGCAAAATGGCGCTCCGGCGTAAAATGACCACGAATGCAACGCATTAGAATAACAATCAGCATGATTGTCCCGATGGTAACATGCAAACCGTGAAATCCTGTCAGCATAAAGAAAGTCGTACCATAAATTCCGGCATCGAGCGTTAGATTCATTTCTGTATAGGCTTCATGGTATTCATAAGATTGTAGCGTTAGGAAAAGGACACCCAGTGCAATAGTACAGATCATACCTACGATGAGTTGTTTGCGTTTATTTAGTTTCAAAGCCCAATGAGCCCAAGTTATCGTGGCACCCGATGTCAATAAAATAAGTGTGTTTATAGCAGCCAAACCCCAAGCACCCATTGCCTCGTTAGCGCCGACAAAGATTTGATTGTTCGGATTAGTCAGCAAGGGCCAAGTCGCCTGAAAATCAGACCAAAGTGTGATATGGGTAATGGGATGGATATCTCCACCCAAGAGAGGGACTGACCAATAGCGCGTGAAAAAGAGAGCCCCAAAGAAAGCGCCAAAGAAGCAAACTTCGGAAAAATAAACCAGCTCATTCCCCAACGAAATGAACGGTCAACCTGTAAATCGTATAAGCCCTTTTCATTCTCGTAAATAACTTGGCCAAACCAGCCAAACATCATAAACACTAAAATCCCTAGGCCAAGAGTAAAAATATAAGGACCGTACCAATCGTGATGCAGCCAAGAGGCAGCGCCAACCAGGGTTGTCGTCAAACCAATTGAGCCCACTAATGGCCAATGACTGGGTTTAGGTACGTAATATGTGCCATGTGCTCCCATTGTATATTTTTCTCCTGTCTATCTATATTGCTAGTGCAACTGCACTTACAATGCTTAGTTAACGTAAATCCGCTATTAAAACGAACTGGACTATAGATACTGGATCCCATATAAATGCTGCGCATTTTACGGGATAACGTTCGTTTAGCGATATAAAAAATAAGCTCTGTTTTTATATCGAACTCATGTTAGTTGAGCACTTTATTAGTTACATCGAACAAAGTATAGGACAGAGTAACTGTCTTAACATTCGCCGGTAAATCTGTATCCAGATGAAATAATAAAGGCATATCCATCGCTTCATGCCCATTCAAGGTTTGTTGCGTAAAACAAAAACATTCCGTCTTTTTTAGGTATTTAGCTGCAATTCCTGGCGTGACGCTGGGAATTGCTTGCACTGTCATGCGATGGTTTGTCTTATTTTCTGCATAAAAAGCAAGTTTGGCAATTTCGCCTGGGTGCACTCTTAACTTCTGGACCTTAGGATAAAATGCCCAGGGCACAGAGCTATTATTTGTCGCTACGAATTCCACAACGACCTCTCTTTCATGCGCGATTTTTGCCCGCTTTTCATCATAAGCAACTGCTTCGGTATTTGTTTTTCCATTGATTCCCAACACTTTACATAAACTATTGTAAATGGGCACTAATGCAAAACCAAAAGCAAACATGCCGATAACAACCACTGCAAGGCTAATTACCAATTTTGCATGACCTTTCTCAGCCATTAAATTTCACCACCTTTACTTCTTTCTCATCAAATTTCAGGCGGCGTAGTAAAGCTGTGGTATGGTGGGGGGGAGGGTAGAGTCCATTCCAGGCCATGCGCACCATCCCAAACCCGAGCATCTACTTTCTTACCACCGCGCACTGTTCTTATCACGTTGTATAAAAATAGTAACTGTGAAAAGCCAAAAATAAACGCACCAATTGTGGAAATCATATTGAAATTAGCAAATTGTAATGCGTAATCGGGAATTCGTCTTGGCATACCAGCCAATCCTAAGAAATGCATAGGGAAGAATGCAATATTCACTGAAATGACAGACAGCCAGAAATGCCATTTACCCAAACGCTCACTATACATATGTCCAGTCCACTTTGGTAACCAATAATAGGTTGCCCCTAGCAGAGCGAATATGACCCCTGGTACCAAAACGTAGTGGAAATGACCAACCACAAAATAAGTATCCTGGTATTGGAAATCAGCTGGTACCAAGGCTAACATCAAACCGGTAAAACCACCGATGGTAAAGAGAAAAACAAAGGCAATGGCAAAAAGCATCGGGGTTTCAAAAGTCATTGACCCTTTGAACATCGTGCTTACCCAGTTGAAAACTTTAATACCAGTCGGCACCGCAATCAGCATTGTCGTATACATAAAAAACAATTCCGCGCCTAACGGAACACCAGTGGTAAACATATGATGTACCCAGACAACGAACGATAGTATCGCAATACTAGCAGTCGCATAAACCATGAAATGGTAACCAAAAAGCGGTTTACGGCTAAAAGTAGGGATAATTTCTGAAATAACACCAAAAGCAGGGAGAACAAGAACATAAACTTCTGGATGACCAAAAAACCAGAATATGTGTTGGAATAGAATGGGATCTCCACCGCCAGCCGCTTCGAAAAAGCTGGTGCCAAAATGCCTATCGGCAAGCATCATTGTTACAGCGCCTGCTAATACCGGCATAATAGCAATTAACAAGAAAGCGGTAATTAACCATGTCCATACGAACATTGGCATTTTCATTAAAGTCATGCCAGGAGCACGCATGTTCAGAATTGTAGCGATAATATTGATTGAACCCATAATGGATGAAAGTCCCATCATATGAATGGAGAAAATCATAAAATCGGTACTCGGCGGCGCGTACTTGGTCGACAATGGCGCATACATAGTCCACCCAAAGTTAGGACCACCGCCGGCATGAAACATCGTTGATCCCAGGAGTGCAAAAGCAAAGGGTAATATCCAGAAACTCCAGTTATTCAGACGGGGCAAAGCCATGTCAGGCGCACCTATCATCATAGGAATTTGCCAGTTAGCCATCCCGGTAAAGGCAGGCATAACCACCCCAAAAAGCATGATCAGGCCATGGAGTGTAGTCATTTGATTAAAAAAGTTAGGGTCGACAAATCGATGTCCTGGCTGAAAAAGTTCGGCACGTATGATTAACGCCATGGATCCAGCAATAAAAAACTGATCAAAGCCAACCAAAGATAAAGGGAACCAATGTCTTTGTGGTTTGTCGTAAACAGCCATCGCTTTACAAAACCGCTTATTCCTTTACCTTGCTCTGGACCATGATGTTCTTCATGACCAATATCATGCGTTAGTATATCACTCATCGCAAACCTCCAGCTTGAGCCTTCTTCACCATTTTAGGTTGTTGATTATCGCCCTGACGTACTTTTGCTACATCTGCAGGCTGAATTTCATCGTTAGTATTATTTCCCCAAGCATTACGCTCATAAGTAATAATTGCAGCAATTTCAGCATCGCTTAACTGATCTTTATACGCTTGCATAGCAGAGCCGGGTACGCCATGCAGAACCAGTTCAATATGACGTGAAATCGGCTTTCCTACGGAGACTGAGCTGCCTTTAAGCGCGGGATACATCGGTGCTATCCCTTTACCATCCGCTTGGTGGCAGGCCGCGCAAATGAGATCGTATTTTTGTTTACCCAGACTCATCAGTTCTGCACGAGTCATTTTCGATTGGTCTGCAGGTTGAGCAACGGTAGCAGCATACTCGTCCTTGACTTTAACCTGCTCAGCAACCCATTTGTTGAATTCTTCATCACTCACTGCTTGTACAACAATAGGCATAAAACCATGGTTAATACCGCATAATTCCGCACATTGACCACGATAAACCCCGGGGTTTTCTATTCTGGCCCACGCTTCATGCATGAATCCTGGCATAGCATCGCGTTTTACGCCAAGTTCAGGAACCCACCAGGAATGAATCACATCGTTGGAAGTCACTAGAAAACGAATTTTTCTATTAACGGGTAAAACCAGAGGTTTATCCACCTCCAACAAATACCATTGTCCTTTCTTCTCTTTATTCTGGATTTGCTCGTAAGGAGTCGACAAATTACTGAAATAGCTAATACCTTGATCAAGATATTGATATTGCCACTTCCATTGGTAACCAACAATTTTGACAGTGACATCCGATTCAGCGGTATCATCCATCCTCATCAGGACTTTAGTAGCAGGAATAGCAAGACCAACAAGAATCAGAAAAGGAATTATCGACCAAACGATTTCCAAACGAGTATTGTCATGGAAAGTAGCCGCTACATAACCTTTCGATTTACGGTGGTGGATTAGCGAGTAAATCATGACCCCAAACACCACGATACCAATGATGCCACAAATTACCATAGCAATCATATGTAAATCGTACATGTCATTACTTAAAGGAGTCACTCCTTTATACATATTCAGCTGCCATTTATCCGCTGCAGCCATTGCGGTCTGGCTTATGACCAGTCCCATCAAGGCGGCAAGCACCTTGCTTACCTTAAACCTGTTTAGCATCCCCGTCCTCACCTCTTTAAAATAGCCAGGTGTTATTCCTGGCCAATAATTAAATAAATTAATAATCAAATCAGAAGCGATGCTTCAATTACCACAGGGAATAGTTCCCTTCAGTTTTTGATTGACTCACCATATATTTAATTGCCTCAATCACTTCACCGGTTGTGCAATGTTTACACCCACCATTTTTCGGATGAGACTCACCCTTAATAGTATTCTCGATTAGGACATCCATATTTTGGGCAATTAATGGCTTCCATATCTCTTTATCACCAATTTTTGGTGCACCTTGCTTGCCCGCATCATGACACATACTGCAGTTTTCGTTATAAATTTCTTTACCATTCGAAGGATATTTTTTGCTCCGCCTGCCGCTAAATCACGCCACTGTGAACGTGAAAGTGACTTGTTAAGAATATAATCCACTGCGGCCAAAAGATCGTTATCAGAACAAGTTACACAGGCTCCTTTGACAGGCATGCTGTTATAACCGTGAATAGCATGACGATAAAGCCCGGTTAACCCACTGTTTTTTAAGCGCATATACCAGTTTGAACTATCACCAATCACTGGAGCGCTCATATCACCTTTTTGGTGGCAGATAATGCAAGAATTTACATATACCTGCTTCCCTCGCTTCAGAGTTGGCTGGCTTTCAGATGGGGCAACCCCCAAATACTCTTCACTCACAACCGTCTTTAGATAGGTAGCGATTGCTAATCTATCTTCTTCAGTCAAGTAAGTTAAACTATTATGGTTAACTTCTGCCATAGGTCCTGCAACCGGACCTGCCCTATTAATAAGTTGGCCTTGAGCAAAAACATCTGCCACTTCATAATGACTTGCTGAATGCAAACCATATTTTGTAATATTAGGGGCCCAATAACCATCAATAAAACTGCCTGTCAGATAAAAGCGGTTTTTTGGTGCTCCAA
>NZ_CALJ01000059.1 GCF_000308315.1 Legionella tunisiensis | reverse complement strand
GTTCCCACTTGACTAAGCACGTTTTTTGTCTTAAAAAATAACATGTCGCCCATAAAAAGGACTGAGGCACATCATGGCTCTGCATTATCCAAACTTAAAAAGACCGGTGCTAAATTTGAAGCAGGAGAAAATTTTGGTGCGGTCGTCACTTTCCCAACCGCAGCAGCAGCAAAAACCTTCCTTCAAGAAATTAGCAAAGATGATCAAGACTATCTGGAAACCGGTTTAATCACAAAAATTAATGAAAAACAACTCTATTTCACTTTAGAATTCGCGGCTGTTTTATACGCCTATCCTGGAGAAAGTTTTGATAATATTAGACTGCAAGAGCTCAATGAATATACTGGGTATTTTACGAAACAGCCGCTAAAAACCTCTAAGCCAAAGGAAGCTACTAAAACCAAATCCACCGCCAATCACTCGCCTTCTGTACAGGCCTCGCCTAAAGCTAAACCAACTCAATTGCTACCCAAAACGGTGACGGAGAAGGATGAGACACCTTTCAGGCGAGAAAACTTTGTATATAATTATTACAATGAAGAAGAATGTAGCTTATTCTTAGGCGAAAAATTAACAGATGAGGATAAGAGACTTTTAGCTTTACTTGAAAATGGATGCTCCTACAGAACTTTAGCGTTATATCTAATAAAACTCACAAGCAAAATCCAGAGTTTGTTCAAAGCATAATTAACGAGTTAGCTCATGAACGCAACTACCCTCAGTCACTCACGCCACGGCAAGTACTGACTACCATTCAATTAAAACTGCACAGCAACCCTCTAATTACTTGATAAGCCCATGACTAATGGGCCTAAATTAAATTTTAACACCGAACTCACGTTAATTATTTTTTTCATAAGCCGAGCCTTGTCTCGCTGCCAATCTCGATCTTTAATTGTATCCCGCTTATCATGCGTTTTTTACCTTTGGCCAGTGCGATTTTCATCTTGACTCGATTGTGTTTCCAATAAAGCGACAAAGGAACCAAGGTATAACCTTGACGTTCAACACTACCAATCAATTGATTCAGTTCCTTTCGGTTAAGCAATAATTTACGAGTCCGTATCGCATCAGGAGCAAGATGAGTTGAGGCCGTTGGTAAAGGTTGAATCTGAGCACCTAACAGGAAGGCCTCACCATATTTTATGATTACATGGGCATCTGAGAGATTAATTTTGCCCGCACGCAAACTTTTTACCTCCCACCCTTCAAGAATTAAGCCAGCCTCGTACTCATCTTCTATAAAGTAATCAAAATGTGCTTTTTTATTAACAGCGATAGTAGCACTTTGCTGTTTGTTGGTCGTCATAAAAATCAAATATTGTTTAACTAAAAAATAATTATACATGTATCCCACATGCCGCAGTAGCGTTTATTTTAGTTTAGATGAGGCAAAAATGATTTGAGCAGCGCAGTTTATATACGAATAAACGAGCAATGGAGAAGCACTTTTAACGACGTATAAACTAAATAAAGCGACTGCTATTGGCGAAATACTCTTCTTTCCTCTAGGATAACAACAATTTCTCTAAGGCAACCAAGGACTCATTATGAAACCAGGTGATCAAATAACTTCGTTCAAGTTTACCGCAACAAACGGGTTACAGGGTGATCTAAAAATATATCAAGGCAAATGGGTGGTTTTATATTTTTATCCAAAAGATGCGACACCAGGCTGTACCACGGAAGGACAAGATTTCCGCGACACGTATACAGACTTCCAAAAACTCAATACGGAAATATTGGGTATCTCCCGTGACAGTTTAAAATCACATGAAAATTTTAAATGCAAGCAACAATTCCCGTTTGAATTAATTAGTGATCACGATGAAATCCTGTGCCAACAATTTGATGTGATAAAGATGAAATCAATGTATGGGAAACAGGTACGAGGCATTGAGCGTAGTACTTTTCTAATCGATCCACAGGGAATTTTACGCCATGAATGGCGCAAAGTAAGTGTTAAAGGACATGTTGCTGAAGTCTTGCAAACCTTAAAGAAACTCCAAGGATAAGTCAGTAATAGCGTATTCTTTCTATCCATATTATTTTTGCACTGAACAAAACGTTGAAAACCCTTACTAAACAAGGATGTTGAGTCTAATAAGGCTTGACTGGGCTCAAAGCCCTCAGCACAATGAATATTTTAGCTGATAGGATGAAATCATGGATATGAGGAATAAAGGCACAAAACTGTTCGTACTTGATACGAATATCATGATGCATGATCCTACGGCCATCTACCGTTTCGAAGAGCATGACATCTATTTACCTATGGTTGTTTTAGAAGAATTAGACAGCCACAAAACGGGGATCTCTGAAGTCGCTCGCAACGTGCGGCAGACTAACCGTATGTTAGTCGAGTTGATGAGTAACGCCAACCATAAAGAAATTGTTGCTGGCTTACCAATTCCCAGTTTTATAACGTCCGATAAAGTAAAAAGCAGCGGACGCCTATTTTTTCAGACTGATGAATTTGAACAGATACATCCGACCTCACTACCTGGACACAAAGCCGATAATACAATTCTTGCTACTGCCCTGGGTTTGCAAAAAAATACCCTGAGCGGCAAGTCATTATTATTTCTAAAGATATTAATTTACGTATTAAAGCAGGAATTCTAGGTATTCCAGCAGAAGATTACTACAACGATAAAGTACTTGATGACGTTAATTTATTGCATAGCGGTATCCATATTCTTGACAATGATTTCTGGGATACTCATGCAAAAAATATAGAGGCCTGGCAAGAAAATGGTAAAACCTTTTATCGCATCAGTGGCCCATTAACCAATCAATGGAATTACAACGATTGTATTAGTACTCATGATAATCAGTTTCAGGGAATCGTAAAGGAAATCGCTGAGGGAAGTACGGTCGTACAGCTAGCCCGCGATTTTACTCAAACCAAGCATTCCGTATGGGGAATTAATGCTCGCAACCGCGAACAAAATTTCGCCTTGAATTTACTACTGGATCCAGACATTGATTTTGTTACTCTGCAAGGTTCTGCAGGAACCGGAAAAACATTATTGACGGTAGCAGCAGGCTTAACTCAAGTTCTGGATCAAAATCGTTATAATGAGATTTTAATGACACGGGTAACAATTCCTGTCGGTGAAGACATCGGTTTTCTCCCAGGAACAGAAGAAGAAAAAATGACGCCTTGGATGGGGGCTTTAATGGATAACCTTGAAGTACTACACAGTTCTCAAGAGGGCGGCAGTTTTGGCCGAGGCGCTACTCAAGATTTACTACAGAATAAAATTAAGATTCGCTCACTCAATTTTATGCGTGGTCGTACCTTTTTAAATCGTTTTATTATTATTGATGAGGCACAAAACCTAACTTCCAAACAAATTAAAACTTTGGTAACACGGGCAGGACCAGGCAGCAAGATTATTTGCCTTGGTGACATCAAGCAAATTGATACCCCCCTATTTAACTGAAACAACCTCTGGCTTAACGTTTGCCGTCGATCGCTTTAAACATTGGCAACATAGTGCTCACATGACGTTAACACGTGGAGAGCGATCAAGGCTTGCTTATTATGCAGCAGAACATTTATAGTACGCGTTTTAACAGAGGATAAATAATGAACACTCAAGCCATCACCTTTGATGACGTCCTATTGGTTCCTGCCTACAATCACCATGAATCAAGACGAGTGGTCAATACCAACGTAACTGACCGTTTGGCTAAACTGACTCTGGAATTACCTGTGATAAGCTCTAACATGGATACTATCACTGAAAGCAAGATGGCCAACTTTATGCGCAGTAAAGGGGGTATTGGCGCGCTACATCGTTTCTTAAGCATTGAAGACAACATCAAAGAATTTAAGCTCTGTCATGGGGATGTTTTTGTCTCTGTTGGCTGTACTGACAGCGAATTACAACGCGCTGAAGCACTACGAGATGCCGGTGCTGATTTCTTCTGCGTAGATGTCGCACACGCGCATGCCAAATACGTGGGTAAAACACTGAAGAATCTGAGACAACTACTTGGCAGTCGCTGCATCATGGCGGGTAATGTCGCTACTTATGCTGGCGCGGATTACCTCGCTTCCTGTGGAGCTGACATCATTAAAGCAGGTATTGGTGGTGGCTCTGTCTGCAGTACTCGAATTAAAACAGGTTTTGGAATTCCCATGCTTACCTGTATTCAGGATTGTGCTCGTAGCGATCGTTCAATTGTTGCCGATGGCGGCATTCGAACTTCCGGCGATATTGTCAAAGCTCTGGCTTTTGGCGCCGATTTCGTGATGATTGGCGGTATGCTGGCAGGTACCGAACCCACACCTGGTGCAGTAATTAGTAAAGAAGACGGCAAGCAAGTCAAGCGGTATCGCGGTATGGCTTCACGTGAAGCTCAGGAAGATTTTTTAGGCCAAATGCATGAATGGAAAACAGCCGAAGGCGTAGCGACAGAAGTACCTTATCGTAATAATCAGGATGCCATTATTGCCGATATCGTTGGTGGCTTACGTTCAGGATTAACCTATGCTGGCGCAGATACCATAAGTGAATTGCAGCGTAAACTTAATTATGTTGTGGTAACCCCTGCTGGTCGTTTGGAAAGCCTTCCCCATAAATTAATGGAAAACTAATTCTATCAAGCTTGGCGCGATAACAATCGCGCCATGCCAATTACTGTGACAGGGTTTGCGATGAGTCGAGATTCGGTGCTTCCGGCTCTGGAGTCGAAGTAGAATCTTCATTAAACATTTGCGCTAATCCATCATATTCATTATCTTCCGTCATCTCAGAAGATGGAGTTGATTGCGTGTCAGAAGAGAGTTTTGTTAAGCTTGAGGGGCTTGGCCCAGAATCTTCAGGTTCTTGAAACATGTCAACCATCGCTTGATAGGTCTCATCTTCCTCCTTCTCAGAAGCCTCTTTCTCAGCTTGCTCAAACAGTTCCGATACGCCCTCGTACTCATTTTCCTCTTGCTCGTCTAGCTGCTCGTCATCTACCTGTTCTTCATCTACCTGTTCTTCATCTACCTGCTCGTCATCTTTCGGCTTCATCTCTTGCATTTCAATCTCTTCAGGCTCCTTTGGCCCATCTTTAGATGAAAATTTATCCTTTATCTTATCTACAAGAGCAGTTGCACCAGCTACTATGCCGTCTTTCGCCATGCCCGCACCGGCTACTATAGCGTCTTTCGCCATGCCTGCACCGGCTACTACACCTTCTTTAACCTTATTTGCAGCTGCACCCACAAGTCCTTTTATTTTCCCTTCTACCGCGTCCGTCAGGGGCTTATGTATTTCTTTTACAATATCGAGAATATCTTGCATCAATTGAATCAAAGGCTCTTCATGTTCCTTTTCTTTTTCTTATTCTCGTCCTCGTCCTTATTATCTTTCTTAGGCTTTTGTGGCGCAGGTTTCTTGGGTGCTGGTTTTTTAGCATCAGGCTTCTTACCTGTTGGCTGAGGCTGTGTTGGTTGAGTCTGCGTCGGCTTTGTTTGACTTGGCCCACCAGTACTGGAGCCCTTAGGCTGAGGAGTAGTCGGTGTTGTTGTGTCGTTGACAGGATCGCCCATAATATTCACCCTAAATTTCTTAACTCTATTAATTTAAAGATAGCATATCAAGACATGCTATGAACTACTCCAAGTAATGGAACTAGTTATTAGCCTTTCCTGGCTTATTTTTCCTTGGATTAACAATTTTATAAAAAATTGCCTTTCTTCTGCTATTGTTATTAAATCTGCTACTGTTACAGTAGAGCGCGTTATATTCACATAATATCAAAATAACAATAGTAGAATGGGTGATAAAAGCCTTATTTACAATTATTTTGCAAATTTTTTATCATAAGGATCTGAATGAATATCGATGCTTTTCGTTGTATGCGACGCGGCGTGCAGCTCTTTTCTCTAACTCAAGATGATTTTTCTTTGATGGCTCCCATTGAACAACGTAATGGAAAAAGGCAGCGAGCCTTATTGTTATTACACGGTTTTTCATCCTCGCCGGCTGTTTTTCGCGATTTACTACCTTCTCTTGCTTATTATGATGCCGTAATTTGCCCAGTACTACCGGGGCATGCAGCCAATCTTGATAGTTTCGCTCAAAGCAAGGCAAGTGACTGGTTTTTGCTGGCTGAACAAACTTGTGAATTATTAGTTAACGAATTTACCCAGGTCGATGTCATGGGATTGTCTCTCGGAGGATTATTGGCTTGTCATTTAAGTAATCGTTTCTCACTGCATCATCTTTATTTGCTAGCCCCCGCTCTGGATTTGCGTCTAAAGATTAATAGAACATTGAGTTTGGCCAAATTATTAAACTATTTGGGCTTTAGCCAGGTACGAAGTGTTGCAGGAAATTTATATACTGATGAGCATTGTGAAATTTCTTATCGCAAGATACCGCTACCTGTTATTATCGAAGTATTAACCACGATTAGCCAATTTCAGTTTTCACCACCCAACTGTCCTACCGATTTATTTCTTGGCTGCCATGATAAAGTGGTTGCTTCTTGGCAAGTCGCAGCTCGCTTTGCCAATATGGAAAATGTAACTATCCACTGGCTCGCCAATTCAGCGCATATAATTCCTCTTGATGGCGATAAGGACAGCGTCCTAGCCTGTATCAAACAGAACCATATGACTCGGTAGCTAGCTGATTCAAAGCAACATAGCTATTTATTGTAGCGATCGTAATCACGCATAGCGTATTCCCAGTCTCGCATATCGAGGACAGAGCCATCAAAAACCATAAAATCTGCTTTGGTATCAGGAAGATTATAAAAATAAATATCACTGGCATCAGTCGCAAAGGTATGCTGATGTTTTACTGCGACAATATCGGCAACAGACTTATCATGTGTTTTTGCAAAGGTCCGTTTTGAACGTAAATATCGGCCATTGAAATGCGCTGCATCCCATAGTTCAACGTCCAGTTTGTTAACTATACCTGCTAACTGAATAAAGGTCTTGCCACGAGCACGTATGGTTAGCGTATCAGATTTTATCCAATACATGCTGACCCAACTCTGACCCGCCAAATCGAGTTTAGCTAAATTCAACATACCAGATAGTTGCAATCTTGTTTTGCCAACTAACGTCAATTGCAAATATTTACCGTTAACACCACTCAGTTGAGCATTTCCTCCACCACTTATTTTTACTTTACGCAATACAATGGAACCACCCAACGTTGTTCTACCTGGGTTATCAATTGCAAGATCAAGAAGCCCTGAACGCAAATTGGTACCAGTGATAGTACCCGCTCCACGATAGGTGAAAGAATTTAAATAACGACCACGAATTTCGGCTCGAACAACTCCACAGCGAGGATAACCACTACCCAAGTTAATAATCAGCATACCATTGACTACTCTTGTAGATACATGGATTAAATCACTGGGATTTCCATATAAGATGACCTGTGGACGTGCATAACCAGTATGCAGATTAACATTGATCCTACCTTCAACAAGTACCTGATTGAAAGAGGGTACTTGCCTGTTTTGCACTGCTTTAATTGCAACTGGAGGAAGATGAGCCGGTGCTCTAGCACAACTCGAAGCTAATAATACGATAAAAACAAAGCGAAAAACCGCATCAACATGGCCCACATTCCATTTACACGAATTCCTCTACATTAGAGGAAGTTAGTACAATGCGCAAGATTAGCCGCTAACTGCTATCTAAATTTGCCTAGACTGTTTATGGATTGTGGCAGCTCTCAACCATATAAACGAGTATCTGCGCTTGGACATCACTTAGATCACCCCTATACAGCCTGACCAGCTGCCCAACCCGACGACCAAGCCCATTGAAAATTATAACCCCCTAGCCAGCCAGTCACATCCAAGACTTCACCCACAAAATAAAGACCTGGCAAATGGTTGACTTCCATCGTTTGTGACGATAGCACTCGTGTATCCACACCGCCTAAGGTCACTTCAGCAGTCCGGTATCCTTCTGTACCATTCGGCTTAATACGCCATTGCCGTAAGTTCTGTCCGATTTCTTGCAAAATTTTGTCAGACAACGTTTGTAACTCACGTTCTAATAAAGATTCCACTATCAAAGTAGCAACCACTCGTTTGGGCAAAACTTGTTCCAAACAGTGTTTTAAACGGATCTGTGGAGCCAGTCGTTTACGTTGAGATAAATGGGAAGCCCATTCATTTTTGGCATCCAAATCTATTTCCAAGATCCCGCCTGGTTGCCAATAAGATGAAATTTGCAACATCGCTGGTCCACTTAAACCACGATGGGTAAACAGCATATCCAAAGTAAAGGATTGATTATTATAAGATACTTCACAAGGTAAAGAGATACCTGATAACACCGCCAAACGTTCTTTTTCTTCAGGTTGCAAAGTAAAGGGTACTAACCCAGCCCGCGTAGGTAATACTGGCAAACCGAACTGTGCAGCTAATTGGTAGCCATAGGGCGATGCACCCATAGTTGGAATGGATAATCCTCCCGTTGCAATAACTAGAGACTGGCAAAATAGCCGTTCTCCATTTGCCAATCTTAGAGCATAGCCATTCTCTTTCCTCTCTACATGACTGACAGCTGTATTTAAACGTATTTCGGCTTTTGTTTGCTCACAGCACCCCACAAGCATAGCAACAATATCGGAAGCCTTATTATCACAAAATAGTTGCCCATGTGATTTCTCATGGAAGGGAATACGATGTTTTTTCACCAGTTCGATAAAATCAAAAGACGTATAACGCTTAAGAGCAGATTTACAAAAATGAGGATTTGCGGATAAATAATGGCGGGCTTCTACCTCGTAATTAGTAAAATTACATCGCCCACCACCAGACATCAGAATCTTCTTGCCAACCTTGTTAGCATGATCAAGAACCAGTACTCGCCGCTCGCGCTTCCCTGCCTCTATGGCACACATCAAGCCAGCAGCACCAGCACCAATTATGATTACGTCTGAATTTCTCATAAAAAATGAACGGCTCGCTCCCCTCTAGTCGCGCACAAAGTCCACCACTAGAGGGGAGAAGATTGGAGAAACAGCAGGATTATTATACAGCGGTTACATCTTCCGCTTGTAGACCTTTAGGCCCTTTGGTCACCATGAACTCGACGCGTTGACCTTCAACCAAAGTTTTACGACCAGCGGTGCTATTGATCGAACGAAAATGAACGAATACATCATCTTGACCATTATCACGGCTGATAAAACCGTAACCCTTATCATCATTAAACCACTTGACGTGGCCAGTTTCTTTCACAGACATTTCTACTTTCCAAATTAAATTAAACACACACTTGCGTTAAACAATCCAAGTTAGAATCATCATAGGTAAGCAACGCGATAAATTCGCTACTTTGAACTACAAAAGGAGGGATTTTCACGAAGAACAATGTTTCAGCCAGGAATGTATAAACGACAAGTAGTCTCATTATACTCTAGTGTTTATAAAATAGCGAGGACCTGTAATAAATATTTATAGATCTCCCTTAACAAAGAAGGAGCTAACCTTATTTTATTTTTCCAAGAGTCATCACTGGAGAGGTAAAATCTGGAAGCAAGGTTTGCATTTGCTGCGCAAATTGTAACAAAAATCTGTCTCTCCCTTTAGCAGCAGCAAATTGTACTGAGAGTGGTAAATGATCGTGGCGCATCACAGGGATCGCCATGGCAGGTAACCCTGCTTGATTAAACAACGCAGTAAAGGGTGTAAAAGCAAGATTTTTCTGCAAATAATGAGCAAAATCACCACTGGTTGATAAGCTGCCGATAGGAAGAGGTAATTGCGCCAAAGCAGGAGTCAATATCAAATCGACCTGATTGAATAATTCATGAAGAGGACGCAAGAGCTGGTAAAGCTTGTTCTTTGCTGCAATCAATTGAGATGCAGATAATTTTTTGCCTTGTGCCATCAATTCCCAAGTAAATGGCTCCAATTCCCTTCTTTGTACCTCACGTCCAAGCAACTGTTGTTGATTTTCGATTTCAGCGCAGGTATTTGCTGCAATGATACATAAAGCGGAAGCGGCAATTGCTTCTATATCAAGAAACAAATTATAGGCGTTCACCCGATGTCCGGCGCTTGTTAATCCCTTAATTGCTTGTTCCAGCGCTTCAAACAGGGTTTAGCAATAGGTACAACAGCAAAAGCCCCCTCAAGAAGTGCGATCTTTAACGATTGAAAGCGCTGCCTGCCTTGCAGTAGATCTACTTGTGGTTTAAGTTCAGGTAAACACCCGTAGCGAGTAACTCAAATAAAGTACCGAATCATCTATACTGCGAGTTAATACGAAGTTGGTTGACAAACCTGACCAGGCTTCATCAACCCAAGGGCCGACTGGCATCAAACCGGGAGTAGGCTTGAATCCAAATAACCCACAACAAGCCGCCGGTATGCGAATAGATCCTCCCCCATCACTTGCAGTAGCAACAGGTGCAACTCCTGCAGCTACTGCAGCAGCTGAACCACCGGAAGAACCGCCTGAAGTACGACTTAAATCATATGGATTACGGCAAGGACCAAGTAAAGTTGACTCTGTCACATAAGAAAGGCCAAACTCAGGCACATTTGTTTTTGCGAAAGGCAACATTCCCAATGCCAGCAAACGATTAATAAAATCACTATTTAATGACGAAACAGAGGACCTCAAAAAAGTTGATCCTGCTGTATAACGCACTCCCTGCATGGAAAAACCTAAATCTTTCACTAGCACCGGCACACCATATAAAGGTTCATCACCACGCATCTTTTTCAATTGGTGACGTGCCCAGTCGCTGCAATCAGTAATTATTGCATTAAGTTGTGGGTTTACTTCGTGCATACGCTGAATAGCACAAGTCAAAACTTCTTCAGGGCCGACCTCACCTTCTTTGATAAGTTTTGCCAAACCTCGTACATCTTCCTTACAGTACTCAGTAAGTTGCATCACACCCCTCAGAGTCGATGAATAGGCGGCAACGGAGTCGTTTTGCTATTCTCCGGCCTTAAGTTTGCCGCTTTGAAAGAAGTAATAGCAGCCCATAGGGCCGCTCCCTGCCAAGTTTTTTGTGAGCTCACATCATGGTAAAGAGCCTGAGCTAATTGATTTATTTCTTCCTTAAATCTGGCGTCAGTCACCAGTTTCTCCACATCGGTTAAATTCAACAAATTCGCTTCGGGCCACTGGAGACGAGCCCATTTAAGCAAAGCATCTCGTGCTTCAGTTGCCTGATTATCCAAACAAGCTTTAGCCAACTGTTTCATAACTTGACTTGTAGTTTGTCTTTCTGCTTGTCGCCGCCACTGTCTATACCATAGTCCAAGTGTAAATAACCAAGCAACAGCAAAACCACCGGCTAACCACCAGGAAAAATTGGCTTCTGGCAGTAATGAGGGCAGAAAACTTTGTTGTTCTTTCTTGGTTTCTACCTCTGTGTTCGGTGCCGGCTTCGTATTTGCAACAGCCGATGGCACAGGCTGCTTTGTTTCACCAGCAGCAACGCTCACATTCAAAGTAAGTGCTGGTAAAGAACTTGTTTCTTTTTGACCAGTTGTTGTATTGAACCAGGTTATTTTTATAGCAGGAATGGTTATTTTACCTGCTTTATTAAGCAAATAAGTCGCCTTGACTGTCGTAGTACCCACTAAATCCGGATACCTGAAACTAGTTTTTTCTCTAGGCTTTTCGGGATAAACACTAAATTGATCTGAATTTCCGAAATCCAGGGTTGGCAACAATTGTGCGGGTACAGCTACTGCAGTCAAAGTGACAGTTCGAACTAAAGTATCACCCTGCATGAAAGTAGTCTTGCTTTTATCATAGGTTTCAGTGAGAGAAACTTGCTTGGCAGCCAGCCAATGTTTATAACCCGCAAGCCTTGGTTTAACATGAAGCACTGTCGGCTTGGCTTGGAGATGAACCCGTTTTGGGGTCACGTCATAAAGCAAAGCATTAAAACTAGGCGGCTTAATTTTCAAGTCACCACTTTTTTGCGGAAAGATAGCGTATTGCTGTTCTTCAACAGCATAGATCTTATTATTACTTGAAATTTGATAACGACGCCCTTGGCCAAGAGAAATCATCAAAGCATCCTCCACCTGGGGTGGCTGATAGGTTGCGTCAAGTAGCCTGCGGCTATTGTATAATCTCACCGTGTAAATAACTTGTTGCTCTACAAAAGGGCTCTTCACATTAACCTCTGCTTCAAGAACAGCATCCTGCTGAGGAGTTTGTTGCTGAACATCCGTTGTTGGTGCCTCTTCTGAAGTGACTTCTATACTGCTTGCCTTTGTATGCTCTTGGCCTATTTGTAGCGATGGGATAGGTAAAACGCCATTTTTATTAGCCGTTAACGTTATTATCCATTGACTAACAGAATGTGCTTGGCCGTTAATAACACTGTAATTCATACTGCGTTCCGTACCAAGAATAGTAAAATCTTTTTGTAGTGGTGTTAAATCAGGAACGCTATCAACAGCACTATCCATCGTTAACGTCAGTCTAAAAGGCTGGCCTAATTGTACCTGCGTGACATCGAGTTGCATGGCAACATCTGCAAAAAACCACCTTTAGACAACAACAAAGAAATAAACTTATTAAAAATTCGCTTCATTCATACCACCCACTTTGTCTGCGTATGTGATCACGTAAAAATTTCTCTCGCATCAACCCCCCAGGATCATCGGGAATTAAGCGTAGCCATTGCTCTTTTGCCTGTTGTTTTTCACGCTCTATTGCAGCTTGCTCTTTCATTGCGGCTGTTTTATCCGTCTTCTTTTCATTCTGCTGCGCTTTGCTTTCCTGATCCTTGCCCTGCTGGTCTTTGCTTTGCTGGTCTTTGCCCTGCTGGTCTTTATCCTGCTGGTCTTTGCTTTGCTGGTCTTTGCTTTGCTGGTCTTTGCCCTGCTGGTCTTTGCCCTGCTGGTCTTTATCCTGCTGGTCTTTGCCCTGCTGGTCTTTGCCCTGCTGGTCTTTGCCTTGCTGGTCTTTGCCCTGCTGGTCTTTGCCCTGCTGGTCTTTGCCTTGTTGCTGCTTCTCTTTTTTAATAACTCTTGCAGCAAATTACGATTATAAATAGCATCTTGATTGTGAGCGTTTAGTGCTAAGGCTTTATCATACGCTTTAATTGCTTCTTCATATCGTCCTAAATGGGCTAATGCATTCCCCTGATTGTAATAACCTTGTTCATTTTGAATTGATTGAAATTCTTTTGCTGCCTGCTCATAATGCCCTGCACGATAAGCTGCGGTAGCACGCCACTCTTCCTGCTGGAAAGTCTTTTCTGCTTTATCAAACTTCTTTTGCTGCATAAGCGCTTGCGCTTGCTGATCTTTCGTCACCCATAGCTCATGCCAGCTAAAAGTATAACCAGAATTGGCAAGGCTCCATAAGAAGATACTCCATACTACTCTCATGTGGCTATCCTCTGTAACCATCCACGCCTGAACACGGGTAATAAAAAACCAAGAGCCGGGAGTAAGAGCCAACGTCCTTCATCACGCCACATAGGAATATCATTGTGTTGACTTCGACTATATTGTTGTTCAGTTGCGGTATTTTTTAACCAGCTCTCTAAATCAACAGAAGTATCCGTAAAAGACACCAATTGTCCTTTCCCTGCCACTGCTAGACGCTCAAAAAGAGGATTAAGCGTTTTATTGGCAAGAATGGGCATCACAGAGGTAAAGATCTGTTTGTTTGCCAGTTTACTAGCAGTTTCTACTGCGGCAAGGCTGGGAGTTTCTGCAGTCAATACCAGTATTTGGCCATGATCAAACCCTGCCTGCGTTATCAGCTCCCCAGCCTCCGCCAGTGCACTATCTAAACGTTGTCCTTCCACCGGCATAATATCTGGAGTTAAAGAGTCCAATAGAGCATCGATCGTCTGCGCATCCTCAGTCAGCGGTGAAACAACAAAGGGTTCGCCGGTATACACCACCAACCCCAATTGGCCGGCATCACGACGTTTAAACAGATCATGTAATTTGAATTTGGCGCGATTTAAACGATCGGGTACCAAATCTTTCGCCAACATAGCATCTGACATATCCAATACTAAAACTCTCGGTTGTATTTGCAGATAAGCTGGTACAGGCAAACGAACCCAAGCAGGACCGGCTAAACTAAAGCTCATACATAAGCCACTTAGCAATAAAAACAGCAAGGCACTATGCCGTTTACCTTGCTTTTTAGACTGCACCAAGTGACTAAGTAAATGACTATCACAAACAGCTGTCCATGCTCCCATACGCGGACTTTGTCGCCATAAACATCCAATGAAACCAAATAAGGGTAAACAGGTTAGCAACCACCAAGGACGAAGAAAATGGAAATCTGCCATCATGATACCCTCCCCTGACGCAAAGAAACAGACTTCAAACTTGTCCATAACGCTATCTTTTTAATAAGCCAATACAATAATAGAAAAAAGGCCAGAGCCAGTGGCCAAGGATAATAATCATGTTGTGGGCGAATCGTTGCATCTTCCTGGGTTACAGTCTCTAATTTATTGATAATTTGATAAATATTTTGCAAAGACTGCACATCCGTCGCTCTAAAATAACGCCCTCCTGTCACGTTTGCTATCTCTTGCAACGTTTTTTCATCCAGATCAGAGGAGGCATTCATGTTAAAAAAGCCCCATTGAATGCGCGAGGGTCCCCTTCTGCACCTAAACCAATTGTATAAACTTTAATCTCATCTAATTTTGCCAATTCGGCAGCTTTTAATGGAGCCAATACTCCTGAGTTATTAGCGCCATCAGTAAGCAAAATAATCATGCGCCCTTTGGCTGGGACATTTTGTAAACGTTTCACTGCCAAACCAAGCGCATCTCCTATCGAAGTGGTTTGTCCTGCCAAACCAACACTAGCATCTTCAAGGCGAAGCAAGACGTTTTGGCGATCATAGGTGAGTGGCGTTTGTAAATAAGCACGACTGCCAAAAAGAATTAAACCAATTCGATCACCTACTCGTTCACGCACAAATTGTTCTGCAGTCCGCTTAACAATAGCCAAGCGCGTAGCTGGACGGCCATGCAATATCATGTCATCCAATGCCATACTGCCTGATAAATCCAGCACCAACATGATATTACGACCTTCTCTTGCTAAAGGTTTAGGTTCTCCCACCCAGCGTGGACCGGCCGCTGCAAGCAATAATAACGACCAGATTAGCAAGAACAAACCTACCTGTGCCTGACCAGCAAAGGTGCGCTTTTGGTTACTTACAATAGTCAACATGGCGTGATAAAAAGGGACTTTCAAGGCAGCAGGTAATTGCAACGCTGCGCGCGGAATTAAAAACCAAATTAAAAAAGGTAGTGGCAAAAAGAATAAAATCCTTGGTTCAGCTAATTCGAACATGGTTTTCTCCGTTGCTTTATCCATTTTTCTGCGCAACTAAACAGAGGGTTTAGATCCATGTTTTTTCCTGGTTGATAAGGTGCCTCCAACAAACACGTACGCACTGCATTAAAATCAATGCCTTTTGCGGTTTCATTTAAAAAAGCCAACCAGGCTTCACCTTGTAAACCAGCTACCATCTCCCGAGGAAAGTACACCAATGCTACGCGACGTAGTAATTCTGAAATTTCCATACTGCCAAGTTGGCTATTGCCAGCATGCTGATAAGTTTGATGATAATGCGCCAATAACTGAAGCGCTTCGCGCTTAGCACGACCGCGGATATAGTTACGACGAAAAATATACAGCAAAAAAATGACGCTGAGCGCAATTAGCACAATTAAAAAATACCACCCAGGAGCCATTGGCCACCAACCGATAGGATCCGGCAATTGGATATCACGCAATTTTGCTAGCTCAGGTGATTCAGCCACGTGACCTCCGTGGAAAAGTCTGCCGTACTAATTGTGGTAAATTGGTTTCTGCCAGAACTTGCACATATTGGATTTGCAAGCGTTTAAACTGAGACTGTAAATTGGCCAATCGCAATTCACAATAGGATTGGTAAGCACGGTTTATTTCTTCAATGGTTGTATCAAGAAGAATTTCCTGTTTACCATTGGTAACCGCATAATGATTAGGCTTTGGTGGCGAAAGTTCTAAAGGATCACAAATATGATAGGCCAGAATATCATTATGGGCTCTCAAACGAGCCAAATGTTGTTCACTCTCTCCATCCATCTGGTAAAAATCGCTAAGAAGAACGATGACACTACCTGGCCGCGCAACACGGCGCAAACGGACTAAAACATCACTGAATAAACGGGGTGACGTTTCCTCAAGATTTTCTTTACTATAGTCACTTAATGCTGCCAACAGAGGTAGAACACCAATGTCACGACTACGTGGCGTATATTCATCATGTCTGGAAGATGAATACAATAAACCACCCACTCGATCTCCTTGCTTAATAGATGTCCAAGCAATCATCGCCGCTAATCGAGCAGCCACCACTGATTTAAACGCTAGCCGTGTACCAAAGAACATAGAAGAATTAAAATCAACAATCAGAACAATTGGTCGCTCACGCTCTTCTTGGTAAAGTTTAACATAGGGTTTACCAGTACGCGCTGTCACACGCCATTCCATATGACGAATTTCGTCACCAGCTTGGTAATTACGGACCTCGGCAAAATCCATACCCCGACCACGCAATTTAGACAGGTGGTTGCCAGCACGCAAAGCGTTACCTTCAGGCTTATAGTTAACTCTCTGAGCATAGCGCTTTAATGCAATTAATTCGCTAAGTTCAACAATTACCCCATCACCCATAATAACCCTCAAGGAACTGCAATCAGGCGTAATAAAGAATCAATAAAATCATCGCTACTTACTCCTTCCGCCTCTGCTTCAAAACTTAACAAAATACGATGACGAAGTACGTCATGAGCAATAACATGAATATCCTCCGGAGTCACATAATCACGCCCCGCAAGCCAGGCATGCGCTTTTGCACAACGATCCAGCGCAATAGTTGCCCGTGGACTTGCTCCAAAGCGTAACCAGCGTGCCAATTCGTCGCTATAGATTGCTGGATTACGCGTAGCAACAACCAATTGCACCAGATAATTTTCTAGCGCTTCGCTGGTATGCACTCGCAAAACCTCACGCCTTGCTGCAAATAAAGTGACTTGACTTAGAGGACTAACAGGCGCTTGGGCTACCTTTAAGCTCTCTGTTTCTTCAGCTTCACGGCGCGCCAGTATAAGAATATCGCGTTCGACCTGAACATCAGGATAACCGATTTTCACGTACATTAAAAAACGATCGAGCTGCGCCTCTGGCAATGGATAAGTTCCTTCCTGTTCAATGGGATTTTGGGTTGCCATGACTAGAAATAATTCTGGCAAAGGATAGGTTTTACCCCCTATCGTTACTTGTCGTTCCGCCATGGCTTCCAGTAAGGCAGACTGTACTTTGGCAGGAGCGCGATTAATTTCATCGGCAAGAATCAAATGATGAAAAATAGGACCGGGCTGAAAAACGAAAGAACCATTCTCAGGATGATAGACATCTGTTCCCGTCAGATCTCCGGGCAATAAATCGGGAGTAAATTGGATACGATGAAAATCCCCTTCGACAACTGACGACAATTCTTTAACCGCTCGTGTTTTGGCTAAGCCAGGCGCCCCCTCAACCAACAAATGGCCATCGGCCAGTAAAGCGATTAATAATCGCGATATCAAATCTTTTTGACCAAGGATGCGCCCATTAAGATAGGCACTCAATTGTAACAGTTGTTCTTGTACTGTCAGTGCGGTAGTAACCTCTAGCTGTGTCATTTATCCCACCCCGAGTAAAAAACATAATCCTAACGTGAAACCAGCGATGTGCCAAGTTCGGCAATAGATACTCCATTAATAACCTAAGGTACCATACCCTCCACTCTGACTTCGTCAGACTGGATTGGTGACACATCACCCTCACTGTTATCTCGCAAAAACTTATCTTTAATCCCATCTTGTAACTTTTGTGAAAACGTTTTAGCCAATAATTGTGATTGCGACGGACTAAAAACCTAAGCGTCCCACTAGAAAAACACCAGTGCCGCTACCAATACCCACTAAAAAACTACTCGCTGCAGTACTAATCATTACCGTTAAACCAGCCCCTTTAAGCGCTGCTAATGCAGTGCTAATGCCGCCCGTAGCAAAATTGGTAGCAACCATGCTAAGTCCCGGAATAGCAGAATTTGCTCCCGAACTGAGGCAAAAACCTCCTAATAAACCAAACGTACCACCAAGGACAATCCCCAAGAGAGTTCCTGCTAAAGTAAGAGCAACAAGCAACGTTTTTTGAGTTGAAGACAATGCAAGAATACTTTGCTCATAAGCCTGTACTTCCTCAATAAAGCATTTAAGCATCCGCTGTCTCTCTACCTTAGAAAAAGTCTGTAATTGTGCAATAATCAGTTGAAAATTCATTAAAATTGCTTCTGTTTTATCAATGATTGGGAGTCTTATTGTAATAGGTTCTTTATCGAGAGCACCAACAAGGGCATCAATATGATCTACAATCCAAGGTACAAGCAGGGCTACTTCAACCTGTTTAAAACAAAATGCATTTTTTCTGGATTTCAACGATATTAAACACCAATGCCGGATTAATGCCGCTCAGAACAACTGTATCATCGTCTACCAAGTCTATTTGACGTGTTGGATAGCTTGTTAATGGAAGGCTACGTTTAAACGCTTCATAAATAAGGGCAACCCCTTTGTCACTATTTTTATATAAATCTTGCCAAAATTATCCCCTGCT
>NZ_CALJ01000060.1 GCF_000308315.1 Legionella tunisiensis | reverse complement strand
TCTTCTTAAAGCTGCTCCGATTTGATAAAACGACTCAAAAAAGCAGCCCCCCAACCACATTAGGCCACCAATGGCGAGGGTTACCAAGCCTATATAAGCAAAAACCTTCGTATAAATTAGCAATGACTCCATTCCCGGTTTTACATTGACTGGCAAAGCCGTTAAAGAAGCCACTGATGCACCTATAAAACCAGCAATAGAGGAAGTTAAAAACCACATTCCCATCACAAACCCAACAATGTGCCCAGGAACTAATTCAGCAACCATCGCTACACCTAAAGCAGATACGAATAATTCACCTGTGCTCTGAAAAAAATAACTGGCTACTAACCACCAGGATGAAACCATACCCCCGTCATCATGTAAATATCGGGCAAAATACAATAAGGTAAAACTTAAACCACAACAAAGCATCCCTACCGCAAATTTATAAGGAATAGAAAAGGACAATCCTCTTTGCTGTAATTTATGATAAAGCATCGCCAATATAGGACTCATTACAATAATCCAAATTGGATTTAGGGCTTGAAAACTCTGTGGATCAAGAGTAATACCCAGCAAAGTTGGTTTAACATTATTAACAGCAAATAAATTTAAGGAGGTAGGCATTTGCTGGTATAGTGTAAAGAAGACTATCGCTTCCAGCATCAAGGCCAAGGCCACCAGCATCCGAATACACGCACTTTTGTTTTCACGACGCATATAGAGCAAATAAATACCAATAACCACTGCTGTAATTAGCCATACCAAACGTCGTGCAAACAACACATGCTGCAATAAATAAGAGGCAATAAACGTGGCAAATATTATTCCAAGTACCACAAAACACCAGTGCGAAAAGGGAATGTCTTTTTTATCAGTACTCGTATTGATATTAGCGACGTGTTGGCGTTGAAACCAATAGTTAGCTAAACCTAGAACTAAACCTATAAAACTAACAAAGTAGGCATAAGCATAACCAAGACTACTCGATAAAGCGGGTCCAATAAACAAGGCAAAGGTGGAACCTAAATTGATAGCCATGTAATAAAGGGTAAATCCACCATGCAATCGAGGATCATTTTTCTCATAACATTTGGACAATAAACTGGAAGGATTCGCCTTAAATAAGCCATTACCTACACAAACAAGGCCCAAGGCTAAAAAAACCTGCTCTTTATTAACTAAAGCGAGCGCCAGATAACCTAGAGCGAGTGTTATTAACCCTAATACAATTGTGCGTTTGGTGCCTAATATTTTATCTCCAAGATAACCACCCAACGCAACCATACCATAGACTAAGGCGGAAAAAGCCCCAAACGTATAATAGGCTTCACTGTCGTTAAATCCCAGAAAACGAATGAAATATAACGTCAAAATACCTTGAACGGTATAAAAACCAAAACGCTCCCAGATTTCCAACATGAAAATCATGCGAAAAGCAGGTGGCTGTATACGAAACAAGGCCAGCATTTTTACTCTTTATCTGGAAAATTAAAATCAAAACGCTATACCACTTTGTCTGTGAATGCAAACCCAGTAATCATATGTCTTCTTTTCTAATTTTTGACTCATAAGACTGCTCAGCACTCTTGCCAAGCCCTTTGTGAGTCACTATATTTCTATAATCTATCAAAAAATAAGTAGTTATGGCTAAAAAAGCCCTTTATTTGGCAGGTGGCGGCGCCCGTGGCGCCTATCAAGCAGGTGTATTAAAAGCCATCGGTCATATTTTACAAGTGAAAAAACTTCCGTTTGAAATGATTAGCGGTGTCAGCGTCGGCAGTATTAATGCTGCCATCTTAGCGGAGCAAGCCCACGATTTTCCTGCTGGCCTTGAAAAACTGGAAGCTATTTGGAGTGAAATTCACTGTCAAAAATTTTTAATGCCAGTAATTATGAACTCGGTAAATCCGTGTTACGTAATCTGAGTCATTTAATTGTGAAACAACGCCAATCTGGGCACCTTCTTGATACGACTCCTTTGCGGGAATTTATCACCAATAGCATCAATTTCGAACTTATAGAAGATAATATAGGCAGTGGCCAATTGGAAGCGATGGAAGTAATTAGTCATTGCTATGAAACCCAGCAAACCATTTCCTTTTATCAGCATGATCATCTTTCGTTTGAAGATTGGCATTATCCCCGTCATATCAGTCAACGTGCAACACTGAGCATGGAGCATATTTTAGCTTCCAGTGCACTGCCACTATTTTTTCCCACTGCAAAGATTGATGGTTTTCACTATGGGGATGGGAGTATAGGATTGGTTTCACCTTTACGCGGAGCAATCCGTTTTCAAGTTGAGCGTATCCTGATCTTAGGTACACGCCCATTACCAGTGTTTACTGATCCGGACATGTTACGCAATGGCGACATTGGCTTTGCCCGAGTTTTAGGTGGGATGTTAAATGGCTTATTTCTCGATAACCTTGATCGTGACATTGAAATGGTAAACCGGATGAATGATATCGCACGTCTACTTTCGATGTGGAAAAAGCGCCATTCCCCTTGGCGTCCCATAGAAACACTTCATCTAAGACCAAGTGTTGATGTCGCGGCCATGGCACAAGCGCAGTATTTGAACATGCCTGCTTTGCTTCGTTTTTTGCTGAATGTTCTGGGAGCCAAGGATCACTCGGGTGATTTACTTAGCTTTTTACTCTTTGAAAAAGAATTCACACGCGAATTAATCGAATTAGGTTATAAAGATACGCTTGCAACTGCGACTGACGTCATCAAATTTTTTGCGTAGCTTTTAAAGCCATTAATACGGGCCCTGTATCTGGCCTTATCCCATGCCAAATAAAAAACGATTCTGCAGCTTGCTCTACCAACATCCCTAAACCATCAACTGCCTGACAACAACCCTGTGCATGCGCCCATGCCACAAAGGCAGTCTCTCCTTTAGCACGATAAGCCAAATCATAACAACAGGTTGCTGCCTGAAACAGCAAGGCAGACAATGGTATTGTCTTTTCTGTTAAGCTAGCTGAAGTAGCATTAATTAGCACATCATATTCTGCTTGTAAGTCGGTCAGGCGGCAATAACGTATTTCGGGAAAATCAGACTGTAAGCTCGCTGCCCTTTCCTCTGTTCTATTAGTTACTGTTAGCTGAGCTATGTTGGCTGCTACTAATGGAGCAATAATTCCTCGCGCAGCTCCACCTGCTCCTATCAGGAGAATTTTTTAGCATTTAAATCAAGATAACGACTTAAATCTTTTATCAAACCTATACCATCCGTATTATCGGCATATAGACGCTCTTTCTCCATCCATAACGTATTAGCCGCTTTTGCTTGCTGACAACGGGGAGTAGTTAAGTCTGCCATCGCAAAGGCCCGTTGTTTAAAAGGTAAAGTAATATTTAATCCCCGCCCGCCTTGAGCAAAAAAATCCGTTACCTGGGATTCAAAAGCATCGTCAGCAACTAACATTTTTTCATAACTCAACTGCTTCCCGGTTTGCTCAGCAAAACACTGATGAATGAAGGGAGACAAACTATGGGCTATAGGATTACCCATAACAGCATAACGACTCGACATATCAGTTCTCTCTATATGTTATTTAAAGGAGGTTGCGTGTTTTGCCGATTTTATGGCAAAACACGCAACCTCCAGCACACTACTTTTCGTTAGGCCAAACTTTTTACAACAACCTCTTGAAGATCGCGTGATAAATTCTGCTTAGCCAACTGTGTCAGTTGTTGTTTCATGAAGGTTTGTCTTGTTTGATCAAAACGACGCCAGCGGGTAAAAGGCGTTGCCAGCCGTGCGGTAATTTGTGGATTTATCTTGTCCATTTTAGCAAGCATGTCACCCAAAAAAGCATAACCACTGCCATTAGCAGCATGAAAATGACGCGGATTAGCCTGACAAAATGCGCCTAATACTGCTCGCACCTTGTTTGGATTTTTGATGTTAAAAGCAGGGTGTTGCAGCAAAATCTTTACTCGTGCCAAGGCATCTGGCAGTTCGCTACTAGCCTGTAGGGCAAACCATTTATCAAGGACAAGCTCATCTTGAGACCATTGACGATAAAAACTATCAATGGCTTGTTCACGAACAGTACCCTGCATACAGTTATTCAATAAGCCAAAACTAGCAATCTGATCAGTCATGGTACGTGCTTTAACAAATTGCTGATGACATCGCTCCAGAGTGTTTTTCTCGTCGGCTTTCATCATTAACCACAAACATAGATTCCGTAGTTTTCTTTGTCCAAAAGCACAAGCATCCATAGCGTGTTTCTCTTGCTGCCATAAACTCTCGTATATTTCAGACGTTTGTTGTAAAAGATGTTTGCCCAATTCAGCGCGGAAGAAATCACGTGCTTTCTCTACAGCATCAACATTAACCAGCGTTAAATCAGCAATAACCTCTTCAAAACTTGGCGGCACTAGAATTTCAGCACGCAACGCCAAATCCAATGACTCATCAACCAATACATGGCGATAAGCAGCAATGAGCAGTGTCGGAATTTCCCATGATTTTTCCGGGGTGTTGAGGTAACTATGGATACATTGCAGTGCTAAACATTGCGCTGCATCCCATTTTGCATAACCATCGGTTTCAAAACGTAATAAAGCAAGCAGTTCTTCTTGGCTTTTTTCGCGTTGTAATTTCACTGGCGCTGAAAAGTCACGTAATAAGGAGATAATCGGTTTACCGGGCAACCCGTCGAAATGAAATATTTGCTGTGCTTCACGTAACTCCAAAACGTCTTGCTTTAAAGGCATGCGTTGACCATTAAGATCAAAGAGCGCTATCCGAAGAGGAATATGGAAAGGCTTCTTATTCTGACATTCCGGTGTTGAAAGGCATGATTGGATAAGCGTCAAACTCAGGCGACCGTGACTATAATCACTCTTTACTTGCACTTCAGGGGTTCCAGCTTGACTATACCAGCGTTTAAATTGACTGAAATCAACGCCATTGGCATCCTCCATGGCAGCAACGAAATCATCGATTGTTACTGCTTGCCCATCATGGCGTTGAAAATATAAATCCATTCCGCGACGAAACCCTTCCTTACCTAGTAAAGTATGTTGCATGCGGATCACTTCAGCCCCTTTATTATAAACAGTAGCCGTATAGAAATTATTAATTTCTTGATAAGACTCTGGCCGAACCGGGTGAGCCATCGACCCAGCATCTTCAGGGAACTGTGTATTACGTAATACTTTCACATCCATAATGCGGTTAACATCACGGGAATTCATATCACGTGAAAACTCTTGATCACGAAAAACAGTCAATCCCTCTTTCAAACTTAATTGAAACCAGTCTCGACAGGTAACGCGATTACCAGTCCAATTATGAAAATATTCATGCCCCACTACACCTTCAATATCGGCAAAATCCTGATCTGTTGCCGTATCAGGCCGAGCAAGAATGTACTTCGAATTAAAAATATTCAAGCCTTTATTTTCCATTGCTCCCATATTGAAATCACTGACAGCAACGATCATGAAAATAGCCAGGTCATATTCCCGGCCATAAACCTCTTCATCCCAACGCATTGCTTTCTTTAAAGAATGCATAGCATGCCCACATTTATCTTCATTGCCTGGTTCTACATAAATCCGTAAATCAACTTTTTTTCCCGAACTAGTCACAAACTCATCTTTGACACAAGCCAAATCACCGGCAACTAAAGCAAACAAATAAGAAGGTTTTTTGAAAGGATCCTGCCAAACAACCCAATGCCTGCCATTTTCTGAATCACCAGCATCAATTAAATTGCCATTAGACAGTAAAACGGGGTATTTTGTTTTATCCGCACAAATACGTGTGGTATAGGACGCCAACACATCCGGTCGATCGGGGAAAAAGGTGATCCGACGAAATCCCTCCGCTTCACATTGAGTACAAAACAGTTGATTAGAACGATAAAGACCAGACAATTTACTATTATCCTGTGGGCAAATTCGAGTCACCACTTTTAAGGTGAATTCTGCCGGACATTGCTCAATCAACAGATCGCCATCTTGCAAACGATAAGCAGCGTTGCCAAGGATTTCCCCGTTTAGATGCAAACTGATCAAGTCAAGTTCATCACCATACAAATGTAAAGCCCCGTCAGCTTGCCGTTTTAGTTGCATTTCATTTGTGATCAACGCATGATCATCATGTAAATCAAATTCAAGAGCAACTGTATCTACTGTGAACGCAGGGGCTTGATAATCTTTCAGATAAATAGTCGTGTCTGGCATGAACTTTGCTCCGGTATCGAAAGGGTAACAAACAAAAAATAATAGTTTGATTATGTGCAATTTTTTAATATTTTTATATAAAAAGACTCTATACTAAAGCTAGGGAGACAGTATCTCGCTTTTACAAGTCTAAGAGTTTATGAGCGAAATGCAAAATTATAAAGTAAGAAAGAGCGTTTTTTCCCACAAAGGGATTCAGTAAAAGGGGATGACTTTATGAGCACACAAGATTTTTTAGCAGGTTACACAAGACGCTTTGTAGACAACAAAGAAGAGGAGTTAAGTCTGGATGAGTACCTGGAACTGTGTCGTACAGACCCTGCCGCTTATGCCAATCCAGCTGAACGATTATTATTGGCTATTGGTGAACCAGAGATAGTCGACACCCGCCACGACCCTGTGTTATCTCGCTTGTTTTCCAATAAAATTATTCATCAATACCCTGTTTTAAAGAATTTTTGGCATGGAAGAGCCCATTGAACAAATCGTTGGTTTCTTAAAACATGCCGCGCAAGGCCTGGAAGAAACTAAACAGATCCTCTATTTATTAGGTCCTGTTGGCGGTGGAAAATCATCACTGGCGGAAAAATTGAAAGATTTGATGCAGAAAATTCCTTTTTATGCCATCAAAGGCTCACCCGTTTTTGATTCGCCACTATCGCTCTTTAACCCGGAAGAAGATGCGGAATTACTCTATGAACGCTATGGTATTCCATCACGCCATCTACGTTATATCATGTCTCCTTGGGCAGTGAAGCGTTTGCAGGAATTCAATGGCGATATCAGCCAATTTCGTGTAGTAAAAGTTAAACCTTCGCGCTTGAAACAAATTGCCATCGCCAAAACTGAACCTGGTGATGAAAATAATCAGGATATTTCATCTCTCGTAGGTAAAGTCGATATTCGCAAACTGGAAGAATTTTCCCAGGATGATCCGGATGCTTATAGTTATTCTGGTGGCCTGTGTAGAGCCAACCGTGGGTTGTTAGAATTTGTCGAGATGTTTAAAGCCCCGATTAAAGTATTGCATCCTTTACTGACAGCTACTCAAGAAGGAAATTACAATGCCACTGAAGGGTTATCTGCAATTCCTTTTGAAGGCATTATTCTGGCACACTCGAATGAATCAGAATGGCAATCATTCCGTAACAATAAAAATAATGAAGCCTTTATCGACCGTATCAATATCGTTAAAGTGCCTTATTGCCTGCGCGTTTCTGAAGAAATAAGGATTTACCAAAAATTGCTAGATAACAGTTCGCTAAAAGAGGCTCCCTGTGCACCAGGAACACTGGATATGCTAGCGCAATTTTCAGTTTTGACTCGGCTAAAGGAACCACAAAATTCCAGTATCTATTCCAAAATGCGTGTGTACAATGGCGAAAGTTTAAAAGATACAGATCCTAAGGCAAAATCTTACCAGGAATACCGTGATTTTGCCGGTGTCGATGAAGGTATGAGTGGAATTTCCACCCGCTTTGCCTTTAAGATCCTGTCAAAAGTATTCAATTTTGACCATTCTGAAGTTGCTGCCAATCCCGTCCATTTACTCTATGTACTTGAACGGCAAATTGAACAGGAACAATTCCCTCAAGAATTACATGAAAAATATTTAACCTTTATGAAGGAATATTTAACCGCCAAATATGTTGAATTCATTGGTAAGGAAATCCAAACAGCCTATCTCGAGTCTTACTCTGAATATGGGCAAAATATTTTCGACCGCTACATTACTTATGCTGATTTCTGGATCCAGGATCAAGACTATCGCGATCCGGATACTGGCGAAATTTTTGATCGCGGCTCACTTAATTCTGAGTTGGAAAAAATAGAAAAACCGGCTGGTATTTCCAATCCTAAAGACTTTCGTAATGAGGTTGTTAATTTCGTATTACGGGCACGTGCTAATAATCATGGCAAAAATCCCGTATGGAATAGTTATGAGAAATTGAAATCCGTCATTGAGAAAAAAATGTTTACCAATACGGAAGATCTGTTGCCGGTGATTTCCTTCAATGCTAAAGCCTCAGAAGATGATAAGAAAAAACATGAGGAATTTATTGCACGCATGGTAGATAAAGGTTACACCCGTAAACAAGTAAGATTGCTCTGTGAATGGTATTTGCGAGTGCGTAAATCGCAATAACAAATCTAAGTTTGTCTTATAACGCCGAATGAATTATTCGCTTACAAGACAACCGCCGATAAGGATGTAGTTATGTCGCAATTGATTGACCGACGACAGAACGCCGGCAAGAAAAGCACGGTTAATCGCCAACGCTTTCTTCGCCGCTACAAAAACCAAATTAAGCGTGCCGTATCCGATGCGGTGGGTAAACGCAGTATTACCGAAATTGATCAAGGCGAACAAATCAGTATCCCGGCTAGAGATATTTCCGAACCACGCTTTCACCGTGGACAAGGTGGGCGAGTAGAAAGAATCTTACCCGGGAATGATGAATTCATGGCTGGGGATAGAATTAAACGACCCAGTAGCAGCAGCGATGGCGGTAGCGGCAGCCAAGCGTCTAACAGTGGTGAGGGTGAAGACGAATTTGTTTTCAATTATCACGAGAAGAGTTCCTTGAATTATATTTTGAAGATTTAGAACTTCCTGATCTCGTAAAAAAGAATTGGCACGTATGACTACTTACAAAACCATACGCGCCGGAGTAACTAGCAGCGGTATTCCTTCCAATATTAATGTCATCCGCTCCATGCGCCAAGCCACCGGGCGGCGGGTAGCTTTAGCATCGCCCCATAAACGTGATCTACGCCTTGCAGAAGAAGAATTAGCACGTCTGGAAGCCTCTCCTAATCCAGATAAATTGGATCGCCTGCGTTTACAAAGTGCAATTGAGTTTTTGAAAAAGAAAATCAATGCCGTCCCTTTCATTGATACAATTGATTTACGTTATAATAATCGGGTACGCATTCCTGCCCCATCAACACAAGCCGTTATGTTTTGTGTGATGGACGTTTCAGGCTCCATGGACGAAGCCAAAAAAGATATTGCTAAACGTTTTTTCATTTTGCTGTATCTGTTTCTAACTAAAAATTACGAAAAAATTGAACTGGTTTTTATTCGTCATCATACCTCCGCAAAAGAAGTTAATGAAGAAGAGTTTTTCTATTCACGCGAAACAGGTGGTACCGTCGTCTCCAGCGCCCTGGAATTATTGAGTACTATTATTGACTCACGTTACCCAGCTGCTTCCTGGAATATTTACGTTGCGCAAGCTTCTGACGGCGATAATTGGAACGCTGATTCGCCCTATTGCCAGGAATTATTACAAGAAAAAATCATGCCCTTGCTGCAATATTTCGCTTACATTGAAATTATGCCACGCCATCATCAAAGCTTGTGGGAAGTTTATCAACAAGTACGGAATCAGTACCCTAATTTTGCCATGGAGAATATCGATAATATCGCCGATATTTATCCTGTATTTCGCGAATTATTCAAAAGGAAAACCGCATGAGAAAGAAACCTTTATCCACCGGCGCTGAATGGACCTTTGAATTGATTCAAGCCTATGATAAAGAAATTGCGCGCCTGGCCAAAGAATTCAAATTAGATACCTATCCCAATCAAATTGAAATCATCACCGCCGAGCAAATGATGGATGCTTACGCTTCAGTAGGGATGCCCATTGGTTATCATCACTGGTCTTTTGGTAAACATTTTGTTGGCGTAGAAAAAAGTTATAAGCGAGGACAAATGGGTTTAGCTTATGAACTGGTTATCAACTCCAATCCTTGTATTTCTTATTTGATGGAAGAAAATACCATGGCAATGCAAGCTCTTGTGATAGCTCATGCCTGCTATGGACATAACTCCTTTTTTAAAAATAATTATCTGTTTAAAATGTGGACCTCCGCAGATGCCATCATTGATTACCTGGTCTTTGCCAGAAACTATATTAGCGAATGCGAAGAACGTCACGGTATTGATGAAGTCGAAGCTATTCTTGATGCCTGCCATGCCTTAATGAACTACGGTGTCGATCGCTACAAACACCCAACAGGTTTATCGATTCAAGAAGAAAAAATCCGCCAACAAAATCGCGAAATGTATATGCAATCGCAGGTCAATGAATTATGGCGTACTATTCCACAAAGCAAACAAGTCGACGCCAATGGCCACAAAAAACGTTTCCCGGAAGAACCCCAAGAAAATATTCTCTATTTCATTGAAAAGAATGCCCCACTGCTAGAATCCTGGCAGCGTGAAATTGTTCGTATTGTCAGAAAAATTGCGCAATATTTTTACCCCCAAGGACAAACCAAGGTTATGAATGAAGGTTGGGCTTGTTTTTGGCATTACACGCTTTTACATGCTCTCTATGACGAAGGTCTAGTAACCGATGAATTCATGCTGGAAATTCTGCAAAATCACACCAACGTTATCATGCAACCGGCTTTCAATAGTCCTTATTTCAGTGGTATAAATCCTTACACACTGGGTTATCATATGATGCAAGATATTAAACGTATCTGTGAAAACCCCTCTGCTGAAGATACACAATGGTTCCCCTACTTAGCCAACACAGATTGGCTAACAAGTCTTGATGCCGCCATGCGTAACTTTAAAGATGAAAGTTTTATCGCTCAATATTTATCACCGCGTCTAATACGTGAAATGAAATTATTCCATGTTGTCGATGATGACAGGCATCCTGATTTAATGGTAGGCGCTATTCATAATGAACAAGGTTACCAGCAGATCCGTGAAGCCCTTTCTCGCCAGTATAACCTAAGTTATTTGGACCCAGACATTCAAGTATACTCTGTTGATATGGAAGGAAACCGCTCGTTAACTTTGCAGTATAAACAGCAAAATCGCACTCCCCTTGGTGAAAATACCAACGAGGTATTAAAGCATCTCCATTCACTATGGAAATTTCCAGTCATTATGCAAGCGGTTGATACACAAGGGCAAATTACCGCTGAATACCATTGTCCACCGTTACCGACCAATAAGCACAGTGCCAAAGAAGTACATTAAAGTTACAGATCTAAACCTACAAGGTTAAAAAGAATATAGGGTAGCCTTGATGGAGTCTACGACATCAAGGGAAAGGAAAAATAAACCCTGTGAAGATTTAGCAAGTTTAAACAATGGAAAAAGCAATGGTTAACTATCGCAGAGATAAAACAAAAGGCGGTACCTATTTTTTACTGTCACTTTACGAAATCGCCACAGCAAATTACTGGTAAAACACGCGGCCTTATTAGGGGAGGCCATGCGTAAAACACGCCAGGAAAATCATTACGAAACTCTAGCAATAGTCTTATTGCCAGAGCATTTACATACTATATGGCAATTGCCAGTTGGTGATGCTGATTATTCTACACGCTGGAGAAAAATAGAACGTTACTTTACAGAAGCACTCTTAGAAGAAGGAATAGTGCTACATAAAAATCATCACGGTGAATATGATTTATGGCAGCGGCGATTTTGGGAACATCGAATTCGCAACGAACAGGATATGGCACAACATATCGATTACATTCATTACAATCCAGTGAAACACGGCCTTGTGAAGCAAGTATCCGATTGGCCTTACTCAAGTTTTCATCGTCATGTGCGTCGAGGAGTATTAGCTCTTAATTGGTGTGGGGTAATAGAAGAGAGTACAGGTTCTTTTGGCGAATAGACCAAACCCTGATGTCGCAAAAGCTCCATCAAGGCTACAGAAACCAAATAGAAAGTAGCCTTGATGGAGGCCACGACATCAAGGAAAACAACATTCATTATGCAAACAGGGCAGGCCATGCTTGGGAGGATTTTATGCGAAAAAATAATACGTATTAGGAAAAGCCGCTAGCTGTCACTAGCGACTTTTATTTAGGCAAAATCAATAGTCTCATAGAGTCGCTATTGATCTTATTGATGGGGTTTAACCTATCAACAGTAAGTCTAGCTCAAATAATGAAGACAGACAAAACTCTTATCGATAAGTTTTTCAATGGCTCTTTTTGGAGAAGATTATGAGAAATCATAATACTACCCGAGATGGGTTTCCTTTTGAGTTTTTAACGCGTATTGCCGTATGGCAAAAAGCATCCTCTATTCTTGGATATGCGGAAGCGGAATGGCGAATCGATGCCTATGGCAATTTGATGAAATACTCAGATTATGGCGATATAAATTCTAACTACGGCTGGGAGATTGATCATATTTTTCCTGTTTCTTTGGGAGGAAAGGGTATGTTATCGAATTTACAGCCCTTACAATGGAGAAAAAATCGCCTTAAAGGGAATAGTTATCCTTATTTTGGCTAAAATTCAAGGCCGCTTTTTAAATCGGCCCCTTTAAATCACCTTTAATCAAGCAAGTCAGGATGGGCAGCAATAATATCCTGCCATAGAGGCTGAAAACTGGCCCATCCAGCCAAAGGAAATCCAACAGCGTTATTCCTGGTTCCCAAGGCTACTTCTCGCTTAATCGGTTCAATTGTATGACGCGTTGATTCGGCCAGTATTTGCATTTGACAACAACGTTCCATAGAAATAAACCACCAAACTGCCGCCTCAACAGTATCCGCAACCGTGAGTAAACCATGATTTTTCAGAATAACCGCTTTATGCTCTCCTAATGCCTTGGCTATACGTTCGCCTTCTGAAAGTTTGACCACCACGCCAGTATAATCATCAAATAGACTATGATCTTCATAAAAAGCACAGGCAGATTGACTAAGAGGCTCCAATAAGCGCCCTGTTGTAGACCAGGTTGTCCCATAGAGTGAATGCGAGTGGGCAGCAGCGATGACATCCGATCTCGCTTGGTGGATACTTGAATGGATAGCAAAAGCGGCTCGATTAAGTCTGCTATGCTTACCTTCAATAATTTGGCCCTCATCATTACATAAGATCAAATCGGACACTTTGATTTGGTTAAAAGAAAGGCCTAAGGGATTAAGCCAAAAATAATTTGTATGTTCAGGATCTCTAACCGTAATATGCCCAGCTACGCCTTCATTGAGTCCCAGCTTGCCAAAAATCCGAAAGGCTGCAGCTAATCGTTGTTTGCGGTGAAGGCGCTCTTCGACTATAGATTCTTTTTGCACTACAACATGGCTGTATCGCTCAGGATTTTTTATAGGCATAAAGATTATTGTTTGCTATTAATTAAACGTTAGCAAAACAATAGCTTGGTTTAGCAATGGGAGCAACTATTTTGTCATCGCTGCCAATAGTAATCGCTCTCCCTTATGCGGCTCCTTACCATGCATGCATGAGTAATTATCAACAACCATAAGATCACCGACTTGCCAAGAAGTAGATACGATATTTTTCTTAATGGCAAAATGCATTAAGTCCGCTTCTTTCTTTGATATAGGTTCACCATCGCCATAAAAAACAACATAGGGCAGAAAATTTCTATGTGACAGAATAAAGCGTGCAATAGGATTTTTGACTGTACGATTTATGGCAACAAAGCTCTTATTATAATACAGGTTATTGTGGGCGGCTTGATTGAACCAAACCACTTTATTACTAATAGGATGACGGCGGCAAGCAGGTAGCCCTCTTTCTGTAATTAAGCCATTCCCTTTAGACGTCCACCTAAATTGCAAATTCAGATTATGCAAAATCTTCTCGAGTTCGTTTTTATCTTCTGTTTGAAATGCGCTCATCCATGTTCTGCAATTCAGGCCTTTACCGATGAGTCGAACGAATTTCTGCCTAAGCCCTTTACCATAAAAAAATGGCGATATAACATCCCTTTGGCTTCTAATTTTTGCTGTAAAGAATCCGGAAGGGAAAGCCATATTTTGTGTCCGTCAGCTAAAGGAGTATTTCCTCCGAACTCAGGGGTTTTTAAGGAGTTAAAAAAATGTAACTTGGAAATTCAGGATCATAAGATTTTTCATTATGCATAGGGACACTAAAACTTTCATGGATGTTGACTGAAGTATAGATACCCTCTTGAATTTTAGTGCGAGGAACTGCACACAAATCATAATTGAAAAGCATACCTAAGGAGCAGGCACTAATAACAACTGCGAATTGCTCGGCTGAATTAACATGAAATCCGCGAAACCTAATCGCTCCATATTGCAACAATTGTTCTTTAAAAAATGCATTTTCCTCATTAAGAAAGTGGATTAATGTATCCACATTTGCCTGTCTCTCAGATGTGGGCTGAATTAATAGAGGTAATTTTTCTCTGCTTAAGAAGGTATAAGTGAAATCAAAATTTGCCATAAATTATCCGTATGACTCATGAAGAAAACTATCCATTATACAAAGCGGGCATCAACTAGGGACTACTCCCATAAGCATCCATTCGCTAATGTAAATATAGTATAAATAAACCACAGGTTCTGGTAGAGAATCTCCTGCTTTTTAACTCTATTATTGTAAACTTAGATTAACAGCATTAAAAAAGAGTCTACCTATGGGCAATACCGATAGACGTAGAAAAATTAATTTACGTTATACAATCAATAACAAGGGCGTAACGTCTATTTATATTGATAACCGCGCGCAACAATTTATCGAATATGCCGCTAATCAACCAGGCCCAGTTTTAGAAATTGGAGCTGCTTATGGTACAGTAACTCTAGCTGCTTTACAGGCTGGCGCCACAGTGATTGCCAACGATATTGAAGAGCAACATTTACAAATTCTCTATAATAATACTCCTCAGGAAATCCGCTCACGCTTAACACTACTTCCCGGTTGCTTCCCCGAAGTATTACAACTGCCTGCGAACAGTTTACGAGGGTTTTTTGCTTCTCGCACGCTCGGACATTTGGATTTTATGGCCCTACGACAGGGATTTGAGAAACTGTTTTTTACCCTATGTCCTGGTTCCAAATTGTTTATTATCAGCGGTACTCCTTATACTAGAGTATTCAAAAATCTTATTCCTGTTTATGAACAACGATTATTATATAATGAGTTATGGCCGGGTTATTTCCCTAATTTGAAAAAATTGGTGGAGAAAAAATATGCTGATTTTATTCCTGATACACTTAACTTTCTTGACGAAAAAGTTCTGTCACGCGAATTAGGTCGAGTCGGTTTTGTAATTGAAGAAAGCTATGTTTTTGCTCGGGCTGATCTTCCCGAAGGCTTGCGTTTAGATGGTCGGGAAGGTTACTTCACTGTTGCAATAAAGCCACGATAATAGCAACAATAACATAAGAAGAAAAATTTTTTATATTATGAATAAGAATGCAGAGTGCTACTATGAAAGCGCTAAAAAACTAAATCTTCTCATAGAACAAGAACCCTTAATCGACGGGTTTAAACTATTACTCGGGAAGCGCCAATATTTTTTTATGGCCCCAGAACTCCACTAAACCTGAATACAAGCTCTTTAATCGCGCATGATAAATATACTGCAAATAAGGTTTTGGAGAAAGCAGGTTTTCCTGTCCCTAAATCGATAGCAATACACTCTTCGGAATTCAATCAAGGCCTACTGGAAACCTGTATCAAGAATTTGACTTTTCCATTAGTGATAAAACCCAGAGATGGAACCCTAGGCAGGGATGTCATCTGTAATATTCAAAATTTAACGGCGTTAAAGACACATCTTCACAATAAATTTTCAACGAATGACTGTTTAATCATACAAGAATTTCATGGCAATTTAAAATCCTACCGTATTCTTGTTCTCTACAACAAAATAATTGGTGTTGTTATTCGTGAGCCGTCTTTTGTTATAGGTGATGGTAGCCATACTTTGCAGGAGCTTATCGAAATCACTAATATTAATCGAAATAAAATCAGTGAGTTTTTAGGGCCAATTTGTATTGACGAAGAACTCCACATTCGCTTGCAAGAACTCCAGATTGATTTGGGATATATTCCTGCAGTGGATGAAAGAGTTACTTTAGGTTATGCATCGAATGCAACTCGCGGCGGAGTTTATCAAACAATATATAAAAAATTAGTAAAGAGAACAAGCAATTTTTTCTCCGCGCTGCCCAAGTATTAAATTTGAATATCGTTGGATTTGATGTTGAATGTCCTGATATTGATATTCCTATACAGGCTTCTGGAGGTGTTATTATTGAAGCTAACCCAACTCCGAGCATCAGAATCCACGAAAAGCCAATGGAGGGAGCGCCGGTTATGGTTTCTAAAAAATAATACTCAGTATCCTCTATAGACATCCTTTTGCTTATTTAAATACTCTGTGTAAAGAGGGTCATGCTGCTATCTCTATAAAAAGTGCCCTATTGTTAATCTTTTTAGGCTTGATTTATATCTGTGTCACTCTGTTCTGATATGGCATAGCAATAATTAATAGTACCTTGCTCCTTTACCGAATTTGCACAATAATCCAGTATAAAGGGGGTGAGGATAACCTGGTTTGTGAACTGTTATGAACAAAAATGCGCGTTGTTACTATGAAGCCGCCTTAAAACTCCTTCTTCCTGTTGAAGAAACACCAGAAATAGAAGGATTTACTTTAAAGCTAGGTAAAAAAACTACTTTTTTTACGGCAGTAGTTCTCCACTTAATAATAGCGGTAGTGCTCATGTGGCACGTCATAAATATTGTATGAACAAAATTCTCGAGCAAGCTGGCCTACCTGTTCCTAAAAGCGACTTCGTTCATGTTAATGAATACCTCCAGGGAAAAATGGAAAAAAAAATAGCCCACCTTTCTTTTCCTCTCGTAGCAAAACCTCAAGAAGGTAAACTAGGCAGAGGCGTTTTATGTAATATTAAAACACTCGCCCAGTTAAAGAATTATATGGTTAAAGGTTTCCAGTCCGATGACTATCTCCTGATCGAGGAGTTTCATGGCAATTTAAACTCTTACCGTGTCCTGGTACTGAACGGTCGTGTACTAGGTGTTATCCAACGCTATCCCGCACATATAATAGGTGATGGGATTCATACTGTTCAAGAACTGATCGGCATAACGAACCTCAAGCGAACACAAATCAGCGATGCATTCGGTCCAATTACTGTTGATGAAGAGTGTTTGATTAGGCTGGATGAGCTAGGCCTCACCGTGGACTATGTCCCCTACAACGGTGAATGGCTTACCTTAGGTTATACCTGTAATGCTACACGGGGAGGTACCTACACGTCTCTAGGCAACAAAATATGCAAAGAAAATCGTCGCCTAATGGCTGCTGCAGCGAAAGCCTTATGTCTGGAGCTTGTAGGCTTTGATGTACAATGCGCGGATATTAACCGCCCCATCCAATCTACCGCTGGTGTTATTATTGAGGCTAACGCAGGCCCTAGTATCCGCATCCATGAATCACCTGTATCGGGCATTCCAGTTAATGTCAGTAAAAAAATCATGCGCCGTCTTATTTACCGTCATCCTCTGTCTTATTTAGCAGCGCTCTATAAAAACCCCCGTTCTGGTGTCTACCTGAGAGTCTTGATTCTGACAGTCATCTGTGGACTAGGTTATTATGGCTTCATAGCTTTTTTATAATCCTTTGAATAAATAAAGGCAAAGGACCTTCACCTCGCCTATAACTATCACCCTAATCGCTAGCCAGTTCTACTGCAAAGGCTAATCCCAGCTTAGTGAAATTAACCATATGTTCGATATTCAATAAATCCATCGTATCAGCTGGGGAATGAATATAAGGATTATGTTGCTCAAAACTGGTTTCACAGGAAAATGCAGCGGGAATACCTGCCGACATCCAGGACGCGTGATCACTACAACCGTAGCCACAATGAGAATAAGCTACAGGCACCTTGACATAGGTTTGGATAAGTTCAGCCAGGTAATCACTTAACACCTTATCGGTATAATCACGAAAGACCCACATGGTGGGATCATTGGCATCATTACGAAACCCCGTCATATCAAATTGAATGACAGACCTAACGGGAATATCTTTTTGTAAGAAATCCTGCACGACATATTGAGAGCCAACCAAACCACGCTCCTCAGCCGCATACCAGATAAAATAGATTGGTCGCTTAAACGTAAACGATGAGGCTAATAGTACTCGAGCTACCTCCATCAGCGTGGCTGACCCACTCCCATCATCTCCAGCGCCTGGCATAAAACCATCCAAGGTATCCATATGCGCACCAAGCACTATGGCTGGCGCACGGATATCTTTACCTATGACAGTAACTAAGGAGGGTTGAATGTAATTTCCTGTCTTTACAAAATAACTTTCCGTATCAGTGCGGCCGTAGGTATGTACTAATCCATCAAATTGAGTTTGTAACCATTTTGCTGTTTTTACGCCACTATCGCTGCTCGCAGAACGATTGTAATAATTACTCAAATGGGACACGACTCGAATAATATTGTCAGCATCAATTTTCGCTATAGCCTCATTAACTTTTTTTCCTGTTGTATTTTATAAGGCGATGAGGAAAGAGGAGCTGTTTTAAAGACAGGGGGTTTTGCTAATAACTGCCGGGCTATTTTTTGTTTGGCCGATGTATTATTAACAAAATGATGACTCACATTCACAAAACGACCGCAATGCGCTTCGTCAGCTAACAAAGCAAGCTTACCCATGTCCTTTGTATTAAGCTCAATAATTTTAAAATTCCTATTTTGGGCAAGTACACTATATTCTGCGGACAATTTGGTTGCCAAACATTGAGGCACCTGTAGCTGCTCCAATACTGGATTCATTGTGGCAAACAGCGGATTGGTCAAGAAAATAAACCCAACTGCAAGAAAAGTCATCCATGAATGAAAACGCATCGTTACTCCCTGTTTAATGTCAACAAGATAGATCCTACAGAAAGGTCTCTAGGATGCAACTGTTATTTTTATGATCGATAAAAATAATATTAGGCATATATCATTTTTTATAAGCATCTTTTAGCTTGATAAATCTTCCTATAAAACAATATGATTTTTTTGCTCGCAAGGTTATTGATAATCATTTTCATTTGTTATAAAGTTCCACTTCCTTTAGTTTGCTTGTGTGGTGAATAATGAAAGTAAAACCAAGAAAAATTCCCTATTACCTCCTCCTTCTGCTCCTTGCTACTGGTGCAAGCTTAATTTTAGGCTTATTAAGTTTTGGCGGTATGTTTGTTTTATTCCCCACGCTGACTGTTGCAGGAATGGCTCTTACTTTATCAGTCGCTTACGAGGGTGAAATTTATTTACAAAATATTAGAGGTGCCCTGCAAAAATTATTTTTTAAAAACGATTATTTGCAAAACCATCTCGCTAAGGAATATCTTTTAGAAAAATTCCCCAATACGAAAGAAAAATGTCCACAATTTTTCAAGGATTACGAAGCTCAATTACATTTATTACATGAGTTCGGCCATAAACGACTGAGCAAAGAAGATGCGGCCAGAAAAAGACTCATTGAGAAAAATTTACGCGACATGGAAAAGTGGTTTGCTAGCCAATTGTTCCCCAAAAGTTACCGCCATGCGCTCAGCGATTATGAAAGCGAACTAAGTGAGTGGTTAGCTCAAAATAACCAGCTCGAACACATTGAATTGCTGGAGCAGCGTCGGGCTACCTACAATGCAGTAAAGATATTCAGCCTATTCGCCGGCTTCTTTATGGGCTATGGCACAACTTACCTGCTCGTCGAAGCGTTTGAAGTCATCCCATTCCTGGCTGCTATCCCTGCTGCCAGCTTACCGATGTTGATCGTTCCCATGGCTATTATTGCTGGTAGTGCCTATGGTTTTCTAACCTTTAATGCCGTTACCGATATGATTAATAACGATACAGTGCGTAATTGGTATTATAAAATTAGAAGACATGTTCAGGAAGAAGGGTTCACTCCACGCAACACGTTTATTACGGTAACTGCACTTTTCCTTCTTACTCTTACACTCGCTCTGACTGCCTGCACAGCAGGAACCTGGTGGACCGTTGCGCAAAATACACGCCCTCTTTTCGCCTGGATGGGAAGAGTACCCAGTTATGTAATGGGTTTTCTCAATCCTCTAATTACCAGTATGTCTGCGCTTGTTTTCAATATGGAAAATACTAGCGAATCGCTAGAAATGATTGAAGAAATGACAGAATCTAAATTTCCTAAACATGCTTATCTTTCGGCAAATTTCCCCAACATTAAAACTCAAGATTGCCCCCCAATTTTTCAAAGAGTATAAAGCGCAATTGAAATTACTACATCATTACAGTTACAAGCGGTTAAGCGAAACTGATATTAGGGAAAGAAGGAAAATTATAACCCGATTGAATGAAATGGAGGCCTTTTTTGCCAAGCAATTCACTCCAACACCAAGTGAACTAGAAACTCCAGAAGAATTAACACTACGTAAATGGCTCAAGGATAATCCACAAAAAACTAACTGGGAAAAATTCAGTCGAGCTTTTCAAGCACTTAGAGAACGAGAAAATTGGCTGCAAATAGCGAACCCTGCTCGTTTAGTATTGGCAGTCACCATCACCCCTCTACGTGTTCTACTATTTCTTGGCCACTTAGTCAGTATCGGCGTTACTGCTGACAGGATGCCAGGGATTCCGGAAATGGTCTCTGCTATCCTAGGGATTGTCAGCGAGGGTTTTGAAGATATCCATTACTTCGTGCCTCATGAACATGACCACAGCCACTCAACCAAAGGGCTTCTAGAAGAACGCCTTGAAGCAGGCCATGGCCATGATCACAGTGCTGATCTACCAACTCGCATCCTCAAATTAATTGCCCTTCCAATCTATGGTTTAGCAGCACTCTGGGATAGTGCATTCAGCCAATTCAACAACCCTAAGCAACAATTGGGGTTAAGTTCTGCCTGGGATAAACAAACTGGTCAACCTGCCGTTGCGCCCCCAGTGAAATTGGATCAGGAAGATATTGCAAAAATTTCTGAAGATTGGCGCCGTCATCAGGCAGATTTCCGCATTGAACGCTTCAAAGCGAAACATTTAAATCAGGTAAGTAGCCTAATGGGGCAAAGTGTAGCTAAGGACAAGGCTGAGGAGTTGACCAAATTACAACAAAGCAAATTGCGTCAAAAGGGAGGTGAGCAGACTGCCGAAATAATCATTCGAGAAGCAGCCCAACAACCCATCTACAAAGTGCATCGCACGCAGGGTGTTTTTGGCTTATTTGCCCATAAAACAACAACCACAGAAGATTTCTTGGCAGATTTATCTGACCGTATTAGCCCCCCAGCCGCATAAAGGCTAAAAGGCAGTATTGTGTGGTCAATACTGCCTTCTTTAATTTTAACTAGTCTTATTTTCAGCCAATTCCTCAGCCAAAGTCGGCCAATCGGTATAACCATGTACCCCACCACCATACCATAATTCACGAGGGGCTTCGTTCAATCTCGCTCCCGTTCGCAAACGTTCAACTAAATCAGGATTCGCAATAAAGGGACGACCAAAACAGATTAGATCAGCCAGATTTTTCTGACGTGCTTCTATAGCAAGCGGTAGATCATAACCATTATTAGCCATATATTGCCCTTTGAATAAAGAACGCAGAGTAGCAAAACTAAAATCTGCAGGGATTGTACGTGGCCCAATAGTAACGCCTTCAACACAATGGAGATAAGCCAAAGCAAATTCATTCAGTGCACTAACCATGTAAGAAAAAGTAACCATTGGATTACTATCAGCAATATCATTAGCCGGGCTAACTGGTGAGAACCGTACCCCTATTTTGTCCCCTGGCCATACTCGCTTTAGTGCATCGACCACTTCTAACAAGAACCGGGCACGATTCTCTAAACTCCCACCATAGCGATCAGTTCGCTTGTTTGTTTTATCGCGCATAAATTGATCGATAAGATAGCCATTGGCCGCATGAATTTCAATGCCATCAAAACCTGCTTCTTTAGCACAACGAGCTGCATGCACATATTGATTGATAATGCCCGGGATTTCCTCTGTTTCAAGAGCTCGTGGCGTGACAAGATCTTTAAAACCGGTTTCGGTAAACGCTTTTCCTTCAGGCTTGATTGCGGAAGGGGCAACAGGCAACTGATGGTCAAACTGCAAATCAGGATGGGAAATACGCCCTACATGCCATAACTGAGCAAAGATAAGTCCTTTTTGGGCATGGACAGCCTCAGTCGCCAATGTCCATCCAGCAACCTGTTCCTCGCTATACATACCCGGGGTAAACGCATAACCTTTGCCTTGTTGCGAAATTTGCGTTGCCTCACTGATGATTAATCCTGCACTGGCCCGTTGTGCGTAATACTCCGCATTCATCGGCCCTAAAACATCTCCTTTACCAGCACGACTACGTGTTAGAGGTGCCATAACAATACGATTAGCTAACGTCAGTGAGCCTAAACGAGCAGGTTGAAACAAATCCGTCGAGTTCGCGCTTTGCATCATTGATGAGATCCTTCTTTTCTGGGTAATTACTAAGAATAATGAGGTTCACAACAGAATGTAAGTAGTTAATCGCTAAGCCAACAAATTTTTTAATCCTGCCAAATGCGACTGCGCCAGGGCCTTGGATTTGGTTTCATTACGTTCACCTGTCTTACCATACCATTCCAGGCTATCTTGTGGTAATTCATCCAAAAAGCGACTGGGTTGGCACTCCTGCAATTCACCAACGCGACGGCGCTGTCTGGCTAACGTTAAACAAAGACTCTTTTGTGCACGAGTAATCCCGACATAAGCTAAACGCCGCTCTTCTTCGATTTGTTCCGTATCAATACTTACTCGATGTGGCAATAACTCCTCCTCCATACCCACTAGATACACATAAGGAAACTCCAAACCTTTTGAAGCGTGCAGAGTCATTAGTTGCACTGTATTTGCATCTTGCTCATCTGCTTGCTCTAAAATATCAATCAGAATCAATTTATTAATCACGTCCGCTAATTGCTGTGTAGCATCTTTAGCAAGCAAGCGCCCAACCCATTCTATTAATTCCCAAACATTATCCATGCGTTTTTGGGCTTTGGCCGGCGTATCACTTTGCTCATAAACATAAGCTTCATAACCACTGTCTTCTACCATCTCACGTAAAACCTCCAATACAGGCTCGGTTTGAATACGTGTTTTTATGGTATCCATCCATCCTTTAAATATTTGTAAAGCCATACGCGGTTTATCAGCAATCTGGCTACTCAGCGCCAGATGATCGCAGCAGAGATAAAGACTTTGCCCTCGCGTTTGGGCATAATGGCCCAAAGTATCCAGTGTTGTCTCACCAATACCCCGCTTGGGCGTATTAATTACCCTTAAAAAAGCCGCATCATCAGCCTCATTACAAAGTAATTTAAGATAGGCAAAAATATCCTTAACTTCTGCGCGTGCAAACCAGGATTGTCCGCCACTAATATGGTATGCAATACCATGATGGCGTAACATTTTTTCAAAAATTCGTGATTGATGATTACCGCGATATAAAATGGCGTAATCCCCATACTGGGTTCCATGGCGTAATTTTTGACTGATTAAATCAGCGACGACTTGCTCAGCCTCATCATTTTCATTCTTACAGCACAAAACCCGTAACAAGTCACCATGCCCCAATTCGCTCCATAATTTTTTACTAAACAAATGTGTATTATTGGCAATTAGATGGTTTGCGGCATGCAATATTCGGCTCGTGGAGCGATAATTCTGTTCCAATTTTATTAATTTTAATTGGGGATAGTCGTGCTGTAACTGGGCAAGGTTTTCTGGCTTAGCCCCTCGCCAGGCATAAATAGATTGATCATCATCACCTACCACCGTAAAGTGCGCGCGTACACCAACCAAAAGTTTTACCAGACGATACTGGCTGGTATTCGAATCCTGATACTCGTCTACCAGTAAATGACGAATTCTATTTTGCCAATGTTCCAATACCTCCGCATGATGGCTTAAAAGGCTCACCGGCAAACGGATTAAATCATCAAAATCCACGGCGTTATAGGCTTTTAAGGCTTGTTGATAGCGAGGGTAAATTAAAGCGGCCTCTTCATGAATCGGTAAATCAGTAGTACAACCACCAACCTCATGAGGCTCCAGTAAATCGTTTTTCCAACGCGAAATTTGTTGTTGTATCTGCAGAAGATAATCACGTTCATTGGCTTTGCCAATGGGTAAAAATCCACGCAGCAATTGAAGACAATCTTCGCTATCAAAGATAGAAAATCCTGCTTTTTAGACCACATAAAGCTGCATCGCGTTTGACAATACTCAAACCCAAGGTATGAAACGTGGCTACTCTTAAACCACGCCGCTTAGCAGCAGGTAAGACAGCAGCGACCCTTGCCCGCATTTCATTAGCTGCTTTATTGGTAAAAGTAACAGCACAGACAGTGTTAGCAGCATAACCACACTGTTCAATAAGATAAGCTATTTTTTGAGTAATCACTCGCGTTTTACCACTGCCAGCACCAGCCAGCACTAATAAAGGCCCATCAATATATCTAACAGCTGCCTTTTGCTGTGGATTAAGCATGATTTACTCTCGAACAAAAAGAAACATTAAACTTTTTTCGAAACACAACAAGCTTCGAAAAAAGCCTATTATCGCTTGTCACTCGCAGGCAGGCAAGCAATCTACTTTATGGTAGAATTAGTGGATTTGTTGCCCTTAAGGTCCAAGATGAAAGAAACTGATTCTCTTCAACGCTTTTTATTTGAACATGCCAGTATTCGCGGTGAAATAGCTCACGCAAAAGAAAGTTATCAAACCATTATGGCTCAACGCCCTTATCCAGCGATGGTAAAACATTTGCTCGGTGAAGCCTTGATCTCTTGCCTGCTTTTGGCAGGCAGTATCAAATTCGAAGGAGAATTGAGTTTACAATTCCAAGGAGACAAACGTTTACCTTTATTGTTGGTGCAATGTGATAATCAATTGCAGCTGCGCGCTTTTGCCAAGTATGAAGAGAATCTTGAAATAAGTGATTACGCTGAAGCCTTCTTAAATGGACAGATGGTATTAACTATTAATCAATACAAACAAACCCAAACTTATCAAAGTATTGTTCCCATCCATGCTACCTCAATGAGTGAAAATTTAATGCACTATTTTGCGCAATCCGAGCAGGTTGCCAGTCGAGTCTGGTTAGCTATTGGCGATGACATGGCGGCCGGTATGTTGCTGCAATTAATGCCAGGACAAGATACTGCCCAACGCGAACAATTTTGGGAGTATGCCGTCCAATTGGGTCAAACCGTGAGTGAGAAAGAACTATTAACGCTTGACAATCAAACCCTACTATATCGTCTTTATCACGAAACCGAATTACGTCTCTTTGAAAGCCGTCCCGTGTACTTCAAATGCCGCTGTAGTGAAGAAAAATGAAACAGGTTTTGACCATCCTTGGTGAAGAAGAAACCAAGCAATTACTGGCGGAACAAGGAAAAGTAGAGGTAAGTTGTGACTTTTGTAATAAACATTATAGTTTTGATCCCATTGATATTACACTACTATTTCGCAAATAAGCCTTTTCCCTTTTAATAAAAGATAATGTTCTAAAACTTGGCATAGTGATTGTATAAAAATTAATTTACCATTCACTACAGAGCCAGTTATGCAGATGCGCTATGCTTTGCTTAACCTGTTGCTAATCTCTTCTTTACAGGCGACCAATGTACATATCATTGCGGTAGGAGATGTCCTTTTGCACCCCCCTTTACAACACAAAGGTCTTACTGATGGATTTAGTGCGCTTTGGGAGCCGTTGATACCTGCTTTGCAAGATGCTGATCTGACTTATGGTAATTTGGAAGGACCTGCCGCGGACATGACCAACCAGCGCGGCAAGGCAACAACCAGCCTCACCAAGGCTTATACCGCCTATCCCATGTTTAATTACCCACCTGAATTAATTAGTGCCTTAAAAACCTCTGGTTTTGATATTGTTTCCACAGCCAATAACCATACTCTGGATCGCTTCGCTATCGGCATTGATAAAACCATTGCAGCCCTCCACGAGAACGAATTGGCTTTTACAGGTACTCGCAGACAGAACAGCGAAGACGCCTGGTATACAGAAACCAAAACCAACGACCTTTCAATAGCCTGGTTAGCTTGTACTCAAGACACCAATGGTATTGCTGATAAACATCACCAAGTCTTGCTATGTCAGCGTGATAAAGAACAGGTATTACAATTGGTGGCAGAACTTGCCAAAACACATGATGCCGTCATTGTAACTCCCCACTGGGGTATCGAATATCAAAGTCGCCCTAATAAGGTCCAACAACGATTTGCCCACGAATTAGCAGAGGCTGGCGCCCTGGCTATCTTAGGTTCACACCCACACTGTGTACAACCTTTTGATTGGATAACCACCAGCACAGGGAAACGGGTCTTTGTTGCTTATTCATTAGGTAATTTTATTTCTAATCAAGGCAGCTTGAAAAATCGCTCTAGCGGTTTACTATCACTCTATTTGGAAAAACGCGATGGCGCCACCGTGATTGACAAGATAAGCTATCAACCCACTTATATGGAAAATCGCGGCGGACAATTGCAACTAAAAAAGGTTAACTCCAAAAAACACCCTGCATACCAGTTATTAAAAACGATTGTAGGCGAAAATTATTTAATCATTAATTGAAATTCCTCTCGTTAGCCGAGTAAAAATCGTTTATTGTAAAAGTGAATTAACTTTCAGCATGTTATCATTGTTAAATTGCAAAACATCACCGCGCATCGCCCGTAAAATTTGTTGGAGATGCAGAAATTGTGCGCTTAATTGCAGGTAGAGATCGCCTGATTGCCTATCATGCAGCTCGCCAATCGTCAGATAAGCGGCCTGCCCCATATCAGCAAAATAATCAAGACTAAGACGGCGGCGCTCAGCAATTCCAGGGAAAAGCCCACAAAAGAGTAAGCTTTTATCACCTACATCTCTTAATAATTCTAGCTGGCGCCGCCTTGGATTATTCATTGATTCAAGAAAATCAAGAGCAATAACTGATTCTATTAATTTGGTACCTTGGGAAAAACGCATTAGCAGAAAAACCAAATAACTTTCTGTATTCTCATTGAGTATAAGACTAGTGGACGCCTGCGCCTCGTTCACTAAAGCATGCCACTGGCTAAGTTCTGTGGGATGTAGAATCAAAGGCTTCATAAAGCTCCCCATTACTTTACTTTTTAATAATAGTTTAGCAAACAACATACCAGATGTTTTTGATTTTTATAAAATTCAAATCCATCGGAATAATACATAACATTAAAATACAGCTATTTATCCCCTATTTCTGTTTGTCTCGACCATATTGACTCAAAAAGAGCGCGGACTATAAACAGTGAGAATTCACGCGCCGCAAGATACCAACACAATAGACTTCTTCGTAAACTCGCTACTGAGAGAGAAGTGCGAGGAGTCAGCGAGCACAGAATTGCATTGTACACGCCAGTACATGAGGATTCGAGCACCGTATCGACGAAGCTATTCTCCTCTGTAATAGAGTTTCCAAAAAAGTCTAATAATGTACCTAACTAACTTCGGGCGTGTCTGAAAAATCGATACAGCATGCAATCGGCTCTATTTCAGAATAAGGGCTTGGAGATAAAAATTCATTGGTGTAACAACTGGAAATAGCAAAATCTTTATCGATAATTTTTAAATGCTGACCATAAAGCCCTACTTTATGCCAGTCACGTGGAACATTGTGCAAATTTTGCGAGAAAAAAGGCAGCGTATGTATAAGCACTTGCTTATGCAGCTCTTGCCGCAATTGCGGTTGTTGCTCGCACAATAATTCAAAGGCTTCATAGGGATATGACGTTGTGAAAGCTGCCCCGCGTTGCGTCGCTTTGAGAAAGCCTTTAATTAACTCTGGCTGCTGTAATGTAGATTCAGGCACAATAAACTGGACAGAACAAAAACAACAGCAACCAAGTCCAGCTAATTGATCAAGAGGTAAAAAACGGTTTCTCCACGCAAATGCGCTAATTCGACACGCTGAAAATTAATAAAACCAATGCCTACATCAACTTTATTACGGCAAATAGCATCACTAAGGTTCATCCCTATACGAACTGTCTCATAACTTGTGGGCTCAATTCCAGCAAGTATTGCCAAATCATCAATAATTTTTTTACCAAACTCACCAATATAACCAACTCGTTTGCCAACGATATCATGGAAAGTCTTAATGCCACTTGATTTTAAGGCAATCAGGCCTGTAGGTGGTTCATCAAGCAACGTACCGATAGACGTTAGATGATAGCCTTTAGCTCGGGCCGCTACAGTATGAATCATTGCTTTCAATCCAAAATCTACTTTGCCCAAACCAACAATCTCAGTCACATCGCTGGGATCATTAGGCTCCATAATAGCTAATTGAATGCCCTCTTGGCGATAATATCCCTTTGCCTGCGCAACAAAAATCGGAGTATGGTAAGGATTGGCGCGCCAATTAAGAAGAAGGGTAGTTCTTGAATGAAGTGTCTGCATTGCTCGATCTCCTGGTTTAAAAAAATAAGGGAGATGGCAAAAGGACTCCATCAGCTAGGGCTAGGAGCTATTTGAAGGCATTCTTACGCTGGTATTAGCCAGTTCAAGTTCAACGAGTATTTCTCAGCCGGTAAACCGGCACCCCGTGCCATCTTTAAAAAATCGAATTTATCGTAATTGACTCATTATTTTTTGTCAAACAGTGCTACAAAAAATCAATTTCACCCGTAGTCAATCTTTTACAATCAACATGTAGCAGATAAAATTCAGATAGGTTCAAAATGTTGATATTGAATTTGTTCAATAGCACATTCTGTCGCTATAGGCATAACGAAGCTAGCAATAAAAGCCTGCCAGAAATCATAATATAAATATTTTTGTAAAGGATGTTCATCCTCAATAGGAAAGCATGGCCCATGATTGGCTTCCAGAAGCCATAGTCGCTGATCTTTTATCAACCATAAAGTCAAAACCAAAAATAGCCAGCTCACGCCGTTTATTACAAACAAAGGCCTGTGGATAGAGTTGTTGCAGCCCCTTAATGATCTCAACTAAAATTGATTTGATTAAAGGGTAAAATACAGTAAAAATAGCAAATCGCTGCGCAGGAATCTGTACTACATTTGCCTCCTCATCACTTAAATGTTCATTAGTCAAATGGGAACGAAGATCAAGAAAATTTTGTGATTCAAACGGATGCAAAGCAACATTAAAATAACCTTGCGGATAAAGATAAACCCCAGCGTAATTGGTAAATATTACAAACATACGAATACTGTACTTGTGTCTATCACGCAACAAATGTGGCTCCGTTAGATACTGCTGTAAGACCTGCTCCCCACCTATACGCTTGTTACTAAGAAAATGCCGCTCCAATTCACTTAATTTCTGGAAAATTCTTATTTCTTTGCCATTGTTCAATAACGCTGGCTTTAAAATCCACACTAAATTATCGATTTGATCGAAGTATTGCCCATCATAGTGATAGTATTTATCAGCGATATCCTGTAATACCGAGAGCCAATTTTGATCATTAATACAATACGTCAGAGGCATCGCCTCAGAACAATATTTATGTACTAACTCAGCCAGACGATGTTTAAATTCAAGTTGTTCAGCCGCCTGTAGATTAAATTGCAAATTCCCTTCTCCAAAATCAGCCTGCTCTTCCAAATGGGTCGCAGACCAGCCTTGCTCTTGTAAATAACGACATAAATTAAATTGGGTCGGTAATTGAGAATTAAGAAAAAACAATATTGGCGGCCATGGTCGGTTAAGTTAGTCATAAGAACATAAACTACCTTTTACTTATTAATGTAAAGCCCTCAAATCAACTCTAGTATCTTCCTGTGAGGGGGATGCTTTATAATGAGTTAATAATACTAAGGATAGTACACCCGCTATTAGTCCCCAGAAAGCAGCCCCAATTCCCCAAAATGATATTCCCGAAGCAGAAACAAGAAAGGTAATTAAAGCAGATTCGCGTTGTTTTTCCTCTTCTAATGCGGCTTTCAAACTATTTGCAATTGTACCAAATAAGGCTAATCCTGCTATCGCTAAAACTAATTCACTAGGAAAAGCAGATAATAAAGCAACCACGGTAGCTCCAAAAATGCCGCAAATAAAATAGAAAAATCCTGCACAAACCGCCGCACGGTATCGTTGGGTCGGCTCTTTACCTGCCTCTTCACTCATGCAAATTGCAGCCGTAAACGCAGCCAAATTAAACGCATAACCACCAAAGGGAGCTAAAAGGAAGTTCGTCATACCTGTCCAGCTAATTAAAGGAGAAATTGGTGGATGGTAACCAGCGTGATGAAGTGCAGCAACGCCTGGAATATTTTGCGAAGTCATATTTACTAGAAAGAGTGGGATACCAATACTAAGTAGCACTGGCCATGAAAAAACTGGCATCGTAAATATCGGCGAAGAAACGGCAACATGCACATTTTGCCACTGCAATAGACCTTGACTTGCAGCACTAAATACCCCAACTAGCAAAACGATGGGAATGGTGTAACGAGAAAAATAGCGTTTAGCAAACAGATAGCTAATGAACATCGCGCAAATCAGTAAGAATTGCTGTTGCATAGTAATAAAAACATTCAAACCAAAGCGCAATAAAATGCCTGCCAGCATTGCCGCTGTTAACGCACGCGGCAAACGCATCAGTACTCGCTCAAACCAACCCGTTACACCAGCAACAATAATAAGCAAGGCTGAAAAGATGAACGCACCAATGGCTTCAGGCATGGAAACACCCGATAGCCCTGTAGTTAATAAGGCCGCTCCAGGAGTTGACCAAGCAGTTAAAATAGGCATGCGATAATAAAGTGAAAGTCCTATACAGCTAATTCCTGTTCCAATGCCGAGAGCCAGAACCCAAGAACTAATCTCCGCAGACGTTGCTCCCGCTGTTGTCGCAGCCTGAAAAATAAGCGCAGCAGAACTGCTAAATCCGACCAGTACTGCTATAAAACCGGCGGTAATATTGGAAAGAGAGAATTTTTTACTCATAATAAAACCCGAATGATAATTTTTCCAAGGATTCTCGTGAATTTGCTAATGCTGCACACTAATTTTCATGCGTTATAACGCACAAGAGACCTGGTATGGTATCATCGTGCGCTATAACGCACAATCTATTTAGGAACTAAATTTGCAAAATATAGCTCAACATATTGCCGTAACCTTAAGAAATTTACGCCAACAGCGTGGTTGGAGTCTCGACAAAGCCGCTCAGGAAACGGGGGTCAGTAAAGCGATGCTTGGTCAAATTGAACGCCAGGAATCCAGCCCTACCGTGGCAACCTTGTGGAAAATCGCCAATGGGTTTCATACCTCTTTTTCTTCCTTTTTGGAAGAGTCACCCATTGCCAAGCAAGGCTTTCTTTACCGCGCCGCCAATATGGAGAGCCTTCGTCATCACGATGAGCAAATTCGTATTACCCCTCTTTTTCCCTTTGATGAAGAAGTAAATTTTGAATTTTTTGTCATTGAACTTCTACCTGGCTGCGAACATCTATCAACCCCACATGAACCGGGTGTTGTTGAACATGTTGTTGTAGTTAGTGGCAGCATGGAAATCTTGTTAAATGAATCCTGGCAACCCTTACAGCAGGGTGAAGCACTACGGTTTATGGCCAATCAATCTCACGGCTATCGTAACAAGAATAATGAAAGTGTCTTTTTCATAACATCATTCATTATCCAATTTCAAAAGGGTAAACTCACCGCAGTAAATTCTTTGCAGCCACTCAGAAGAGCATCTGCACTGCGCTTAAAGTCGTGGAGAGGATGCCTGGACATAATCCATATTCATTTCGAAACGTCCTTCCATCAAACTTTTTAAGCCCCTGCTTGGATCCATACTGAGTTTCTTGAACCTCTCATTATTCATCACATTACCATCACTATCTTTTAGTACCAGTGTTTCTGCCTTTGGATCCTCTGGCTTGTAGCCATTTTGCTCCGCCCACCATAATACACCGGTATCAAAATGCATTTTTCCTTTTCTGAAAAGGCAATACCATTCTTGGTTGCTGAAGACGTTAGATGCCCTTCATCATCCACATTCACGCTAAATTTTATAGCAGGTATGGACGTTCCTAAACCCAATTTTCCTAGAGGTCCAGTGCCAATTTTCTTCATTGTCCAGCCAGCAACACCCTCCCAAGCCGCTTCACGAGTTTGTTTGAAAGGGAGCATATCGTGGACAAACTCTCCGGCCATATTCAGCGCCCCTAAAGCGGCATAATCGCTATTCCCGATAGGGTTGTAGGCCATGGCAAGCGATAACTCCATGATAGTATTGATAATTGCATTCATACCGGAAACCCAATCGACATTATTTTCCATACTTTTCCTTTGCAGTACCTGAGCATTTTCAGCTACTTTTTGCCAGTAGGATTTTGGTGCAGGATTACCTTGAGCATCTTTCGCATGGCAATCTTTGGCATTGGCCTCACGCCTTTCACTATTAAGCTTCGTCAATTCTGCTTTTATTTCCAGTTGTTTTCTTCTTTCTTCAGTGAGTATTTGCTCTTTCAGAGCGCTGTCTTTTTCAATCCCCATTTGGGTTCCTCCGCAATCAATGGAATAAAACTTACTCATTTTGCCAGATCAAGACACAACAAAGATCAGTAATTAATACAAAGATTGGTTAAGAATTTGTAAAATTTCGCGCCTATTTACTCTTGCCAATAAGCACGATAATGTGTATAAAGGATCTAGAGTGCAGCAAAATTGCGCATATTAAAGACGATTTATTTCATGATAAAATTATTGTTTACACCACAGTCTGAACTATTATTTTTTCTGCCACAGGCAAGAAAAATAGATATTTATCATGTTGTTATTCTAAGCCTCCTTCTTATCGTTGTCTTAGTCGTCAATGTGGCCCTCGCGGCCATTTAATTACCCCCTTACACATTGATCCACCATCTAAACGAAAATAAAAAATCGGGGACAGGCTATGCAACAATATAAATCCATCTTAGTTTATGGTTTCGCAATTTTTGCGATGTTTTTTGGCTCAGGCAATCTGGTCTTTCCGCTTCAAATTGGTTATGCAGTTGGAAACTCTTGGTTCATGGGTTTTACAGGCTTACTGATAACCGGCATTTTATTACCACTTTTAGGCCTTTTTGTTATTAAACTATATCAGGGAAATTACCATGCTTTTTTGGTGAAGCCGGCAAACTAGCTAGTTTGCTATTACCACTGTTTATGCTCTCCCTTCTTGGTTCTTTTGGTGTTGTTCCCCGCTGTATTACTGTTGCTTATGGTAGTTTTAGTTATTTAATGCCACAACTTACTCTGACACCTTTTAGTCTTGTTTTTTGTCTTATCACCTTTTTCTTCTGCTTAAATGACAAAGTGATGATCAAAATTCTGGGTAAATGGATGAGTCCGATCTTGCTGACCACACTGATTACCCTGATTACCATCGCTATTATTAAGGCACCAGAACCCGCCGATCAAGCAACCAGAAGCGTGGCTTTTATGAATGGATTCACCACTGGTTACCAGACCATGGATTTATTCGCCGCATTTTTCTTTTCGGCGCTTATTTTTACTCAGATACAACAATCATTGCCGCAAGCCAATACTCGTCAAATTATTCTGTTTGCAGTTAAATCGTCTATTCTCGGTGCATCCCTTTTAGCTCTGATCTATCTGGGCTTGGTATTTCTTGGCTCCCATTATTCATTCCTAATTCAGGATGTAACACCTGAACTGATGTTACCAAGTATTGCCAAACATGCGATAGGTAGTAACGCGACACTGTTTATGGGTGTTGCCATGTTTTTTCCTGCCTGACTACCGCAGTTGCTTTGAATAATCTCTATGCTCGCTATCTTTGTTCTCTATTCAAGCTGAGTCATGACAAATTTCCACTGCTCTTAGTTATAACTACCAGTCTCTCATTTATCATCTCACTGCTTGATTTTAAAGGTATTGCTACCTTTTTAGCCCCTATACTCGAGATGACTTACCCGGGTGTTATCGGCTTAACCATGATGGCTATTTTGATCAAAGGGCGACGAGCATTAAAAACCAGCCTTTTTTATATTATGACCTTACTGATGTGTCTGCCATTGGCGATGCATTAAGCCCAGCCTTTTCTGGCCTGTTCTATTAAAGGCAGGCCTCTAATCTCATATTGCTTAATGGTTAATGTCTTATACTTAAATTAAGTTGCTGCAGACTCAAAGTAAATGTTGTTAGCCTTTTTACAACAGACTTCTTTCGAAACTCGCTACCAATGCAGTAGAGTTTCGAAAGAAGTCTCACAAGTAAGAAGAGAGCCTGATAGGATTTACACAGCAATCCATGTATAATGGCGAATCCATGAACAGATGCTCTGCTTTTGCTTCACTGCTTAAAAGTCATGTAGCCCTCCTTTATCGTCAAACACAGGTCGTTTATGATTGAACAAATTCGCAACATCGCCATCATCGCTCACGTCGATCATGGCAAAACTACTTTGGTCGACAAACTGTTACAACAAACAGGGACTCTAAATGAACGTGCTCCTAAAGTTGAGCGCCTGATGGATTCTAATGCGCTGGAAAAAGAACGAGGAATTACCATTTTAGCCAAGAATACTTGCGTCCACTGGCGGGATCATCAAATTAACATCGTTGATACTCCAGGGCATGCTGATTTTGGTGGCGAAGTTGAGCGAATTCTATCGATGGTTGATAGTGTGTTGCTGTTAGTCGATGCCGTTGACGGCCCAATGCCTCAAACGCGTTTTGTGACACAAAAAGCATTTGCCCGCGGCTTAAATCCTATTGTGGTCATCAACAAAATTGATCGCCCTGGCGCAAGACCTCATTGGGTCATGGATCAGGTTTTTTGATCTGTTTGATAATCTTGGCGCCACTGATGCCCAACTCGATTTTCCAGTTGTGTATACCTCTGCTTTAAATGGCTATGCTAAGCTTGACCTCGACGATGAAGCATCGGATATGAATGCATTGCTGCAAACCATTATCGATAAGGTTGCTCCGCCAGATGTAGATGCCGACGGCCCATTCCAGATGCAAATTAGCTCTCTGGACTATTCTTCCTATGTAGGCACCATTGGTATCGGCCGTATTACGCGTGGTCAAATTAAGGCCAAATCACCAGTTAAAATTATTGATAAAGACGGTAATGTCCGTAGTGGCCGCTTATTGCAATTACTTGGCTTCAAAGGGCTTGAGCGAGTTGAAGTAGAGCAAGCAAGAGCGGGTGATATTATCGCTGTGACCGGCATTGAACAACTTAATATCTCTGATACGCTCTGTGACCCTAACCATGTTGAAGCATTACCCGCATTGACAGTAGATGAGCCAACGATCAGTATGACGTTCCAGATTAACGATTCACCGTTCGCTGGCCAAGAAGGCAAATTTGTTACCAGCCGCAAAGTGCGTGAACGTTTGCAAACTGAATTACTACATAATGTGGCCTTACGAGTAGAAGATACGGAAGACCCAGATAAATTCAGGGTTTCTGGCCGAGGGGAATTACATTTATCAATCCTCATTGAAAATATGCGGCGTGAAGGTTTTGAATTAGCTATCTGTAAACCAGAAGTCATTCTGCACGAAGAAAACGGTGAGCAACAAGAGCCCTATGAACGCTTGACGATTGATGTGGAAGAAAATCATCAGGGCAGCATTATGGAAAAACTGGGGGAGCGCCGTGGGGAATTGCAAAACATGATTCCTGATGGCAAAGGACGAGTTCGGCTGGATTATATTATTCCAACACGCGGCTTGATAGGTTTCCATACTGAATTTTTGTCTAGTACTTCAGGCACAGGGCTTATGTATCATGTTTATGATCATTATGGCCCAGCTATTCGTGGACGCATTGGAAAACGAATTAACGGTGTTTTGATTGCCAATTGCCAAGGTACCGCGCGTGCCTTTGCTCTATTCAATTTACAAGATCGAGGCCGCTTGTTTATCGAACCTCAAACTGTTTGTTACGAAGGGATGATTGTCGGTATTCATGCCCGTGATAATGATCTAGTCGTGAATGTCACTAAAGAAAAACAACTCACCAATATACGTGCATCAGGTAGCGATGAAAATATTATCTTGACTCCAGCAATCAAACTTACACTGGAACAAGCTTTAGAATTCATCGATGATGATGAGCTCGTTGAGGTAACACCACAATCGATTCGTTTACGTAAGAAATCCTTAAAAGAACACGAGCGTAAACGTGCTTCACGTGCATCCAGTGAAGATTAATACCTTCTTTCCCGCCTGCTGACATACAGGCGGGATTTCTCCTTTAGCCAATCTACTATAAACAGCATTCATGTCATCCATTTTTTAAACGGAAAAAATGGTATTGTAGTATGGCAAAAGCATTCTACAATCCTCCATGCTATTAAATAATCTAAGCAGCAGAACATGAAACAACGATTCAAACGAGTTATTTTGTATGCACGACAACACCGAGCCAATCAAGGTGTCAATGAAAGCTTACACCGCTTAGTTGATTTTTTACAAAGCCAACAAGTGGCCGCCTTTCTTGATATTGATACCGCTTCGCATTTCGATATTAGTTTGCCAACCCTTGCGCGCGAAGCTATGGGCGACAAGGAGGATTTGATCGTCGTAGTAGGTGGTGATGGCAGTCTACTATCTGCCGCACGCATGGCAATTAAGGTTAATGTTCCAGTGATCGGCATTAATCGCGGCCGTCTGGGCTTTTTAACTGATATTTCACCCAATAACATAGAACAACATCTTAGTGCCGTATTAACAGGTAAGTACGAGGAAGAACAACGTTTTTTATTGCATACCCGTATTCATGACGGTGAAAAAGTCTATTTCCAAGGCGATGCCTTGAACGATGTCGTATTAGGCCGTGGCAATGAGACTCATCTGATTGAATTTGATGTGTTCATCAATCAGCAATTCGTCAGTCGTTACCGTTCAGACGGTATGATTCTGGCTACCCCTACTGGTTCAACAGCCTATGCTTTATCAGCTGGTGGTCCCATTATGCACCCTCAACTTAATGCCATTGTTCTGGTACCTATGTTTTCTCATAGCCTAAGCTCACGGCCCGTAGTCGTTGATGGTCGGGTGAAAATTGATTTAAAAATCAGCGAGCGTAATGAAAGTGATTTACGCATCAGTTGTGACGGCCATGAGTCTCGATTAGTAAAACCCGGACAATTAGTTTCTATCGAAAAAATGCCCAACAACTGCGTTTGCTACATCCTCGTGATTATCATTATTACGATACCCTACGAGTTAAATTAGGCTGGGAATCCAAACATCAGGATAAATCATGCTGACTACCTTACGCGTTGAAAATTTTGCCATTGTTAAACAACTAGAACTTGACTTTGCTAATGGTATGACTGCGTTTACCGGTGAAACTGGCGCTGGTAAATCAATCATGATTGATGCGCTTATGCTCGCTTTAGGCGGCCGTGCAGACGCCTCAGTTATCCGCACTGGTGAAGAAAAATGCGATATAAGTGCCTGTTTCCATTTTGAAGCAGATTCTGAGCCTGCCCGCTGGCTTGTAGAGCAGGATATCAGTTGTGATGAAGGTATTATTATGCTTCGCCGAGTTCTATATAGTGAAGGACGCTCTAAATCTTATATCAATGGCCAACCTTTCCCATTACAGAAGGTCAAAGAATTAAGTGAAATGCTGGTCCATATTCATGGACAACATCAGCATCAAACTCTCATGCAACATCAGACCCATCGAGAACAGTTGGATCAATATGCTGGCCACAGCGAATTAGTCACAGAGGTTAATAAACTCTATAAACAGTGTCAAAAACAAAACAAGAACTGGAAACCTTGCAAAATCAAGAGCTACAAAGTGATAAAATCAGTTTATTACAATTTCAAATTGAGGAATTAACAGCACTTGCCTTACATGAAAATGAAATGCAGGCTTTGCATGAAGAGCATCAATTGTTACATCACGCACAGGATTACTTACAACATACACAGCAAATTTCTCATCTACTCAATGCAGATAATGAACCTAATATCTGCCAAGAGCTTAATCAAATCATACAATTACTGCATGAATTACCGCAGGAGCAAACTCAAATTAGAAATGCCTGTGAATTGATTAACAGCGCCCTGATTCAATGCGAAGAAGCATTGGATGAAATAGAACATTTTTCAGAACAAGTACAATTAGATCCCGAACGCTTACAAGAAGTAGAAACCAGAATTAGTGCTTTACACCAAGCGGCACGTAAATATCATGTTGATGCCAAGCACTTACCCAATCATGCCCAATCCTTACAAAAAGAATTGGAGCAATTACAAGATTCCGAAAGCAAGGCTCTCCACTTAAAACAACAGTACCAGCAACAAATCCAAGCGTTCGAATTAGCCGCTCAAAAACTCACAAAATCACGGCAATTATATGCAGTAAAATTAGCTCAAGAAATAACGGATTGCATTCAACAACTGGGAATGCCTAAAGGCTATATAGAAATTGAATTCACTGCCTTGGAAAAAATGCAGGCACATGGTTTGGATAAAGTAGAATACAAAGTCTGTACAAATCCTGGCATGGTGCCTGATTCCCTGACAAAAATTGCTTCGGGAGGCGAGCTTTCACGAATAAGCCTTGCCATCCAAATGATTACCGCACAGCGTGGGGCTACGCCCACGCTTCTTTTCGACGAAGTGGATGTAGGAATAGGGGGTGCCACAGCTGCTCTGGTGGGACAGTTATTACGCAAACTAGGTGAGCGCCTACAAGTGTTTTGCGTTACTCATCAAGCACAGGTTGCTTCTTGCGCGCATCACCATTTTGTTGTGGAAAAACATAGTGATAATACCCAAACCTACTCACAGATCATACCTTTAGATGCTGCAGAAAAAGTTGATGAAATAGCCCGTATGCTAGGTGGTTTAACCATTACTGAGCAAACACGTTCACATGCAAAGGAACTGTTGGTACAAAGCCATTAGACTCCTTTTGAAACGCTTATATCTTTCTAATTTTAAAATTTTCAATCAATAACAGTTTTAGCCATATTGTAAGGGATAAATTATTACAGGAAAGCAGCCCAATGCCTGCAAAAAGTGATGCGGAAGGAGGCTATCTTAGACCGTTTTGGTGGAGACGAGTTTGTTGTCATCTAAAATTGCATTAACCTTCAGAGCAACCGCCATGAAGGTTAATGCTCAATACGATAACACTGCTCTCTCTTTATTCTTTACCTTGCCTATTTACTATCTGGCTTTTTGGGGCCACTTTCAGAACCCATCATTCTATTTTCACCAGTGTTTAGTTTGCCAAATGTAGTATTTATTCTGTTAGCAGGTACAGAACTTCTATTCTCTGGCATAGCTATTTTGCCAGTAGGCATAGCCAATTTCATATCAGACATAGGCTTGCTCACTGATACTGTGCCTGAACTTAATGGGGGTCTATTCATTGGTGTCGACATCCTGCTAGCTGACGCTGATATCCCACTAGTTGGTGTTGACATTCTGCTGGCTGGCGTTGATACCTTGGTGGTTGGTTTCTTAGCAGCAGCTATTTTCTTAACCGCAGACGTTTTTTCTTAACTGCAGATGTTTTTTCTTGGCTGCAGAACTCATCTTCTTAACGAGAGGAGCCGTTTTCTTAGCTGTAGAGGCTATTTTTTAGCTGCCGTGGACGCTGTTTTCTTGAGGGTAGAGGAAGCTTTCTTGGCAGTAGCAGTTTTCTTAGCAGTAGCAGTTTTCTTAGCCGTAGCTGCTTTTTTAGCCGTAAGAACTGTTTTAGCTGCTGTGGAAGTTTTCTTAGCTGCAACTGTTTTCTTTTTAGCTGAAGATGCCGCCTTCTTAGCTGTAGAAGACGCTGCTTTCTTTGTTGCGGAAACTGCTTTTTTAGTAGTAGACAGCGTTTTTTTCATTATTGGTGTAACTTGCTTGATCGTTGACATGGTATGTTCAAAGGTTTTTCCAGTAGTTACTTTTGCTTCTTTGGAAATCGTTTGAAAAGCAGTCTCTAAAATCTGAAATGACTGTTTCATGTAATCAAGCGCTTTATGACTATTCTCCATAACGAGCTTAACTTGTTTATCGAGTAGCATTCCCGGTTTATGCATCTCTGAAAACTCTTCCGGTTTCAAATAAGTTAAATTTTGTAGCATTTTAACATTCAATTCCATCATAGCCTGAAACGGTTTTTGCATTTCATTTGCTATCGCAGCCCAACTCTTTAAATAGTCCTGATTCATAATTTTCTCCGTTTTTGTTGCGTTGCACTATAAGAGCCTAGTTGATTAATTGAATTTTTGCGAGTTATCTACAAAAACAAATAGATCTTTTACGCTAAGAAAACCTATTTGCTTGTTTAAAAATACTACTTACTATATCTTTGAGCAAGCCATACCGTTGCATTCCCGCAATTTTGATCTCTTATATTATGGCATAACACTTGGAAATTATTAGTTTGTAAGATCTGATACAAATCATAACCACCATTCTCACCCCAGACCTCTCTCGCTTCAACGCCTGAGGTAAACACCAATAAACCATTATGTTTAACCAACGAAGCAAATAATTTTAAGGTACTTCTTTGTTCATCTCTTATGACAGATGAAAAAACTATGCCAGGCAATCGCCATGTCAAATGGCTCTTCTATATTGATAGTCCGCATATCCTGCAGAAACCAATGGTTTTCCGAAAAACGTTTTTTACAACGCTCAATCATTTTTTACTAGCATCGATTAGTTAATCAGCCAATTTATCGTCGATCTTGATATTTTTAATAACTAAGCGCTCTATTTGTACCATCATAGATCTTAATGACTGACTTTTTTACTTATGTTATGATCACGTTTGTTCACCAGCGTATGGATATTAAAGGTGACATTCTTTTTAGACAGGGAAGCGCTCAAGGGCCCAATATTCACGCCAGTATTAATTCTTTTAGTGCAACTGTAGCAGTTTCTCATACATCCATCTGACCCTGTTTAAAAACCTCTGACTACCGTCGAGAATATCCATTTAAACTCAATTATCACATAAATAAGGACTATTTTATGATATTAACTATCACAACAAGTACCATTGTCATTTCTAAAGTCGTTCTTTATTTCACAACATTTGCAGCGGCTTCTGCAGGTGTAGGGGCTACGGTGTTGGTGCAAAAAATGAATGACGCGAGAAATGAAGCAGAGGAAGCTGTATTACAACAATTAGAGGATACTGGGAAAGAAAGACATGAACGAAGGTTACAACATCTCGATGATATTGTAGATACTACCCATCAACAAACCCTGCTGCTGGGCACTGAGACAAGTGCACATACCCAAAAAATTACTTTAAATCTCCAACGTCTAGATAGTGATGTAGCTATCATTGGCAGTGCAAAAGATACATTACTAGCAACCAATACCAGTTTAATCTTAGCGAATGAAGCAAATACCGAAAAATGCAAGAAATTATGGAGGAATTAAAAGCCAAGATAATTTTGCTAGGAAAAGCCTCGCTAGATCTTGAGCTTGCGAAAGCAGCCTTAGTTCAAAGAGAAAATGAAATTGCAACTACTCAAGAGCAACTGGAAACAGCAAAGAGAAGCATAACTCAACTTGCAGAAAGTCTTGATGTCGTACGAAATGAAAACGTTGAAAAAGTAAAAAATAGTCTCTTTGGAAAAAGATGTGGAAAAGATGTCTGAACAACTTTTTGTAAACAAAGAAAGTCTTACTCGGGCTTCTCTGAAAATTCAGGAGTTAGTACAAACTAGAAAGGTATTAATAACAGAATTTCAAGCTTCTCAAAAATTAGTTAGTGAACTAACTAGCCAAATAGAATCAAGTCAAAGACAGATCCCTGGAAGATCCATCTCAGCAACTAATCCAGGATTTTTTGCCTAATTCTTTTTAACAATCTCATTAGTATAAGGAAATTACAATCATGTCTACATCAAACCAAACCAGTACGCCATTAGCAACAGATACTTCAATTGACTCATTAAAAATTATTGCTCGTGAAAAACTTGATCGATTAAATGAGCATCAAAAGCGCTTTGAGCTATTCAAATCTGATTTAGATTTACTTCGACGACGCTATAACTTGCGGCAAAGTCTTATTGATACAGCTGCTCAATGGTATGGTCAAAAGACTATATGGCAAAAAATAATTTTAGCTGCCGAAGTAGTTGGAATCGCATTAGTAGCCAGCTTCTTATTTAATACCATAGCATTACTGGCTGTTATAAGTACCTACATTGGCTTGGTTTATTTATTTAATAACCATAACGCAAGAGATAGCAAACGCGAAAAAGACATCTGTGATAATATTGTTAAAATGGAAAAAGTTTTAGCTGAATCTATTGAATCCTTCAATGCAGTAGAAGCTAAACTCCTTGAAGTATTTGATGCAATTTTCCAAAAAATGAAACCTTGGCTTCTTATGCAACTGATTTGGATAAGAAATTAGACGCATTAAAGGAACAAATTTTATCTTTACAACAAGCAATCACTGGGCTAGCCAGAGTAAAAGAAGTACTTGATGAAAGCCCAGCACTTGTTAAGAGTTCAGGAGAGCAATTTAGTCTCAAACTCCATGACTTGGGTAAGGATGTTCTTCAGTGTGCTGCAACAATCCGCAGTGTCACTGGAGAACTTTCTAATAAATCGGATAGCAGCTCAGCACTAACTGTTGTTAGAGATGATTTAAGCTGCTGCGAGACTACGTTAGTACAGCTAGCAGCAACCTTTAAAGAGCAGATGCAAATTGCTCAAGAGCAATCAAGCCAATGTGAGTCCATGCAATTAAAAATTAATACCGCCTTATTGGGCGCTACAAACGCAACAAAATTGCTAGATGAACAACTTGAATTGTGTGGCACAGAGGAGACAGAGGACGCAGAAATAAACCGTCTGCTGCAAAACTCTCAAGCAATCCACACACGAGCTAGACTCGCCTTGACAACGAAGGTGCCAGGAAGAGTCTTACATGTCGTACAAAGTGAAAAAGTCTCAGAGCCTTCAGTGGCCACGCTTCCTACCATCTAGTTTTTTCTTATGCTATGATGGGCCTTGATTGACTAAAAAGGAAATTAACAATGGCAATTATTAATGGTAATCGCAATATAAAAAAGAAAAATTAGGGCGGAGATCAACAATGAAACTTTTATGACTATTCAACAATATTGCCAATGGGCGAATATTGATGATATAGGTTTCTTTATTGAAGAAGCTGCACACTTTATCTTTGCAAAAGATAAAGACTGGAAACAGTATCAAAAAGCCCTGAAAAAAGCTGCGCAAAATGCTTAAATAAAAGGCGCCTAAGCGCCTTTTACTTTATAATTGACTGTTAATCCGGCTTTCCCCGATTGCTATTGCGAGATGTTGATATCGCAGAAATCTATTTCTAAACAACATGATCTATTAGGAAGAGTGCTACCTTTAGACGGCTACCCTACTCTTGGATAACCATTTGTTCTCGATACGTCCGGCCATATAAACCACTGCAGGAACTGTCAAACCAATCACTAACCACTCCAATTGATAGATATGGGCGGGGGGATTATTAGGCAACATATGATGAAAAAGCAGATGAATAGTGATCAGAGCCAAAATGCATAATAAAGTTGCTAATAATTTATGTGATAATAAAAGGGCAGTATTTCTTCCAAACAACTTATCAGAAATAACAAATCCGGATAAAGCGTAATATGCCATCCATGCATGGACCGGTATCCGCGTATAACGCCAATTAATATAAAACACCAGCAGAGAACCAATCAGAACTATAACGAGGGGCATGCTTTGCGGCCATTTTTTAGACGGTAAATAGTAAGCAACGATTAAGAGGAGAGCAAAAAAGCTTCCAGCTAAAACATCAAACAAATTGTGGTAGTCGAAATGAATAAGACTTGCGCCAATTCCAACTAATAAAGTAACCGTTGCTAATCGAAACACCGGTTTCTCTACTTTGTATGCCAGCCAGGCATACAAGACTGTTGATAATTGCATATGACCACTTGGAAAAGCAAACCAGTCTTTACCCAAAGCAGGGGGAAGAGGAATTTGGAAAGTCACCTTCAATGCGACATTCATTACGATACTTAACAGAACCAGGCAAGCTGCATGATAAAAAACAGTCCGATCCAACCAAATAAAACCAAGAATGATTAAAGGAATAACGATTGAGCCATTACTGAAGGCAAGCAGTGTGCGGGCAAGAGTATCAAGCATGATAGTTACTTTTAAACCGTGGCAGCGCAAAAAAATGCATATATTTTAGTCAGATATCATATAAGAAAACAACTCATAAAGCAATCTTCAAAATTTTTTGGCTAAATCTACCACAGGATTGTTGGTACAAATGAGTACAGTAATCTAACTTTAGGTTTTTTCAGGTATTCACACAACAACCCACAAATTTATCCACAGAACATGTGAATTAAACCATAAACCGGATAACAATAAAAAACATTTATTAATCAAATAATTAACGTGTTTTTTGCTCTTTTTTTAACGGATTTAAAATTTATAAACAAAGTTATCCACATGCTATAAAGCGAGCAAAGGCAACTCATTCTTTGTTTAAATAGGTACGACGCTCATTCATAGTTTCAATGCTATTAATAACTGTCTGGCGACAAATCTCATGCATAATTGGAATAGTATTTAACAACTTTCCCGTATGAATAGCATAAGCAATAAAAAAGCTATCCTGCCATATCTTTTCATTTTTGCGGGTTTTTGCTTTTGACCACAGAGCGACCCATAAAAAATGAAATAACCACTTATCACGATGTGTTTCTAATTCTTGAGCGAAGACAGTTGCAATAGCCTCATCCATAGCACAAACTTTCACACCCTCAATAAAGCTACAACAACGATTAACTAATTTATCAATATGAGCATTCTCAATAAACCAAGACTCAGTAAAACGTTTACTATACGGCCATGATTTGGAGCGAATAAATGATGACTGCATTGCTTCGGGTGTGAATGGCGTTATTTGTACACTTAATTGCTCAATTAAGAGAGGGATATCAATCGGATGAGCCAGAAAGTGCAGACCCAGCAACTCCTGAATTTCCAGCAAATGCAAATCAGGCATACCACCTTGCTGAATTGTTAAAGCTAAAAAATGCCCCATCATCATTAATAAATAAGCACTGTCTACAGTTCTCAGAGTCACACTATCATCGAAGGCTTCATCATAATATTTGACTACATTTTCACTAGGTATTTCGGGTGTAATCCATGCATCTTTAATACCAAGCCCTTGTTTAAAAAGCAAACCACATAAGCGGTTTTTGCGGTGCTTTTTCACATGAATAAAAAGCCCTTGGGCACCACTACCATCGACTTCACTGGCTTTTATACGCACAAGTGAAGGTAATTCTTCATGGTGAAATATAACTCCTTTTTTGCGCTGTATTTTCAACCAACGATTAAATTGCTCATGGTAACTAACTGGATACCAATTTTTAATAGCTTGTAATCGGGACAATGAAATCGAACTTAAGGTAACTTTATCTATTATCTGCTCAAAGATTGCCACAACAATATTACGGACCTCTTGCTTGGGGTGAAGTAAAGTCAATAGGGCAATATCCTGACCTTCTTCTATACTGTAGAGGTCAAGAATTAAATCTGCAAAAAAATCTGCTGGCATAGCATAACTCTGAGCAAAAAAGTTTTCCGCTATATCAAAAACAGACAAATCAGATAACTCTTCAATCATGTCACGCATAGCATTTAAATGGTCAATTTCTTCATCGGGTGACCATTCATCTTCTTGCCCCGCTAATTCCAGATAAGCATTTTTTAATTCAGGCAATAGTTCAACATGAACTTCATAAAAAGCATTTAGAATAGGTAACCAAAAGCTTAAGCTATGTTTATTACTATTAATTGCATCCGCGATTTTAAGCATCAATTGGTTAAGCGACTTACCCGCTAATTTATTTTCGTTTTCCTGTGCAGACTGCAATTGTGCAACACAGATATCTAAAGCAAAAATACAAGCAGAATAGTAAGAACGCTCTTCATCCACATCATCTTCATCTAAATCATCAATAAAATCGATCAGGCGCAAAGCTAATTCTGGTTCTTGCAAGAAGGGAGCATAATGACGTGGATCCGGATCGGTGTTTTCCGCAATTACAGCCGCTATAGTTGCAATCCATTGTTTTAAATCACCATGATCAACAGCCATCTTTGTTGGACACCTGTCTTGGCTTTCCCTCATCATCGATAGCTACAAAAACGAACGTTCCCTCCGTCACACGGTATTTTCCTGAGCCGCAAGCTTGTTCAGCCCATACTTCAACAGCAATGGTCATAGACGTCTCGCCTTGCTTAATTAATTCAACATGACAACTCACGACATCCCCCACATGTACAGGTTTCAGAAAAGTCATGCTATGAATAGCGACTGTAGCCGCACGGCCTCGCGATATTTTTTGGCTAAAACACCAGCAGCCAAATCCATTTGCGATACTAGCCAACCACCAAAAATATCACCATTGGCATTCGTATCAGCCGGCATGGCCAGTGTTTGGATAGTTATCTCGCCACGAGGGATCGCCATATTAAGAACCACGCTTTAATTTAGCCAAGGCATCAGCCATTGCCGTATTAAATATTGTTTTCTTAGTTTCTTGCTTCCTTTCTTGCTCAGGTTTTTTCTTCATTTCCTGTTTTTTAGCGGATTGTGTTTTTTCAACGGCGGCTTCGCTACTTTCTTTTGCGTAAGAGGCGCCTTTTCTTCATCCAACTTCATGCTTAATCCTATACGCCGCCGCTCTTTATCTATTTCGACTACTTTAACAGTCACAATGTCACCCGCCTTCACTACGGCATGGGGATCACTGATAAAGCGATGCGTCATCGCAGAAATATGTACCAAACCATCCTGATGAACACCAATATCAACAAAAGCACCGAAATTAGTCACATTGGAGACGACGCCTTCCAAGATCATTCCTTCTTTTAGATGGCTGATATCCTCCACGCCTTCCTTGAAATTGGCCGTTTTAAATTCAGGTCTTGGATCACGCCCCGGTTTTTCCAATTCGCGCAAAATATCACGGATGGTTGGCAGGCCATAATTTTCATCAATATATTGTTCTGCATTAATAGTTCGCAGCAAATCACGATTACCGATTGTTTGACGGATATCCACTTTTTGCCCAGCAAGGATCTTTTCAACCAGAGGATACGCTTCAGGATGTACACAGGAAGCGTCCAGTGGATTATCACCGTCCATAATACGTAAGAAACCTGCAGCTTGCTGGAACGTTTTCTCCCCCATGCGAGCCACGTTTTTTAGTTGCTCCCGATTTACAAAAGCACCGTTTTCATCCCGATATTGCACTAAATTTTTTGCCAGGGTTTCATTAAGACCTGACACACGAGTTAATAATGCAACAGAAGCTGTATTGACATCAACACCAACAGCATTCACACAATCTTCTACGACCCCATCAAGACTACGAGCCAAACGAGTCTGATTCACATCATGCTGATATTGCCCAACACCAATCGCCTTCGGTTCAATTTTTACCAACTCAGCAAGAGGATCTTGCAAGCGTCGGGCGATAGAAACCGCCCCTCGTATGCTAACATCCAGATCCGGAAATTCTTTCGCTGCTAATTCAGACGCTGAATAAACAGAGGCACCCGCTTCATTAACCGTAATTTTAGCCAGCTTCAAATCAGGATACATTTTCATCATATCCGCAACCAAACGCTCTGTTTCTCGAGAGCCCGTACCATTCCCTATGCTCAACAAATTGACTTGATACTTCGCTGCCAATTTGGCCAAGTCAGCAATAGATTGATGCCACTCATTCTGTGGCGCAAAAGGGAAAATAGTCGTGTAATCAAGTAATTTACCAGTAATATCAACCACAACCACTTTCACACCGGTACGAATACCCGGATCAAGTCCTATCGTTACTTGTGGACCGGCAGGAGCAGCAAGTAGTAAATCGCGCAGATTACGAGCAAAAACATGAATTGCCTCTTCATCCGCTATTTCGCGCAAACGGGTCAGTAATTCTAATTCTAACTTGGTGAATAGTTTAACTTTCCAAGTTAAACGCACGGTATCAACTAACCACTCATCAGCTGCCCGTTTTTCATTAGCAATATTGAAATAGGATGCAATACGCTTTTCAACATAATCCACATCCTGCGGCAATATCAAAGTTAATCGCAAAACGCTTTCTCGCCGCCCACGAAATAAGGCCAAAGCACGGTGTGACGGAATCTTTTTAATTGGTTCTGCATAATCAAAATAATCAGCAAATTTATTACCAGCTGCTTTCTTATCGCCATTACCTTCTGATTTTAATACAGCGTGCTGCCATAAATATTCACGTAATTCATCAATAAGCTCAGCGTCTTCAGCAAATTTCTCCATAAGAATCTGGCGCGCACCTTCCAGAGCAATTTTACTATCTTCAATGCCGAACTCAGTATTCAGGTATTGTTCCGCTTCTGGCTCTGGCTCGAGAACAGGATTCTGCCATAAATTTAAAGCAAGCGGCTCAAGTCCAGCTTCCTTAGCAATTTGTGCCTTTGTGCGACGTTTAGGTCGATAAGGTAAATACAAGTCTTCAAGACGAGTCTTATTATCAGCAGCTAAAATAGTCTTTTCTAACTCCGGAGTTAATTTTTCTTGATCACGAATAGATTGTAAAATGACTGCACGGCGCTCATCCAACTCACGGATATAATATAAACGTTCAGCAAGCTGCCGTAATTGGGTATCATCAAGCCCATCCGTTGCCTCTTTACGGTAACGCGCGATGAAGGGAACTGTCGCGCCTTCATCCAACAAACGAATCGCTGTTTCTACCTGAGAAACATTCACTTTAAGTTCTTGCGCAATAATCGTCGCTGACGCCAACATCTCTTGAGTCATTCACATCCCCGTAAAACATGATAAAAAAACGCGAATAGTATATACCGATTACTCTTCATTTTGCGAACTTTAGACAGTGTGCCCTACTCTGCCTCTGAAACTGCCAAAAATCCGCTGTAATCCAAACATTACTGGGTTTGTAGATACCAGACCTTATCTGCGACTTCGCGCAATCCACGAGCATAAAGGGGGTCTTGTTCATCTACCTGGCGATTTGTTTCGCGTACGCATTGTATAGTTTGGCAATTACTGTATAACTGTCTTATTTCTGCATCCGATACACTAAACGGCGGTCCCTGCATGTCTGACTCATCGTAGTACATTGTTTTCAATAAAATTTTTCCCTTCGCCTTCAACCATCGAAGACAAATACGTACATACTGAGGGCGCAAATTCTCTGGCAAAGCGATCAATGCCGCTCTATCGTAAATCGCATCGGCAGGAACAATGAAAGCCGTATTGAAAGAAAAAATGTCAGCGACCCAAATAGTTAGTGATTGACTCGTATACTTTATAGCCTGCGAATGTATTTCCTTCACTAGCGTTAACCGATTTTCTTCGCTAAATTGCAGTACTGCCTGCTCACTCAGCTCTATACCGACCACTTGAAAACCCTGCTCCATTAACCAAAGCATATCAAGACTTTTACCACACAAAGGAACCAGAACAGTTGCCGCCGCAGGTAGCTGCAAACCGGCCCATCTGGTATTTAAATCAGTATTTACCTCTGTTCGGTGGAAAATGGTTTTTCCTTCTCGCCATAAATTTAACCAGAATTGCTGGCCGGTGTTCACTCTACTGTCACCGATTTAGCAAGATTTCTTGGCTGATCCACATCCGTACCCTTAGCAACAGCTACATGATATGCCAACAACTGCAAAGGGATGGTATAAACAATTGGAGCAACCCATTGACCACACGCTGGGACATGAATTAAACGTGCCCCATTAGGTTGCCAGGCTTGCGAATCATCAACAAATACTATCAATTGACCGCCACGGGCACTGACCTCATGCAAATTTGATTTCAATTTATCCAATAATTCATCATTCGGCGCCACAGCAATAACTGGCATTTCTTTATCAACCAAAGCCAAGGGACCGTGTTTAAGCTCGCCAGCCGGATAAGCTTCGGCATGGATATATGAGATTTCCTTTAATTTCAATGCACCTTCTAAAGCGACTGGATACTGTACCCCACGCCCCAAGAAGAGAGCATGTGCTTTATTAACAAAAATGGAAGCCAAGGCCTCAATATCGCCATTCATTTTTAAGGCGCGTTCGCAATTTGCTGGCAACTCCTGCAATTGGGTTAAAATGGTATGAATGCGCTCATCCTTGCAAAGTGCAGCAGCTAACATTAGGAAAGCAGCCAGCTGGGTCGTAAACGCTTTGGTTGAAGCAACTCCTATCTCGATACCTGCTCGTGTTAGGAAAACGCAATCTGCCTCACGTACCAAAGTACTGGTAGCAACATTACAAATAGCCAGGCTGGCCAGATAATTCATTGTCTTGGCCTTATGTAAGGCCGCCAAGGTATCCGCTGTTTCTCCTGATTGAGATACGGCGATAAACAAAGTACCTTCATTAACAACGACATCCCGGTAACGATACTCACTGGCAATTTCCACCTGGGTTGGCAACCCGGTCAAAGACTCTAACCAGTATCGGGCAATTAATCCAGCATGATAACTGGTACCACAAGCGACGATATGAATTTGCTTGACCTGAGAAAAAGCAGCGGCAGCACGTTCACCAAAACTTGCTTTCAAAACATCTTGACTGCTTATTCGTCCTTCCAAAGTATCTGCCAAGACTTTGGTCTGCTCATAAATTTCCTTCAGCATGAAATGACGATAAGGCCCTTTGCTAACCGCCTGATTATCGCCATTAAGAACATGCGCCTGACGTTTTACCTTCTGCCGACTGGTATCAAACAAATAAATTTGCCCACTACTGAGCAGCGCGCTATCACCTTCCTCAAGATAAATGACTGATTGAGCAAAAGAGCGTAAAGCTAACGCATCGGAGGCAATAAATTGTTCATCGATACCTAAACCTACCACCAATGGGCTGCCTTTACGAATAGCAACTAATTCTTGCGGGCGTTTCTGGTGGATAACCCCTAAGGCAAAAGCACCATGCATCTCTTGGGCAGCATCTTGCACCGCACGCAATAATTCTTCGTGTTGTTGATAGTGATAATGAATCAAATGCGCGGCTACTTCCGTGTCAGTTTCAGAGGTAAATTGATAACCCGCTTGCTTTAAACGCTGACGCAAAGCATCGTGATTTTCAATAATGCCATTATGTACTAAAGCAATTTCATCATGTGACATGTGCGGATGTGCATTCTGTTCGCAGGGCTTTCCATGAGTTGCCCAGCGTGTATGCGCAATGCCAGCATTGCCAGCAACTGCTGTTTCCTGCATGGCGTCTGCTAAAGCTTGTACTTTCCCTTGAATTCTTACGCGTTTCAAACGTCCAGTACCATCAATCACTGCAATGCCTGCTGAATCATAGCCACGGTATTCTAAACGCCGTAATCCTTCCAACAACACTTTACTGATATCACGTTGTGATGTAGCACCCATGATCCCACACATAAGGAAACTCCTTAGTTATTAAACTCGTCCGTATTTAAACTGTAGAATACGGAAGAGGTATCTCCAAAATTGGTCAAGTATGCCACATTTAGCACTTAAAACTAAGTGTTTAAAGTGAGGCGGCGAAGCAATTACCTTTTTTATGAGATTGATAAGCTTATTAAAAAATGAATTTTTGGCTGCA
>NZ_CALJ01000061.1 GCF_000308315.1 Legionella tunisiensis | reverse complement strand
CACTGGTCAAGCCTAAGTAGCTAAATCTGTCTCTGTCAGACAGCCAGGTTTCATTAATTGCTTCGTTTTCTTTAGGTACTGCGCGCATCAACTCTTCACGGCGAATATGCAAATAGACATTTGAACCCAAACAATCATGGGGAGCCAAACTATCATGCTGAGTCATTTCCCAAGCTCTGGCAGTAAAGCGGTATGGTTTGGACGTCAGTGCACCCACCGGACACAGATCAATCACGTTGCCAGACACCTCTGAAACCAGGCTGTGCTGAATGTAAGTACTAATCTGCATTTTTTCACCGCGGCCTGTCGTACCTAATTCGGGTACTCCAGCCACTTCATCCCCAAAACGCACACAGCGAGTACAATGAATACAACGAGTCATTTCGGTAGCTATCAATGCGCCCAGATCATCGTCGGTGACAGAACGTTTGGTTTCTTCATACTCGGAAGCATCGTAACCAAATCCCATAGAGATATCTTGTAATTCACACTCGCCACCTTGATCGCAGATAGGACAATCCAAGGGGTGGTTGATTAACAAAAATTCCATGACTGCTTCTTGCGAACGAATGGCTTCTTCTGATTTTGTAAACACTTTCATGCCGTTAGTAATCGGCGTCGCACAAGCTGGTACAGGCTTGCGTCCGTTTTCAACTTGAACTAGGCACATACGACAGTTAGCTGCTACGGACAATTTCTTATGGTAGCAGAAACGTGGGATATAGATCCCCGCCTCATCAGCAACCTCGATGATCATTTTACCGTTTTCGACTTCAAATGTTTTACCGTCAATTTCAATGGTGGCCATTGTCTAAACCTTCTTCAATTATGCTGCGACGACCGAGCGTTTATGCTTAATGAAATAATCAAATTCATGATAAAAATGTTTTACGAAACTCTGTACCGGCCATGCAGCAGCTTCGCCAAGTGCACAGATAGTACGACCTTCAATTTTATCAGCAACGTTTACCAATTTTTCGATATCACCTGGTTCACCATGTCCTTCTTTGATTCGATGAATGAGACGAACCAGCCAGCCTGTACCTTCTCGACAGGGTGTACATTGTCCACAGGATTCGTCCATATAGAATTCAGAAATCCGATAAAGCGCATCAACCATGCAAGTGGTCTCATCCATTATGATTACTGCTCCGGAACCCAGGCCTGAACCCGCTTTTTGAATGCTGTCATAATCCATATCTAAATTCATCATGACATCACCAGGTAGTACTCGCATCGATGTTCCGCCAGGAATGACTGCCTTAATTTTTCTCCCTTCCCTAACACCGCCTGCCAATTCCAATAAGGTTTTAAACGGAGTACCTAAAGGTATCTCAAAATTGGCTGGGTTGTTAACGTGGCCACTCACGCTGAAACACTTCGTTCCCCCGTTATTGGGCTTACCTAGCTGGAGAAACCACTCGCCACCTTTTTCCATAATGACTGGAACGGAGGCAAATGTTTCCGTATTATTAATCGTTGTGGGTTTACCATAAAGGCCATAGTTGGCTGGGAAAGGGGGTTTAAATCGCGGCTGCCCTTTTTTACCTTCTAGAGAATTCAGCAACGCAGTTTCTTCACCACAAATATAAGCGCCCGCACCCAGATGGTTATAAAGATCAAAATCAACGCCTGAACCTAAAATATTTTTGCCTAACAACCCTGCGGCATAAGCCTCTTTCAATGCAGATTCAGTTTTTAGGAAGGGCTCCCAGAATTCACCACGAATATAATTGTAGCCTATGGTAGCACCCATCACATAGCCTGCAATGGCCATCCCTTCGATCAATTGATGCGGGTTGCGGCTTAAAATCTCGCGATCCTTACATGTACCTGGCTCTCCTTCATCAGAATTACATACCACGTATTTCTGGATTTGCGCATTACGATTCATAAAACTCCACTTCAAGCCGGTGGGAAATCCTGCCCCCCCACGGCCGCGTAAAGCAGATGTTTTCAATTCATCGATAATCTGTTGCGGCGGCGTCTGTTCTTTCAGAATACGCCGCCATGCACTATAACCGCCAATACTTTGATAGGCAGCCAAAGTCCATGGTTCTTGCAAATGGAAAGTACGGTAACAGACTTGATTTTGTTCAACCATGACAACCACCTCTATCATTCATTGGTATTGTTCCAAGACTTTATCAATTTTATCAGTGGTCAGATTCTCGTGATAATCTTTATCTACCTGCATCATTGGTGCATTTACACAAGCACCAAGGCATTCAACTGACCGTAACGTGTATCGACCATCGGCAGTAGTTTCACCCAACTTAATCCCTAGTTTTTTCTGCAAATGCTCCACAATCTTTGCTGAACCACAAAGTTTGCATGAAATATTAGTGCAGACATTTACCAAATGCCGTCCTGTAGGTTTAAGCTCATACATTGTATAAAAACTTGCCACCTCATAAACTGCAATAGCAGGCATCTCCAAATAATCTGCTACTGCATCCATGAGCTCAGGGGTTAACGACCCATGTTCCTCTTGTACAACCATCAATGCGCGCATCACAGCAGATTGCCTTTGGTCTGCAGGATACTTGGCGATCCAATGATCAATTTCATCCATACCCACAGATGAAACAAATTGACGAAGTAATTTAGCTGAATTCTCAGACATTCTTTCTAACCTTTAATACGTGTTAATAATGAGACCAAGCTCATTTAATCTATCGGTCAATCTCACCAAATACAATGTCTTGACTTGCCAGAATCGCAACACCATCAGCAAGCATATGCCCTTTCACCATTGCATCAAAGCTAGATAAGTGAGCAAACCCAGGCGCACGAATTTTCATACGATAGGGCTTGTTAGCACCATCTGACACCAAATAAATACCAAATTCACCTTTGGGAGCCTCAACCGCGCTGTAGACTTCCCCTTGTGGCAAACAAAACCCTTCGGTGAAAAGTTTAAAATGGTGAATCAATGCCTCCATATCATGCTTCATTTTTTCGCGCGTTGGTGGCGTAATCTTGTGATCATCAATTTTTTACCGGACCAGGATTATCACGCAACCATTCAATGCACTGCCTGATAATATTATTCGATTGCCGTAATTCTTCTACGCGTACAAGGTAGCGGTCATAGCAATCACCTGTTTTACCAACCGGTATATCAAAATCCACTTGATCATAAGCGGCATAAGGTTGCTTTTTACGCAAATCCCAAGCAATGCCTGAACCGCGAAGCATGGGTCCAGTAAATCCCCATTGTAATGCCTCTTCCGGTGAAACGACACCAATATCAACTGTACGCTGTTTCCAAATACGGTTATCAGTGAGTAAGGTTTCGTACTCATCGACACATTTTGGGAAACGTTCAGTAAAAGCCCACAGGAAATCCAATAAACTACCTTCTCGGTGAACATTCATTTTTTCAACTTCACGCTCATTATGCCAGCGCGAAGGTTTATACTTTGGCATCGTATTTGGTAAATCACGGGCTACACCGCCGGGGCGGTAATAAGTAGCATGCATGCGAGCACCAGAAACGGCCTCGTAGCAGTCGAATAAATCTTCGCGCTCACGGAAGCAATAGAGAAATACAGTCATTGCGCCGATATCTAAGGCAATAGCCCCTAACCAAAGCAGATGATTTAGTATACGAGTAACCTCGTCAAACATAGTACGAATGTACTTTGCTCGCAGAGGAATATCTATACCCAGTAATTTTTCCAGAGCAAGAACATAGGCGTGTTCATTACACATCATGGAAACATAATCAAGCCTATCCATGTAACCTATACTTTGTATGTAAGGCTTGGTTTCTACCAATTTTTCGGTAGCACGATGCAGTAATCCAATATGAGGGTCGGCGCGAGTAATGGTTTCACCTTCCAACTCAAGAACGAGGCGCAATACGCCGTGAGCTGCCGGATGTTGTGGACCAAAATTGAGCGTGTAATTCTTTAATTCAATCATTGCTCGCTCCGTTTTTATCAAGATAGCGATTGTCGTTTCGTATTACCTTAGGTACCAAAACTCTTGGTTCGATATCGACTGGTTCGTAAATTACTTTTTGCAGCTGCGCATCATAACGCATTTCTACGTGACCACTAAGTGGGAAATCTTTACGGAAGGGGTGACCAATAAATCCATAGTCAGTAAGAATTCGTCTTAGGTCAGGGTGATTTTCAAATAAAATCCCATATAAATCATAAGCCTCTCGCTCAAACCAATTTGCCCCCTTCCAAATATCATGTACAGAAGGAACAACTAAATGGGACTCCTCAACAAATGCTTTGACGCGCACTCGATGGTTCTTTTTAGTAGATAACAAATGATAAACAACTGCAAAACGAGGCTTGGTTAGCGCATAAGCTTTCGCTTCCTGTCGCTCAACGCCGCGCGAAAAACCACTCTCTGTTGCTGACTCTGTCTCCCAATCGTATTCGCCGTATAACAGATAGTCTACAGCGCACAAATCAATGAGTTGATCAAACAAAAATAATTCATGAATACACAGTTGCTGTAAGGTCGCCTTAAGCTTGCTAACCTCACACTCAAGAGTAATTTCATTGTTAGCTACACTAATCGAGGAAAACAAGCCATTCAATTCTGAAGTTAATATTTCAGCCAAATCGGTTAATTTTGTCATCTGATATGCACCTGTGCTGGTCTCAAGCCTCAATTATCTGTTTGCGCCTGATTTTGTTCTGGAGCTGAATAATGCCATAGAGAAGCGCCTCGGCAGTTGGCGGGCAACCCGGTACATACACATCAACTGGAACAATGCGGTCACAGCCTCTCACCACTGAATAGGAATAATGATAATAACCGCCGCCATTGGCGCAAGAGCCCATAGAAATAACCCATCGAGGCTCTGGCATCTGATCATATACTTTGCGTAGAGCGGGTGCCATTTTATTGCATAAAGTTCCGGCCACAATCATGACATCTGATTGCCGTGGACTAGGTCTAAAAATGATACCAAAACGATCCAAATCATAACGGGCAGCCCCGACATGCATCATTTCTACAGCACAACAGGCAAGACCGAAAGTCATAGGCCACATTGAACCGCTACGTGCCCAACCAAGCAGTTTATCCACCGAGGTTGTGACAAAGCCAGTTTTTTGCAATTCTGCAACCGCCATAGCAAGCCTCTAAATATTCTGAGTTAACAATAATAACGTGATGTTTGCTTTTCTACAAAGCGAAAACGTCTACTCCCATTCAAGAGCGCCCCGTTTCCATTCATAGATGAAGCCAATCACCAACAGGCCAAGAAAGATCATCATCGCAGAAAAACCAAACCATCCAATCTTGCGCAAAACCAAGGCCCAAGGAAAGAAAAAAGCCGTCTCTAAGTCGAATATGATAAATAGTATAGCAATTAGATAGAATCTTACATCAAAGGGTAAATGCGAACTTTCGAAAGCACCAAATCCACACTCATAAGGCGCATTTTTAGCAGAGTCAGGATTATGCTTTCCAAGCAAAGACCCCGCGGTCAGCATTGCAAGGCCTATAACAAGCCCGATTATAATAAAAATAAGTACAGGTACGTATTGTGATAGCATCATTTCACGTTGCTCGGATTAATGGTGCCGAAGGCCGGACTCGAACCGGCACGGCTTACGCCACCGCCCCCTCAAGACGGCGTGTCTACCAATTCCACCACTTCGGCATGTTAGTTATTATTTTCCGCTCTTACTGCTATCAACCGGTACTGGAATTTTATTTTCCGGCACACTGGTTTGATGAGGGATGACTTGTTGTTCCGATTTTTTATACTGCGTTGACACTATATAAGACAACGACAAACTAGTGACAAAGAAAGTCAGGGCTAAACCACCGGTTAATTTGAACAGGAAAGTACCTGTACCCTGGCTACCGAACACAGTGTTAGACGCTCCGGAACCAAATGCGGCACCGATATCGGCACCTTTACCATGCTGGATCAAAACCAAGCCGATTAAGACCAAAGCGACCAGCACATGAACCATTAAAATTAATTGATACATTTCAAGATATCCACAAACTGTTGAGCATTAAGGGATGCTCCACCAACTAAACCACCATCAACATCCGGCATTGCAAACAGCGAATGTGCGTTCTTTTCATTAACACTGCCACCGTAAACAATGGCTAAATTCTTCGCATCATCAGTATCAAATTCAGCAACCAAAGTCCTGATTGCAGAATGCACTTCTTGCACCTGCTCGGGCGAAGCCGTTTTTCCAGTTCCTATTGCCCATACCGGCTCATAAGCAACAACACACCCACTAAAACATTGCTTACCAACACTTGTCACTGCAAGTAATTGCCTGGCAAGAACCTCTTGGGTAAGACCTTGCTCACGCTCTGCAATAGTTTCGCCCACACAAAGAACCGGTATCATACCATGTTCTTTTACATGGTGGAATTTATCTGCAACAAATTTTTCATCTTCATTAAATAAGCGTCTACGCTCTGAATGCCCCACTAACACATATTGGCAGGCATAATCAGCAAGCATAGGACCGGATAATTCTCCGGTAAATGCTCCGGCATCTTTAGGGTAAACATTCTGAGCACCCCAGCTTATATCGCTACCCTGCAGATATTCTTTCACCAATGGCAGGTAAATAGCTGGCGGCATAACAACACATTGAGCTTCTAACGCCTCTCCCTGAGTAAGGGTCAGTAATTGTTGCAATAGAAGTTTTACCTGATCGTATCGACCATTCATTTTCCAATTACCGGCTACAATTTTTTTCCTCATTTGCCCCCCAAATCACCGTGCGGAATATACAACAAAGTACTTTGAAATCCTAGCGTTAGATTTTTTTATTAAACAGTACTCATTTCTTACTTTATTCCAAATCACCTGCCATCCAAATCTGATTAAAGTCATCTGCTCGAAAAGCGGTGCTAAATCAGATTGATTGACGCCTGTTCTCTCCACCATCTTCTGAGCTCAAGATGACGTAAAGGTGTGGCAAGCCTCTATTAATGCGGTGATTCAACGATCTTCTGCTCAATATGAATTATTTCAGCGCTTAACTGCTCGGCTTGCGATTTAACTTGGTGGCTATCAACACCTTCAACCATGACGCGTAATAAGGGCTCAGTTCCTGAAGGACGTAATAAAACACGCCCTTCACCTTGCAATTGATTGCTTAAGGCAGCAACCATTTCTAACACTCGTGGGTTTTCGGCCAGTGATGCTGCTCTTTCGGTTTAATATTGACCAATGATTGTGGAAGTAATTGGATACCCTCTACCAATTGTTGCAGGCTCTTTCCTTGTTTTACCATACAAGCCAATACCTGTAAGGCAGCAATTATACCATCCCCAGTGGTTGTTTTATCGAGGCAAACAATATGCCCTGAGGATTCGCCACCAATTTTCCATTCTTGTTTCTTGAGGGTTTCTAGCACATAACGATCGCCGACTTTCGTGCGCAAAAAGGGTATGCCCATCGCTGTAATTGCCTTCTCCAAACCATAATTACTCATTAGGGTCCCGACGACGCCACCTTGCAACAATCCTCTTTGAAACCGATCTTTAGCAATAATATAAATAACCTGATCTCCATCAATTATATTACCGGCAGCATCAATCATGATCAGCCGATCGCCATCGCCATCTAAAGCAATACCAAGATCTGCGCCTTTGGCTAAAACATGCCGTTTTAAGGCCTCTGGCTCTGTTGAACCACATTTCTGATTGATATTAAAACCATCCGGTTTATCACCAATAGTAATTACTTCCGCTCCGAGCTCGCTGAATACATTAGGAGCAATGTGATAAGTCGCGCCATTAGCACAATCCACCACTATTTTAAGACCCGACAAACGGGTCAGTGAAGGGATAGTCGATTTACAAAATTCAATATAACGACCAGGCGCATCATTAATACGCATAGCCTTCCCTAATTTCGCTGAAGCAACTGTTTGTAAAGGTTTTTCCATTTCAGCTTCAATTGCCAATTCCACCTCATCCGGTAATTTACTACCATCGGCAGAAAAGAATTTAATACCGTTATCTTCAAAAAGGTTATGTGAAGCACTTATTACTATTCCTGCATTAGCGCGCAAGGTTTGAGTAAGATAGGCAATCGCTGGCGTTGGCATTGGTCCTAGTAAGCTAACATCAACACCTGCCGCCGAAAGGCCAGCCTCCAGTGCTGATTCAAGCATATAGCCTGAGATACGCGTATCTTTTCCAATAATGACTTTTTTACGCTGCCCATTAGCAAGGACCCGCCCTACGGCCCATCCAAGCTTCAACATAAATTCTGGGTTAACATTGGATAAACCAACTTGTCCTCGAATCCCGTCCGTACCAAAATATTTTCGTTGATTCATCCGTATTTCCTCATTCGTTATTCTTTATCAGCCTGATGAATAGCGTGCATTGTTACTAAGGCCTGATATGTTTCAGCAACATCGTGAGTTCTAATAATTCCAACCCCTTGCAACATGGCAAAAAGAGCAATTGTTAATCCGCTGGCCAACCGTTCATTAACTGGCTTTCCCGTTAGATAGCCAAGTGTACTTTTGCGTGATGCACCAAGCATCAAGGGCAGGTTATGTTGCTTAAAGGCAGCAAGACGTTTAACCATGCGTAGATTATGCTCAGGTGACTTTCCAAAACCAAAGCCAGGATCAAGAATAAGGTGTTTACTTTTGATTCCAGCAGCAAGACAACACTCTACTCGTTGTTGAAAAAACAAGTTCACCTCATCCACAACATCCTTACTATAATGAGGACTATTTTGCATACTTTCAGGCTTACCCTGCATATGCATCAAACATACTGGAATGCCTAAAGTAGACACCACGTCCAAAGAGTCATTACCTGCTAACGCACTGATATCGTTAATCATGGAAGCACCAGCAGTAACTGCACTTGCCATGACTTCCGCTTTCGTCGTATCGATAGAGATGCACACGTCACTTTCCGCTCGCAACGCTTTGATTAAGGGAATTACTCTTGCCAATTCCTCGGCACTATCAACAGGCAAGGCACCAGGTCTTGAAGATTCCCCTCCGATATCAATAATATCGGCACCTTCTGCAATCATTTGTTTTGCGTGCGCAACCGCTTTTTGCGGCGCATTATAATACTGTCCACCATCTGAAAAAGAATCAGGGGTAATATTCAATACCCCCATAATCAAAGGTTTTCGCAGCCCTTCCGTCGTAGATGAGTGAAGCTCACACCATTGCTCAAACTGTTCTCTATTCACTCTATATATTTCTCAAAAAAATTCACCAAGCCCTTTACCAGCAGCTTGATGATTATAATGATTAAGATTAGGTTTAGTGTTCCCCAGCAGGATGGTCAACCGGTTTGCCATTTACCGGCTTTGATGTAGGATCTTCGCCCTTTTTATCCTTCTGAGTAGCCTTGGTTGCTTCCCAATCATCTGGCGGGGAAGGCTCACGCCCTGACATAATTTCCTGTATTTGCTTCGCATCAATAGTTTCATATTTAATCAAACCATCAGCCATCAAATGCAACTTATCCAGATTCATATTAAGAATTTCTTTAGCCCGTTGATAATTCCTATCTACAATCTGCCTGACTTCTTCGTCGATCTGTTGTGCTGTGCTGTCAGAAATTTCTTTATGCTGACTAACACTTCTACCGAGAAATACTTCACCTTCCTCTTCACCAAAGGTCAGCGGACCGAGCGTTGACAACCCCCAGGTTGTAACCATCTTACGAGCAATTTCAGTCGCACGCATAATGTCGTTTGATGCACCTGTCGTTACGTTTTCAACGCCAAAAATAATTTCTTCCGCAATACGACCACCAAACAAACTGGATAATTGGCTTTCCAAACGCCGTTTACTATGACTATAACGATCCTGCTCAGGCAGAAACATAGTCACTCCAAGTGCACGACCACGAGGAATAATGGTTACCTTATAGACAGGATCATGTTCAGGAACCAACAAGCCCACAATAGCGTGACCAGCTTCATGGTAGGCTGTTAATTTTTTCTCGTTCTCATCCATTACCATCGAACGCCGTTCAGCACCCATCATGATTTTATCTTTCGCTTTATCAAGCTCAATCATGCCTACTTTGCGCTTATTAGCACGCGCAGCAAATAACGCTGCTTCATTTACCAAATTCGCTAAATCTGCACCCGAAAAGCCTGGCGTGCCTCTAGCGATAGGCATTATTTCAACTTGCTTATCGATGGGTACTTTTTGTAAATGCACTTTCAAGATCTGCTCACGTCCACGAATATCCGGTAAAGGAACAACAACTTGGCGATCAAAACGACCAGGACGCAAAAGAGCAGGGTCGAGAACATCAGGTCTATTAGTCGCTGATACGACAATCACACCCTCATTGCCTTCAAAACCATCCATTTCTACCAGCAATTGGTTTAAGGTTTGTTCACGTTCATCGTGCCCCCCACCAAGTCCTGCACCACGATGCCTACCTACCGCATCAATTTCGTCGATAAAAATAATGCAAGGTGCATGTTTTTTGCCTGCTCAAACATATCGCGAACACGGGAAGCCCCGACACCCACAAACATTTCGACGAAGTCCGAACCAGAAATAGTGAAAAAAGGAACTTTTGCTTCGCCAGCAACGGCTTTCGCCAACAAAGTCTTACCTGTTCCTGGAGGACCGACCAATAAAACTCCACGCGGGATACGGCCACCAAGATTCTGAAATTTACTCGGATCACGTAGAAAATCGACAAGTTCTTTCACTTCTTCTTTAGCTTCATCAACACCAGCTACATCAGCAAAAGTAACTTTAACCTGATCTTCACCCAACAGGCGGGCACGTGAACGACCAAAAGACATTGCACCACGCCCACCGCCACCTTGCATTTGGCGCATAAAGAAAATCCAAACGCCAATTAAGAGAAGCATCGGGAACCAGTTGATAAATAAATGAAGCAAGAAACTTTCTTGTTGCTTTTCCTGACCGCTAACATCAACCTTTGATTTTAGCAATTCACCCAGCAAGGCATCATCTTGCATAGGCATATATGTCACAAAACGATGATTATTTTTGTTCACCCCTTTGATAATTTTATTATCCTCAATGGTGACGGAATTAACCGTGCCTTGCTCGACTTCTCTTAAAAACTGACTATAGGAGAGTTTCTCGGCGGAAGTATGGCGGGGGCCAAAATTACTGAATACGGAGACCAGCACAATTGCTATAATCAACCACAAAAATAAATTTTTTACCATGTCGTTCAAAGCATTAACCTCGATTGTGTCGTATTTCTACGACGTTAGAACGATAAAGTTACTATAAATTATAGCCCTTCGCCAGCAAATAGGTTTCTCGTGAACGGGCACGAGAAGCCGCAGGTTTACGAATGACCACTTTGTCAAATTGCCCGCGAGCTTGTTTTACGAGCTCGTCAAATCCTGTTCCGTGAAATATTTTCATGAGCAATGTACCTCCTGGTTTTAACATTTTATTGCCAAAATCGAAAGCAAGTTCTGCCAAATACATGGCACAGGGTATGTCTACGGCTGCCGAACCACTCATATTTGGGGCCATATCTGATAAAAGCAAGTCCACCCCACGCTCTGGTACTAAATCCATCAACTGTTGCAAGACGGCATCCTCACGAAAATCGCCCTGAATAAAATTCACGCCAGGCAAAGCATCCATCGACAATAGATCCAATGCAATAATGGTACCATGTCCATCTAATTTTTCAGTCACATACTGTGTCCAACCACCCGGCGCTGCGCCTAAATCAACAACTGTCATACCGGGGCGCAACAATCGCTCCTTCTCATCGACTTCTTTTAATTTGTATACAGCACGGCTACGGTACCCTTCAGCCTGGGCCTTTTTGACGTAAACATCATCAAAATGTTCTTGCAACCAGCGTTTACTACTTTTGGAACGAGGCATAACAATTACATCATTCAAAGAATTAGTGCATGATACTGAAATTTGCTACCTTTTCCCAGCAAAATGTGCAATAATTTGTCGTTTTAATAATCAGGATGGCCATTATGGACACTGCATTCAAACAATCTTTAAAGGCAAAGGCCCATCATTTAAAGCCAGTGGTCCTTTTAGGCGCTAAGGGACTTACACCTGCAGTCGTTGAAGAAACCAATATAGCGTTGCTGGCACATGAACTCATCAAAATTAAAATCGCTGGTGCTGAAAAAGAAGAGCGACAAAAAATGGCGGCTGAACTTTGCATGCAGTTGCATGCTGATTTAGTACAATTAATTGGCAACATAGCAATTATTTATCGCCAAAATGAAGAATAGCTCCGACTCAGGTTATCATAACCAGATGAAGCGGCGTGGTAGACGGGTGTAAAAAATTTTCTTGTCCCCAGAATTATCCCGCTTTATGAGAGGGCTCTAGCTTCGAGCTCCAGACAACACGAACTGGTCCTAACTTCGCTTCCTTACGTAGGACTTGCATCTCTCACAAGGTACGGAAAGTAGCTGTGAAAAACGTTGTGGGGATTTCTTAAACTTTATCTGCGTTAATCCAGTTTTACAATGCATTTCTTACCTCTATATCTACTTCCTTTAAATACAAACCTCTTTTTTGTTACATCTTATGGCGCGTCCTTCATCAATCACTTGTTTACACACCCATCTTATTTTGTCATCTCGCTTGCAAATGAGAATGATTATCATTTATATTGAATTCTATAGTCTAGTTTGGAGTGAAGAATGGCTTTAGCGCACAGTAATTTTCATGAATTAAGTCACCAATTACGTTTTCTCCTTTTTGAAGTAGGAATTGGTTTACCACAACGCGCTATTGAGCATTTTATCTCTTTTGCTCATCGCCAATGCTTGCAGCGTCTACAGCAGGCAGTCATAAAGGAGGGTCTTGTAGTAGAACCCATCGTCAGCCACCATGTGCATGATTTTCTCGACCAATTACAGGCAAAACTTAAAACCAATCAACCAGCTTCTGCCTTTTTTCACTGGCAGCGTTTACGAGACAACCTTGATGAATCAATTGCCAATGAGGCAATGGCGCAAGCTTATCACCAACGCTGGCAAGCAGAATTAAAGCGACAGGCGAAGGATTACACCAGTTTCTGGATGTGGTTAGGAGCCGAACACCATCGCCAAGACGCAGTACAACTGCTTGAACAGTGGGGCTGCCTCGGCCATCCCTACCATCCTCATTTTCGCGCCAAAATGGGATTCAGCCGTCGTGAAGTATTACAATACTCACCAGAATTTAATGCGCAAATCAGCCTGCATTGGTGTGCTCTACGCAAACAACAAATCCAGCTCACCACCAATCAAATCAACTACTCTGAATTTCTAGCCAATCAATTCCCCAAAGAATATAACCTGTGGCAAGAAAAACTGCGTTTTAAACAGGTTGATATCGCGGACTACTACCCTATTCCGATGCATCCCTGGCAATGGCGCAATCAAATACAAAACACCTTTTCTTCATTAATTGACAAGAAGGCATTGATTTTAATACCTCATCATCAATTGGTAAAACCATCCATGTCTTTTCGAACAATGATGCCACTAAGAGATAACGCTTGCCATATAGAATTTGCTTCTACAGCACGCACCGATCCGACATTATTATCAACTTCAACAACTGACAACTTCTCTTTTTCTGTATGGCTTAGCCAGTTACTACATCAGAATCAGCATTATCAACAAAGTCTTTTCCTTGCTGAAGAACTGGCAGGATTAAGCATCCAGAAGGAACCCTTTTCTACGACACAAGATAAACAATTTGTTTTAACCCTGCGTAAAAACCCGGACAATTTTCTGCGGCCGTGGCAAAAAATGGTTCCACTGGCGGCTCTTTTTGCGCAATCTCCCCTCAGTAATCTTCCTCTACTGATCGAGATTATTAATAGTAGCGGTTTAAACCCTATTGATTATTTTAGCTTGTACTGTCGCCAGGTTTTAACGGGCCAATTACATTTATTATTTCATTACGGTATTGCTCTCGAATCGCATCAACAAAATACACTTGTAATATTTACTGACAATAAACCAGAAGCACTAGTTATGCGGGAACAGACAAACGCCCTTGTTTGCATCAATCCCTGTTATCAACACGTGGTCAAACCTGTTTTTCATCCTGATTCGGCAATAACAACCGATAATTTAGCAGTACTCTGCCAACAATTTATTGAAGGTAATTTGCAAAATAATCTGGCTTATTGGCTGGGACTACTCCATCGTTATTTTTCTCTTAGGACAGAAAAGCTTTGGGGAGTAATTTATAGTGAACTGCAAACCACTTTAAAGACACTCGCCCCTACAGTTGAACCAGGCATTTTCAAGCAGCAAAGCCACCGCTTACTAGCAGAACCCTGGCACTACCACTGCCGATTGACTATGCTTCTAAATAATCGTAGCAGCCGTCTGCCTCAATCCATTACTAATCCCTTGTATGAATTTTATAACTAACTGTTTTTTGACGAAATAATTAAATTTCACCGGTCATGATTTAGCAAAATCCGGTCAGCTAACAACCTGTATAACCCAAAACCTTGGCACCCAGTTTCGTAAATAAACGGCAACAGCGTGACAGTCGCGAGACTATTGTATACACTTTACAACAAAATACCGTCACAAGCGCCAAGGCGCGTTGGCGTAACTTTAAGATAGACTGCTGCTGTCGGGACGGATGAAGGCATGTTAAATTTACCGTTTTACCCATGATACTAAAACATATACCGAATGCACTTACCTTATTTCGCTTGGTATTAATAGTGCCATTTTTGATGTTTCTTTACCAACAGGAATATGTAAATGCTTTTTACGCATTTCTGCTAGCCGGTCTAACCGACGGCATTGATGGTTGGTTGGCCAGACATTTTCACTGGCAAAGTTTTTTGGTTCATTCATCGATCCCTTGGCAGACAAATTGCTCATTGCATCGAGTTTTATTTCACTCGCTCTCATCGGGGAATTACCTTGGTGGCTGGTTATTTTGGTTTTCTTCGTGATTTAACCATCTCTATCGGTGTTATGGCTTGGTATTGGTTCATTCAGCGTAAACTGGATTTTGAACCAACCTTATTAAGCAAAATTAACACAACACTCCAGATAGCACTGGTCATTTCCTGTCTCTTTGAATTGGCTTTTTTGCTTTTGCACCTTATTTAATCAACGCACTCATTGCACTCACAGCACTAACCACGGCTGCCACTTATATTGATTATGTTTTTACCTGGGGCAGAAGAGCATGCTCAATCAATCATCTTGCCAAATGAATCGACAACTTGCCTTGGCAATTCAACTGAATGATGAAGCAACTTTAGCCGATTTTTGTTGGGGATCTAATACATTATTGCAACAACAATTAACAATGGCTCTACAAGGGAAAGGCGAACGCTTATTCACTATTTGGGGGAATCATGGTTGCGGTAAATCACATTTGCTACAAGCCTGTTGCCAGGCAATGAGTATTCATGCAGCAGCAACCATTTATCTGCCTTTGAAAATTCTTAAAGAATGGGGACCAGCGAGTATTGAAGGGATAGCAGAGCAAGATTTGATTGCTATCGATGATATCGAAGTGATAGCTAACGACAAAGCCTGGGAAGAAGCCCTGTTCCATCTCTACAATAAAGTGCGTGATAATGGAAAAACTATTCTGCTGATCACGACTCAACACCCACCAGCTTCTTCACTCATCCATTTGCCGGATCTTCGCTCTCGCCTTGCCTGGAGTTTGGTTGTGCAACTGAATGAGTTAGAAGATGATTTAAAAATCAAAACATTACAGCAACATGCAAGTAAACGCGGTTTTAAACTACCAATCAGTGTTGGACAGTTTCTGCTTAATCGTTGTGCACGTAACATGCATGATTTACATGCCATCCTTAATCAGTTGGATGAGGCCTCCCTAATCGCACAACGCAAAATTACTATCCCCTTTGTGAAGTCGATTTTAAGTATTTTGATCCATACTCTACATGTGAATACAGAATTAAACGCGCGTTATAGAGTCACCCTTTGAGATGATGATGGCACCAGTGTAGGAATAATACCAAGCAAATTGCCCTCTGAGGCTGATTTTTTAGTCTCGAAGCAGCATGAAAACCATAACGATTACCACTCAATTCTATAGCCTCATTAGCAACAGGTAATATTCTCATCTGGGAGATAGACTCTATTAAATCTTTATCTCTGACTACTTTCGGTAGGTCTTTCGGTTTTTCTATAGCACGAAGCTCTTTTTAAGGCCGCATTCTAAGAGTCGCAAATTTTCCTTTTCTTTAGCTACGACTTTTTCCCCGCAGAATACATCAATTTTTCTTGATCCAAGCCAACATAACTCGCAATAAGGTTTTCGATGCCTAGACGTTCGACATACCAATAAACACCAAAAGCCGCGACACCTGCTAAGAGACTCATGAAAATAATAGGTGGAAAACTAGAAGCAACCGCAGTGAAGCATAATTCGGCTATTTTTAAAGCGACCGTTTGACCAGCAAAAAACCACCGCTAAAAAGATAATGCCTGCTATAGCCGCTGTGACTGATTTTGCCGCTTGTAGAGCCGGACGGCTACCTAAGTTTTGCATCGTAAGGCGCGCTGTGTCCAAGTCACTCTGTTTTGCCTGTAACATTTTCACAAGATCAAGATTTTCCTGTAACACTTTTACAGACATATCTTCTTGCGTGAGGAGCTCATTAAGAACGTGCTCTCGAATCTTAGTAATTAATTTGACTTCCTTTAAATAAATATCCAGCAATTGCGGCGCGTTTTTATTTTTATTCCTAAATTTTTCGCAATTTCAACCAAATCAAAGGCACAAAATACAGTAATTGCAAGCAATGAAAAGACTGCGCCCGTAGCCAAAATGGCTGCTGGCGTGAGTGTAAACACTTCCAGCATTGCGGTAATACCATCAAAACCTTCGCAACCAAAAAAATGATTCCAGCTATCGCTAACAACCAATATTTTAACTTGTTAGACCAATTAATTACTTTCTTTTTATGTTGCTCTTTCTTGTCTAATAAGGTGTCATGTAAATCTTTTAATAGTGAAGCAGATAATGACTCAAGCAGAAATTCATTTTTCTTATCGCCTTGAGGCCTTGCCTTTAGGAAAGCCACCAGATCCGCTTGCTCAATAATACTTTTCTGCTCTGCCGCAACTAATATTGGGGGGAGAGATTGCATGTTGGCTAATTTAGCCATTAATTGCTTCGTTTTGTTGCTTAGAGCTATATTTCTCGCCACTTCATTACCTCAAATTAAATAAAATGGGGGATTCGCCGTTTAAGAGTAAATCGGCAACCAATGATAGCACCATAGTAATGGTGCTTTATTAAACAAAGATTAAGGATTTGTAACAATAGTGCAAATAATGAAGGATA
>NZ_CALJ01000062.1 GCF_000308315.1 Legionella tunisiensis | reverse complement strand
TTTCTGCCTCACGAACTTTTTGCATAATAACTTGGCGTGCTGTTTGTGCAGCGATGCGACCAAATTCAACTGACGGCATAGGTTCTTCAATGCGCTCGCCTATTTCAATTTTTGGTTGGCGCTCCTTGGCCTGAGCAAGAGTTAATTGTCGCTCAGGAAACTCCTGCTCGTCATCAGTAACAACATCCCAATAGCGGAAAGTCTCATATTCGCCAGAGCGAGGATCAAGTTTTACCCTCACACCAATATCTTTATCAGTGAGCTTACGAGTGGCAGACTCAAGCGCCGCTTGGATTGCTTGCAATACGACATCCTTGCTCACACCCTTCTCGTTAGATAATGCCTCAGCAACTAATAACAATTCTTTGCTCATTGTTCGCCTCACTCACCTGTCAAATTTGCTTTTACTATTTGGGAAAATAGTACTTCCAGTTGCTCATCACCTACTTTTAATACCAGCTGATCACCACCAACAGTCATAAGAGTACCAGACAGTTTACGTCTACCTGCTACAGGTTTAAATAATTTGACCTGGATGTCACACCCCAGATAACGCTTATACTGCTCTTTATTGAACAGTGGGCGAGGTATTCCTGGAGAAGATATCTCTAAACTATAATTTCCCGAAATCGGATCTTCCACATCGAGGAGTGCGCTAACCTGTTTACTAACTCGCTCACAATCCTCGATACCGATTCCGCCGACTTTATCTATATATATACGTAGCAACGAATGCTTTCCTTGCGATAAGTATTCACATCCCCAAAGCTCGTAACCCAAATCATCGATTAGCGGTTTTAATATTTGTTCAATTTCGCTCTGTATCATATGCTACCCGACTACCTATTTTTCCTGGATTGACATTGATTCAGGCTTGTTCTTCGGAATGACTATTTTAGGAACCACTCCAATGAGCATCGTTGCCCATTTCTAACCCATGTATCATCTTAAAACAGAGCTTGAGTAATTCATCACCGCCTGACTGATAGCTTTTTATCGCTCACTACTTGTTTGAGCATAATAAAAAACCCCAATAATGGGGTTTCTAATAGTGGTAGCGGGGGGCAGGATTTGAACCTACGACCTTCGGGTTATGAGCCCGACGAGCTACCAGGCTGCTCCACCCCGCATCAACTGAGGGCAAGTATACGCACCCTCCCTTTATTTATCAAGCTTTTTTATCGGTTGGAAGATAAGAAATTAATTATGCCTTCCAAATTTAAGGTTGTTGACATTTCGTTCGCTTAGGTGCTTATGGTTTGGTTTTCAAGCATCGCAACCGAGCATATATGTTAGTCTGTAGGCAGCGAAGCGCAGAAATCCAAACTATAAGTGCCAAGATAAGAGTAGTGCGTCAACAGCCTCTAACCCGTAAACGCATTAATACAAGCTGTTATTAGGGTTGATGGAAAAATGCCTAAGAACAAAAGTGACAGGCAATTCAAAGAAAACACTATTTGTGTTGGCATAGACAATGTCACTGGCGTGCTATCACTCGCCTCGTCAAAATACATCACTTTAACAATGCGTAAGTAATAATAAGCCCCAATAACAGCAAAGAAAAGGCCAAGTACCGCAACCCAGGTCATATTAACATCAACCAACGCTTTCAAAACCAGTAGCTTGGTAAAAAAGCCAACGGTGGGTGGTACACCTGCCATTGAAAACATGACTATCAGGAGCATAAAAGCAATCCAAGGATTTCTCCTATTTAAGCCTTTCAAGTCATCAACCATCTCAATTTCCACACCCTTATTTGATAAAATTACTATCAATCCAAAAGCCGCAACCGTCATTAAAGAATAAACCAGTACATAATATAGCGCTGCAGCATAGCCTGCATCACTCGCTGCTAAGAGACCGAAAAGCGAGTACCCTATGTGTGAAATAGCAGAATAAGCCAAAAGTCGCTTAATATTGGCTTGGGTAATTGCCAACAAATTACCCAGTCCAGTTGATAGCAAAGCCATTATCAGCAGTAAGTGCTGCCATTGCGGTGAGATGCCCGCTAAGCTTATTGTCAACAAACGCAATGCCATGCCAAGCGCGGCAATCTTAGGTGCAGCACTAATAAAAAGAGTTACTGCGCTTGGTGCACCTTGATACACATCCGGTGCCCACATGTGAAAAGGCATAGCAGCTAATTTAAACCCAACACCAACCATAATAAATACTAAAGCAAAAGACAATAAAGTACTGTCCTGTTGCCAATTGGCGGCAATAGCATTAGCAATATCAAGCAAATCCAGTTTCCCTGTCGCTCCATACAGCAAAGACAAACCATACAAAAGCATACCAGATGCGATTGCACCCATAACAAAATACTTCATGGCTGCTTCTGATGCGTCGCTGTTAGTACGACGAATTGCTGTCATCGCATATAAAGGTAAAGAGAGTAATTCCAGGCCTAGATAAATCGTCAGTAATGAATGTGCTGAAACAAGTACCATCATGCCTAGCATGGAAAACAAACCAAGAACGTAGTAGTCACCAGCAGGCATTTGACGCTCATCAATATAGCGCTGCGAATAAAAGAAACAGAAAAAACACTAAGATAAATAAATAACTTCATCAGTTGTGCAACATCGTCACTAACGTAAAGACCGCCAAGGATTACAGTTTTGAAGCTGCCAAGTAACATAAAGCTTGCGCCAGCGGCTAAAGCCAGGCCAGCGATTGCACAAGCAAACGCAATTGAAGCATAACGATGCCGGAAAAAAGATCACCCAACAAGGCTATACAGGCGGTGACTAACACAATCATCTCAGGTAATGCAATGTGTAGATTCTCAAGTAATGATACTGTCATATTTATTTAACCTTGCTAGTTATAATTTTGATTTATCAGCCTGAGCCAAGGTGTAGCTGACTGTTTGATGAATATAATTAAGTACGGGCTTTGGATAAACACCCATTGCTACCACCATAAAAGCAAGGAGTGCATAAGCGCTGATTTCAAAGCCGGAAATATCACGCAGAGAAGCAACCTTTTCATTTGCTATTGGACCGAAAATAACGCGCTTGTACATCCACAAAGTATATGCAGCACCAATAATCAAAGTTGTAGCAGCCCAAAATGTGATCCAGAAGCCTGCTTTAATGCTTCCTAAAATCACCATAAATTCACCAACAAAACCCGAAGTTCCAGGTAATCCTGCATTTGCCATCGCAAAAAGCATGAAAAAGGATGCAAATATTGGCATCGTGTGGACTAAACCACCAAAATCTTTAACTTGTCGAGTATGCATTCTGTCGTAGATATAGCCAACGCCAGCAAACATGGCACTTGACACAAAAGCATGTGAAATCATCACAATAATGGCTCCCTCAAGAACCAAACCCGCATTACTTAGTCCTGAGTGTTTCGCTATTGCAAATACAGCAAAACAGCCAAGTGTTACAAAACCCATATGGGAAATCGATGAGTAGGCAATAAGTCTCTTCATATCTTTTTGGATAATAGCGACCAAGCCCACATACACCACTGCAATTAATGAAAGAGCGATCATAACCATCGCATATTTATTACAAGCATCAGGTACTATCGGTAAAGAAAAGCGAATAAACCCATAAGCACCAAGCTTTAACAAAATTGCCGCCAGAATTACTGAACCACCCGCAGGTGCTTCGGTATGGGCATCCGGTAACCAGGTATGCACGGGAAACATCGGAATCTTGATTGCAAAACCAAGGAAAAAAGCAATAAAGATGAGAGTTTGTGCAGTCATACCTAGTTTTACGGCATAAAAAGCTTCAATTTTAAACGAGCCTGCCTGATAACCTATGTACAGGAACGAAGCCAGCATCAACACTGATCCCAAGAAGGTATAGAGGAAAAACTTTATTGCTGCATAGACACGATTGTCCGATCCCCAGATACCAATAATCAAATACATAGGGATAAGCGTCGCTTCCCAGAATACATAAAAAACAATGGCATCAAGTGCTGCAAAGACACCGACTAATAAGCCCTGCATAATCAGGAATGCCGCCATGTACTGGCCAACGCGCTTATGGATACTGTCCCAGGTTGCAAGGATAACAATAAGATTGGTAAATATACTCAGAATGATTAATAGCAGTGACAAACCATCAATGCCCAGACTATAGTTAATTCCTAAAGCCGGCATCCAGGTAATTTCATCGAGATGTTGCATACCCGGCGTATTAACATCAAACCCAGTTACCAGGGGAATACAAATCAGTAACGTGAGTATAACGGTAAATAAAGATAAATAACGTGATACATTCGGGTTATTATCATCGCCAGTAAGGAATACAAAGACTCCCCCGATAATGGGTAACCAAATCAATAAATTGAGCAAATGATACATACCTTCACCTTATAATCAGCCTAGCAACAACCAGCATAGGAAAACAAAAAGCCCCAACACCATCACGGTTGCATAGTGGTATAAATAACCACTTTGAATAGCGCGACCCTTTTGTGCGAACCATCTAATCGTACGACCTGCACCATTTACGAGCATGCCATCAATAAGCCGTTGATCACCTGTTTGATAAAAGAATTGTCCAATAGCTTTGGAACCGCGCACAATGACATGGTCATTGAACGCATCAAAGCCATACTTATTAACCAGAATACGGTAAGGCCAAGCGAAAGTCCTGGCCAAAATGCCCGGTATTGAAGGCAACGCTATATAGCAAACCCAAGCAATCACAATACCAGCAATAGCTAACCAGAAAGTTGGTGAAACCACCGAATGCAAAGCTGCTTGCCAAGGCGAAGAAACTTCTTTTGCCAACTCGGCGAGTACATTATGTTCTGGTAAAACAAACAAGGACTTTCCTAGAAGCGTAGGTGTATCAAAAAGCATCGGCATATAAAGGATATATCCGATAATGACTGAAGGAATTGCCAGCATCACTAATGGGAGCCATACCACCCAGGGTGACTCATGCAAGTGAGATAATGTATGCTCATCGGCTCGCGATTTTCCATGAAAAGTCATGAATAAAGCACGGAAAGTATATAGTGACGTAACCATGGCACCTAAGGCAACACAAAAATAGGCGTAACCACTACCAGGAATTTCTGAGAGTTTTGCCGCTTCTATAATCGTATCTTTTGAATAGAAACCCGCAAAAGGAGGAATAGCACAAAGTGCTAAACTACCAATGACAAAAGTAACATAAGTAATTGGCATCTTGCTCCACAAACCACCCATTTTGCGCATGTCTTGCTCGTGATGCATGCCAATAATGACTGAGCCAGCTCCTAAAAATAACAGTGCTTTAAAACAAGCATGTGTCAATAGATGGAACATTCCAGCACTATAAGCCGAAGCCCCCATTGCAACCATCATGTAGCCTAATTGTGATAAAGTCGAATAGGCAACAACTCGCTTGATGTCATTCATTACCAAAGCCAAAATGCCGGTAAACAGAGCCCCAGTGGCGCCTATAACCAGGATGGTGCTCAGTGCAGTAGTCGATAATTCAACCAAAGGAGAAATACGAGCTATCATAAACACGCCGGCGGTCACCATTGTTGCCGCATGGATCAATGCTGAAATAGGGGTAGGACCTTCCATTGACTCTGGCAGCCATACGTGCAAAGGAACTTGAGCTGATTTACCCATCGCACCGACATAGAGGAGTAAACAAATCACAGTTAGGAGTGACCAAGGATGGCCAGAAAATAGTTCAACCGTGCTCCCAGATAGATGATTTGCACTCTGGAAAACCGTTTCATAATCCAAACTACCGGTGTAAGCGAAGACCATGGCTATACCCAACACAAAACCAAAATCTCCTACCCGGTTGACTATAAAGGCTTTCAAACCACCTTCAATAGCTGATTCCTTGCTGTACCAAAAGCTGATAAGTAAATAGGAAACAAGGCCCACTCCTTCCCAACCGAAAAACAGTTGTAAAAAGTTATTGGCGGTCACCAGCATCAACATCATAAAGGTAAAAAGAGAAATATAACTAAAAAACCGCTGATAGCCATCATCATCGTCCATATAACCAATACTATAGATATGAACTAAAAGGGATACAAAATTTACTATCACCAGCATGACTACAGTCAACGGATCAATTAAAAACCCTATATGGAATGCATAAGGAAACAAATCTCCGCCGCTAGCCCATGTATAAATATTGCTATTAACTGTATCAGCCCAACCAGTTAGTATGAGTGTAGCGACATAAAGCGATAACAGAAAAGATAAACCAACACCGGCAATAGTTACGGAATGTGCACCTGAACGACCAATTTGGTTGCGAAAAAATCCCGCAATGATTGAACCGAGCAGTGGTGCAAGAACAATTATAAGACATAGTTGTTGAATGCTCACGTTGTTAACCTTTTAAATGATTCATCTTATCAACATCGATATTGCCCCTATTACGGTATAGCAACATCACTATAGCCAAACCTATCGCTGCCTCAGCTGCGGCAACCGTTAGGATAAAGAAAACAAATACTTCACCAGCAACCTCGCCATAAAAAATGGGAAAAAGGCAACAAAATTGGTGTTGACTGCTAGCAGCATCAGTTCAATACAAACCAACAGCAGTATTATATTTTACGATTAAGCATGATGCCTACGAGGCTCAAACCAAACAGAATCGCAGCCAATATCAAATAATTGTTTACTGGTATCATCAGTGTTCCTAGTGTTTATTTCTCGGGCTTCATTTTGACAAGTTTGACCCTATCTTCACGACGAGTCATAATTTGCCCAACAATATTTTGCCGTTTAGAACGAATCGCTCCACGATGCGCCAACGTAATTGCAGAAATAATCGCCACTAAAAGAAGAACCGCGGCAATTTCAAACGCAAAAACATAATCTGTATAAAGCACCATCCCTATTCTTTCAGTATTCGATAATGCTTTTGCTGGCTCAACGGCGGTGCTCTCATCAATTGTTGTGCTTGAACTTGTTTGCGCGCTCAGTACAGGTTGTTCTACATCGGTTTTAAAGGTGTCTTCAGGCACAGCAACCAGAAGCAACCCTGTCAACAAAGCGACTAAAATCAAACCAAAAGGTAGATAGCGGACAAAATGTGCCTTCATTGATTCCGTATCAATATTAAGCATCATGACTACGAATAAAAACAGCGTCATAACTGCACCAACATATACTAGAACAAGTATAAGTGCTAAAAACTCTGCTTCAACCAATATCCAAAGCACAGAACTTGCAAAAAAGGTCAAGACCAAAAACAGGACACAGCGTACAGGGTTATTTTGCGTAATAACCATCAAGGCTGACAGTATTGACAACCCTGCGAACACATAGAAAACTAAGTCTAAAAATAATTGATGCATTTCTTACCCCATTAGCGCCATTCTTTATCAGCGTCCCTGTCTGCGGCCAATTTCTTTTCCATTAAACTACCCACTGCAAGCAGTTTTTCTTTAGTCATAATATTCTGACCGCGCTCGCTAATATGATAATGGTGGATCGGCGTCACCACGATTGAATCGACAGGACAAGACTCCTCGCACAAACCACAGTTGATACATTTAAACATATCAATATCATAGCGGGTAGTGCGGCGTGAACCATCTTCCCGTGGCTCTGATTCGATGGTAATAGCAAGAGCAGGGCAGACTGCTTCACATAATTTACAAGCTATACACCTTTCTTCCCCATTTGGATACCGTCGTAATGCCAGCAATCCACGAAAACGTGGAGACAGCGGCGTCTGCTCCTCGGGGAATTGCACTGTAAATTTCTTTTTAAAAAATATTTCCCTGTTAGCTTCAAACCGGATAGTAATTCCAGAAGCAGGAAGCTACGAATATAATGTCTGATATATCGATATATTTGTTTCATTCGTTTGCTCAGTTGACTGGTTAAAACCAAGGTTTAAGTTCAGCTACAACCATTAGGGCTGTAACAATAACCCATACAATGGTCACCGGGATCAAAACCTTCCATCCTAAACGCATGAGTTGATCGTAGCGATAACGAGGGAAAGTGGCACGGATCCATAAATATACGAAAAGAAAGAATGAAATTTTAGCGAGTAACCAAACAAAACCGGGGACAAAAAGAAAATGTCACCAAGTCCAGACATTCCCTCAAAAGGTGATAGCCAACCACCCATAAATAAAATAGCCATCACAGTGGAAAGCAAAATCATGCTTGCATATTCAGAAAGGAAGAATAAGGCAAAGCCAATTCCTGAATATTCCACGTGAAAACCAGCAACGATTTCAGATTCACCTTCTGCCAAATCAAAAGGCGCTCTGTTTGTCTCAGCGATCCCTGCAATCCAAAAAACAATAAATAAGGGAAGTAAAGGTAGAAACCACCAATGCAAAATACCGCCGCGTTGAGATAGAACAATATCAGTTAGATTCATACTGCCAGCTGCCAGCAAAACGCCAACAAAGGCAAACCCCATGGCAATCTCATAAGACACCGTTTGTGCCGCACTGCGTAATGAGCCAAACATGGCATACTTTGAGTTTGAAGCCCAACCAGCTATCAATACACCGTAAACACCAAGCGAACTTAGGGCGAAGAGGTATAAAACACCTGCATTAATATTTGCTAAAACGATTCCCTGTGAAAAAGGTATGACAGCCCACCCTGCCAAGGCAGGAGCAAGTGCAAAGAGAGGTGCTATCACAAATAGATATTTATTAGACCGAGTAGGGACAATAATTTCTTTAGTAATTAGTTTGAGTAGATCAGCAAAAGGCTGCAGCAATCCCCATATACCAACACGATTAGGTCCTATACGAACCTGAATATAACCAATTACCTTGCGTTCAGCATAGGTTAGGTACGCAACTCCAATAAGGAGTGGAATCACAATAATCACGATCTTGATAATGATCCATAGCAAAATGCCAATATCTTGTAGCATATTTTTACCTGTTTAGCGCTTGATAGTGATTGCAGCAAAAGAGTGCCCTAAATCTGCTGTTTCTGGCATTGCGTTTGCTACCCATACAACATCGGGTGCCATGCGCTCGTCACGTTTAAGCGGCAATGTTATCTCAATATCACCCTGAGATACAGTGGCAACCTCATCTAATTTCAATCTGTTAGCAGTCGTTGGATGAATTCTTATGCAAGCTGATTCCGATGCTGCGCATAACTGTAGTGCCTGTGCGTGACGAACTATGCTGTCACAACGATATAAAGGCCATTCTCCTACACGCACTAAATGCTTATTGATCACTGGCAATGATTCCGGGTAATACGGCTGGTATTTGCTTTCTGCAACCATCCCTGCCAATGATTTTATTTCTGCCAGTACTTCTTCAGAGGAAATTTGCTGGAAATCCTTGCACTGCAACAAATTTGCAAGTACACGCAAAATTTTCCAGGCTGGTCGGGCTTCTCCATGCGGCGATTTAGCCCCTTTGACTGTTTGCCATAATTTATCGACATTAATGTAAGTACCAGACGTTTCAGCATAAGGTGCCATAGGTAAAATAACATCTGCATAATCTTGCATGGATTCATTTTGAAACGCTGAGAGCATCACTACAAATTCGGCACCAAGCATAGACTGTCTGGCACGATAAGGATTAGCAAAGTCAAACCCAGGCTCAACCGCGAGTAAAAAATAGCCTTTCAATTTGGCATCCAGCGCAGCTTGCACATCCATGCCAGCAGTCTCTACAGCTTTTCCAGCGGCTGTACGATGCGGTAGCATCCCTGCAAGACAGGCTCCTGCACTATTTGCACCCTGAGTAAGTCTTAAAACACGAATACCAGCACTTTCCTCAAGTAAATAGACCAAGGTACGTAATAAGGAAGCATCAGGATGATTTTCACATAGTGCACCTGTGATTATGGCAGCCTTGGGCTGACGCAGCTCTTTAGCCATTGCCTTGGTTGTCTCATCAACGTCTAAGCCAAGCAACAATTTTTGTACATCTTCCGGTAATTTTTTGACATCGTCAGTTATTGCCAATATCAGCTTGGCAAGCTGCATAGGCATTTCTTGTGGCGAAACAATGGCTTTACCAGCCAGATCAAAATGGTAATCATAGTCAACTGGATTGATAGCAAACAGTTTGGCGCCATTCCTGAACGCTTTACGTACTCGAATACCGGCAAGTGGTACTTCCCGATGAATATTACAACCCAGCAACAGAATAGCCTGTTGGTTTTCCAACTCAGCATATTTCAATGAGCTGGTAGGCATTGTTCCTTGATTGGTTTGATCACGGAAATCGGTTTGTTGGAGGCGATGATCCAGATTATTAACTCCTAGTCCCCGCATTAGTTTTTGCAGCAGATAAAGTTCCTCTAAACTGGAAGAAGGCGATGCAAAAGCGGCAAATTGCTCTGGACCGTGCTGTTT
>NZ_CALJ01000063.1 GCF_000308315.1 Legionella tunisiensis | reverse complement strand
AATAACGTAATAACTTCGTATAGCATACATTATACGAAGTTATACGAAAATAGCATCGTCTGAAGAAAAAGAAGAAGAGCTTACAGCAGCCAATGTATGCAATTAAAAAACGATTGCCGTGTTTCCGGGCTCTTGCTTACCAGAGAACCACAACACACCATTCAAAATGGGCATGGCGGTAATTGATTGGCGTCTGTCAGCCAAAATTGATGATGCCAATTATCATAGATTGAGATTGGCATTTTACTTTCCTTAAATTCAGTAAAAGATAAATCACATAAAAGCCATTTCAGGAAAGCCGCACAAACTGTTGGACGAAGTTTAAAATGGAAAATCAATCCTACTCATCACGAGGGCAAACCATTCCACTGCCACTCACTTTTTAGTATCGGGAGGTATGGTCGGTGATTTTAGACAATCGATGAAGAAGTTGGCTCGGGTGAAAGCACAGCTGCAACCTGGGATTCAAAATAGAATGGTTAAACGTTGCTTGACTCTCTAACCTATTGAGATTTTTCAAAATCTCCCGGTTACAGCTTTCGGTTTTTACTCGGCCTACGGACAAATTATGTTTTGTGTGAGCTCGATGTCGCACCCTCAGCATAGAATTTACTGGATAAGCGGAGGAATACTTTTTTATCTGGCCTAACTCAGAGTATAATTGTCGGTTAAGCCATCACTATCAGGATGACCATGAGCTGTTTATTTTGCAAGATTGTAAGTGGAGAAATACCATCGAAGATAGCATTTGAAGATCCGGAAGTTATTGTGATTCATGACATTAGGCCACAGGCGCCAACACATATGCTGATCATTCCTAAGCAACACATTGCAACAATTAATGAAGCTGATAGTAAGGATGAGCAGCTATTAGGCCGCATGATACTTACTGGAAAGAAGATGGCTAAGGCTGAAAAACTAAGTGAAGATGGATACCGATTGGTTTTCAATGTCAATTCTGGTGGCGGGCAGGAAGTTTACCACATTCATTTACATCTGCTGGGCGGTCGTCAGATGACATGGCCTCCAGGCTAGGACTCATTACAATGCAGGAATTATATAAAGAAATTATTGAAAGACTGGGCGAAGACGTCAACCGTGAAGGCCTACGCGACACACCCGAGCGTGCTGCAAATGCTTTGCGTTACCTTACCAAAGGGTACAGTGAAAATCTTGATGACATCATCAACAATGCCTTGTTTGAATCCGACATGAGTGAGATGGTCATTGTAAAAGACATTGAAATGTATTCGATGTGTGAACATCATTTATTGCCCTTTTTGGGAAAATGCCATGTAGGCTATTTACCTAATGGTAAAGTGTTGGGTTTATCTAAAATCGCACGTATCGTTGATTATTTTGCTCGCCGTTTACAAATTCAAGAACGCCTGACTAGTGAAATTGCTTATTGTATTTCATCAATTACTGGTGCGCGCGGTGTAGCAGTAGTGATGGAAGCAAAGCACTTATGCATGATGATGCGGGGGGTAGAGAAACAAAATTCCATTATGACAACGTCAGTTATGTTGGGTGAAATGCGTGATAACCCTGCTAGCAGAAGTGAATTTTTACAACTGATTAAATAATAAGTCAGTTGCAGCGCTTCAATAACTCCCCACAGTAAAGCAAGCACTATACAAATAGAGCACAGCAGCCTAAACGATACAGTATAGGCTGCTCTAACGCACTTATTCTTCTTCTGGCGAAGATGATTCCATTTCTGCGTCAACATCATCTGATATTTCTTCTGATGCGTCATTTTTAGAATCAGCAGGCATCTGCGGCTTATCTTTCCACTCCAACTTGACGCGGCCTTGCTTATCAACTCCTGCCACAAAGACTTCTATTTCCTGACCTTCACTTAATACAGATTCAACCTTTTGAGAACGATCAGCACAAATCTGCGAAATATGTAAGAGACCATCTTTACCAGGCAATAAATTGATAAAGGCACCAAAATCAACAATCTTGCTGACTTTTCCTTTATACGTTTGCCCTACTTCGACTTCAGCAATTAAGGCTTTAATTTGACGTTGTGCCTCTTCCAATGCTTCAGCGTCAGGAGAAAATAGTTGTACAGTACCACTATCATCAATATCAATAGCTACACCCGTACTTTCAATCAAGCCTTTAATTGTAGCGCCACCTTTGCCAATAATAGTGCGAATTTTATCTTCAGCAACTTTCATGGTAGCAATTCTAGGTGCATGTTGGGACAATTCTTCACGGTGCTCAGATAAGGAACTGTTCATTACGCCAAGAATATGAATTCGTCCAGCTAGTGCTTGATCCAGAGCCTGCTCCATAATCTCTTTAGTGATCCCAGTAATTTTTATATCCATTTGCAGCGCAGTAATGCCCTTTTCAGTACCTGCAACTTTAAAATCCATATCACCTAAGTGATCTTCATCACCCAGAATATCGGTCAGAACAGCAAAACGCTCGCCGTCTTTAATCAAACCCATCGCAACACCAGCAACAGGTGCTTTCAGAGGTACACCAGCATCCATTAAGGCTAAGCTGGTACCACAAACTGTTGCCATGGAACTTGAGCCATTTGACTCTGTAATGTCAGAAACAACACGCAACACATAAGGAAATTCAGCCGCAGTAGGAAGTACTGCTATCAAGCTGCGTTTCGCTAAGCGGCCATGACCAATTTCTCGCCGTTTCGGACTACCAACCATCCCTGTCTCGCCAACCGAATAGGGAGGAAAATTGTAATGAAGCATGAATCTGTCTTTGGTTTCACCACTCAAATTATCCAAAATTTGAGCATCACGCTCATTACCTAACGTCGCAGCAACGATCGCCTGAGTTTCTCCGCGAGTAAACAATGCAGACCCGTGCGTTCTCTCCAGGCATTTTGTACGAATCGCAATTGGGCGTACTGTTTTCTGATCGCGCCCATCAATACGTGGCTCACCATCTAAAATACGGTTACGTACAATCGTTTTTTCCAAATTCCACAGTATGTCGATCACTGCGTCTTTATTGACGTCTTCTTGTTCGCTGCTGATTTTTTCAACGATTTCTTGTCTTATCGCATCAAGACGTTGATAACGTTGTTGCTTATCCTTCAATAAATAAGCTTGGGTAACTGCAGAAGTAGCCAATTCAACCACTTTCGATTGCAAGGCTGTATCCGCAGGAGGAGCAACCCAATCCCAAGCCGCTTTACCAGCTTCTTTAGCAAATTCTACAATTGCCTTAATGACAGACTTCATCATTTCATGGCCAAATAATACCGCACCCAGCATGACTTCTTCGCTGAGCTCCCGTGCTTCTGATTCAACCATCAAAATAGCATCATGGGTGCCGGCAACAACCAAATCCAGCTCAGATTGTGCTAATTGCTTTATGCCCTGGATTTAACAGATAGACGCCATCTTTATAACCTACACGTGCAGCACCAATAGGACCCTGGAAAGGAACACCTGAAATGGCAAGTGCTGCAGAAGCAGCGATCATTGAAACGATGTCAGCTGGAACCTCAGGATTCAATGACATAACCGTTGCAATAATCTGTACTTCGTTGTGGAAAGCTTCTGGGAATAGAGGACGCAGAGGTCTATCCATTAAGCGGGAAGTTAAGGTTTCATTTTCGCTGGGGCGTCCTTCTCGTTTATTAAATCCCCCAGGAATCTTGCCTGCTGCATAAGATTTTTCCTGATAATTAACGGTCATAGGGAAAAAATCGTTGTTTTCAGCCCCCTCTTTTTTGGCAACTACAGTAACGAGAACCTGTGTCCCGCCCATGCTGGCAAAAACAGCGCCATCTGCTTGTCTAGCTATTTCACCGGTTTCAAGTACCAGCGTGTGTTCACCGAATCGTATTTCTTTAGTGATTTTAGCCACGTAACCCACCTCTTTAAATTGTTATAATGAAAAAAAAGGCGCAGAAAACTGCGCCTTTCATTTGACCTGAGAATCGAGCAGATTAGTCCCATTAACATGGTTCTGAATACTCAATAGGAATCCCGTAGGCCCAGATTTTGAATCAATGTTTGATAACGAGCTTGATCATTTCTCTTCAAGTACTTAAGTAACTTACGGCGCTTATTTACTAATTCTTGTAAACCGCGTCGTGAATGGAAATCTTTTTATTCTCTTTAAAATGATCAGTTAAATATTTAATACGACCTGTCATTAGAGAAACTTGAACTTCAGGCGAACCAGTATCTTTATCAGCTCGCTTATATTCGTTAACAATTTCTGCTTTTTGTGCGCTAGTTAGCGACATTATTCACTCCTGAGGATAAGCTAAGTGTTTATTCAAAGGGGAGCATTCTATCAAGGCCAGCTCCTTGACACAAGTATTAGTTGGGAATTTGTGCAATATTTATTGACTTTTCCTTTATAGAAATAAAGAGCTTGAAGCAATCTACTCTTGCTGTTGCTAAGACCTGCTCAACTTATGAAACAGCCTCGCTAGTTAACAGACGTTTTACTGTTAAAACACCCGATAATTGCAGTTCTCCCAACCCAATAAAATGTTCCCACTCATCATGAAGACGAACACAGCCGCTCGTGAAATTGGGAATTATTTTATTAATAAGCACTTTACCCTGCCGTAGAGCAATTATTTCTTCAGCATTCAAAGCTAACGCCGGTAAATAGGATACTGCCCTCTCCATAGGCAAGAGACACGCTAATCGTTGTGCGGCTGTTTTATTCTGTAAATCATCGATACTGTACATCGGCTCTTCAGCAAACCCTGCTGTATGCACACGATGGAGCCTAGTTACATGCGCGCCAACACCCAGTCTATCACCAATATCTTCAACCAGATTACGGATATATGTGCCTTTACTGCATGATACTTTAATATCAAATTCTTTATTACTAAATCCAGTTAAATTCAATTGATGAATAATGATCTCTCTTGCTGCACGAGCAACATCCACACCTTCGCGAGCATATTTATAGAGGGGGGTTCCTTTATGCTTTAAAGCCGAAAACATAGAAGGGATTTGTTGAATATTGCCTCTGAACTGCTCAAGAGTAGCCAGTAATTGAGATTCTGTCAGCACAAAATTAGAGATTTCTTGCGTGACCTCACCACATGCATCAGCAGTATTCGTTTTGATACCCAACAAGCCACTTGCTTCATAGCATTTATCAGCATCGAGGAGATATTGGCAAAATTTGGTCGCTTCACCAAAACAGATCGGCAACATACCGGTAGCCAATGGATCTAAACTTCCAGTATGACCGGCTTTTTTTGCTTGAAATAATCTTTTAACCTGCTGCAATACAGCGTTAGACGACAATCCTTGTGGTTTATTGAGCAGTAAAATACCGTTTACAGACTGCTTATTCTCAATTTTGCTCATCATCGGTGTCTGGAGGATTAACTTCATCAATCAACCGACTTAATCGCCTGCCATATTCTATTGATTCATCATATACAAAATGAAGCTGAGGAACCGTACGCAATGTTACTGACCTCGCTAAAGCAGAACGTAAGTAGCTTGCAGCCGCATTAAGAATTGCCGCCGTTTGCTCCGCGTCATCATTGAAAACGGTAAAATAAACCTTTGCATGTCCCAAATCCGCAGAAACCTTTACCGCAGAGATAGTAATAAAAGCAGGCAATCGCGGATCTTTGATTTCCTGCTGAATGATTTGCGAAAGCTTCCGCTGCATCATCTCTGCAACACGGTCGGTTCGCTTAAAATCTTTACTCATAAATCACGCTTTATTTCAATTGTCTCAAATACTTCAATTAAATCGCCAGCTTTAACATCATTGTAGTTCTTCACACCAATACCGCACTCGAACCCTTGGCGAACTTCAACAACATCATCTTTAAAACGTCTTAGTGATTCCAACGTACCTTCATAAATAACAACGTTATTCCTGAGTACGCGAATTGGATTATTACGCTTGATCATACCCTCAACAACCATACAACCGGCGATTGCCCCCAGTTTGGGTGAGCGGAATACATCTCGCACTTCTGCAATACCAATAATCTCTTCTTTAAATTGAGGAGCCAGCATACCCGATAGTGCACCTTTGACTTGATCAACGATGTCGTAAATAACACTGAAATAGTGTAAAGAGACAGCTTCCTGTTCAGCCAGTTTCTTAGCACCACTGTCAGCCCTGACATTGAAACCAATTAAAATTGCATTAGAAGCAATAGCTAAATGTACATCAGACTCAGTAATACCACCGACACCGCTAGCAATAATTTCAACTTTCACTTCATCAGTTGATAATTTAACCAAAGCATCAGCAATCGCTTCAACAGAGCCTTGAACATCAGCCTTCAAGACCACGTTCAACACTTTTATCTCTGCTGTAGTCATGGTTTCAAAGATACCATCCAGAGAAGATTTTTGCCGTCTAGCCAGCTTAACATCACGGAATTTCCCCTGGCGGAATAAAGCCACTTCCCGAGCACGTTTCTCATCAGGAACAACCACTGCTTCATCACCAGCATGTGGAATAGCAGACAAACCAAGTACCTCAACGGGAATAGAAGGCCCCGCACTGTCTACCAGAGTGCCATTATCACTGACTAAAGCGCGAACACGGCCATACTGCAAACCAGCTAACAAGATATCGCCTTTATGCAAAGTTCCATTTTGTACAAGCACAGTAGCCACAGGACCACGTCCTTTATCAAGTCGCGATTCAATGACCACCCCTTTTGCTGCACCATCAGTATTCGCAGTTAATTCTAATACTTCGGATTGCAACAAAACGGCATCCAGCAATTCGTCTATACCTAATCCAGATTTAGCCGAAATTTTTACGAACATGGTATCTCCGCCCCATGACTCAGGAATTACATCATAAGCTGATAGTTCGTTCATCACTCGATCAGGATCAGCATCAGGCTTATCCATCTTATTAACAGCGACAATGATTGGTACATTAGCTGCTTTAGCATGTTGTACTGCTTCAACCGTTTGCGGTTTAACACCATCATCTGCCGCAACAATCAGAATCACGATGTCAGTAGCCTGCGCTCCACGAGCACGCATTGCAGTAAAAGCAGCGTGGCCTGGTGTATCAAGAAAAGTAATTTCACCTTTAGGCGTGCTCACGTGATAAGCACCAATATGCTGGGTTATGCCACCCGCTTCGCCAGCAGCAACCTTGGTACGTCTGATGTAGTCAAGTAATGAAGTTTTACCATGATCCACATGCCCCATAATAGTTACAACAGGAGCACGCGCTTCTATTTTACTTCCTTTATTCAATACATCGCCAAGTGTATCTTCTATAGCATTTTCTTTTACTATTTTTGATTTATGCCCCATTTCTTCAACAACGATGGCAGCCGTATCCTGATCGATAACCTGGTTGATAGTAGCCATAGCACCAAGGCCCATCATTATTTTAATGACTTCGGCAGCTTTTACCGACATGCGTTTGGCCAGTTCAGCTACAGTAATTGTTTCTGGTATCAATACTTCATGTACCATAGGTGTCGTTGGCATAGCAAAGCCATGAGTCAATGCTTCTTCAGCCTCACGATATTTCTCTGATTTTTCACTACCCTTGCGCTTTTTAACTTTACTACGCTTATGGCGCATTATAGAGCCTTCATCATCCTCGCGCACAGGAGCCTGATATTTACCTCGCTTGTTACGACCCTTCTTGAAATCTGAATCAGGCTCGGAATCAGTTCTATCGCTCTTATCGCCGTGTTTCTTTTTCGCAGCCTTCTCAACCTTTTCTTCAATAACAGGTTCCGTCAGAATATTATCGATTACAGGGAGAGTTTCTTGACTAATGGCTTCATCCGCTTCGGCAACTAATTCTGGCTCTTCAGCGGCTGTCAACTCATCTTGCTCGCTTGACTCTTCAAGCAAAACTTCAACTTCAGATTCAGCAACAGATTCAACGCCAGAGAGTTGTATTGCTTCTTCCGTTACAACATCTTCAACTGGCGCAGCAATATCTTCTTCATGTTCAGTTTCACTTTGCTGATCTATCAAGCTACTTCGTTTGACATAGGTTCGCTTTTTACGGACTTCGATATTCACGGTTTTGCCGCTATGTACATCATGGCCAACAGTCACCTGAGAAAGGCTCTTACGACGAAGAGTAATTCTCTCCGGGGTTGCTCTTGTTTCCCGGGTTGAGCTGCCTTTAAGATGATTTAACAGAATACGCTTCTGTTCTTCGTTGACTGTCTGTTGCTCATCACTAAAAGATAACCCTGCTTCCTGTAACTGGTTTAATAGGCGTTCAACAGGGATACCAACGACTTGAGCCAATTGTTTAACCGTCACATCCGCCATAATTTAATCCCCTTTCAGCAATCCCACATAGAAACTGCTCTAATTCTAAATACTATGTGCTCAAAATTCTTTCTATAATCAAAGCATTAAGCAAACACATTGATAATCTGGTAATGCACGGCATTGAAGCTCTCCAATCCCGAGCAATCTGATTAATACTTATCGAAACCACGGTTCGCGCGCCTTCATAATCAATTTGGCAGCTTGCTCTTCCGTCATACCATGAACATCAAGCAATTCATCAACCGATTGTTCAGCAAGTTCATCCATTGTCGTAATCCCTTTAGCTGCTAAGCTATTAGCTAAAGCCTCCGTCATTCCATCCATTTCCAACAGCGATTCGGTGGGAGTCCCAGCCAAACCTTGTCCAGAAGTTAATGCCTGAGTTAGTAGCGTATCATTTGCTCTATTTCTTAATTCATCAACAATTTCTTCGTCAAATTCTTCAATAGCAAGTAGCTCTTCTTTTGGAACATAGGCAATCTCTTCCAGGGAAGAAAATCCATGTGTCACCAAAAGATTAGCGATTTCTTCATCAATTTCCAACGTTGTGGTAAAGAGATTAACAATCTTGCTCGACTCTTCCTGGCTCTTATTATTAAACTCCTCAACCGTCATCACATTTAATGTCCAACCTGTCAGTTGGCTGGCCAATCTGACATTTTGTCCACTTCGGCCAATTGCTTGTGATAACTGATCTTTCTGGACTGCCAGATCCATGGTGTGGCTATCTTCATCAACGACAATCGAGGTGATATCAGCAGGCGCCATGGCATTAATCACCAATTGTGCTGGGTTATCATCCCATAAAATAATATCAACGCGCTCACCACCTAATTCACCAGAAACAGCTTGAACGCGGGCACCGCGCATTCCCACACAAGCACCCACTGGATCAATCCGTCCATCATTGGTTTTAACAGCGATTTTAGCTCGATTGCCTGGTTCTCGGGCAGCCGCTTTGACCTCAATAACATTTTCACCAATTTCAGGGACTTCTATGCGGAACAGTTCGACCAGCATTTCATTGCGGGTACGACTAACATACAGTTGTGGTCCCCGTGCTTGAGGTGTTATCTCGTATAAATAAGCACGTACTCTATCATTTGGTCTAAACATTTCATTGGGTAACATTTCGTTACGTGGCATAAAGGCTTCTGCTTTACCACCTAAATCTATAATAATGTTATCTCGTGTCACTTTCTTGACTGTCCCATAAACAAGTTGGCCTAATTTAT
>NZ_CALJ01000064.1 GCF_000308315.1 Legionella tunisiensis | reverse complement strand
AATAATTGCCAAAGCAAAATAAGACGTTTCCGCGCCCAAACGAGGCAAGAGAAAGTCGGGCAATGCCACTCGTGCACCATCTAGCAAAAATACTTTTCTTATCATGCTGAGTAATAACCAATTCAAATTGTTCAGGTCTGTACACATCGAGTTCTATCTGTAAACTAGTAGCAGCCGCTAATAGCCGATTAACACCATGATCGGTTGGCAGCAATTCTTGCTTATTACGTTTATATAAGATCCAGCCCTTCATGTAACCTCGCGCCCTTGGTATATCAAATTATATATAATACTCTTAACATATATGCCGCCTCGACACTAAAACTGCATGTCCAATTTTACCATGCTCATGCCGTTATTTTATGTGAAATCATTATTACCGATTGTCAGCTCGTGCATCATTCTGACACGCTGGTGCACTCCAAAATCAACATCACTTGACAACAAATACATCGTTTTTTGCTAGAACTGCAGCAATCATGCCAGCATATTAAAATAAACAAAAAACTGCTGCGAAAAAATTAGGCAAGTTTACGCCGTACTTGCCCAAACCTGTGAAAGTATAAGTGATGGGACTAATAGTGAGGCAGTAACGCATTTACATTTCAGTAATTACGGTTGATATAGCCATAGAGGTAGTGAGCAACTTAGAAGCACCAAGCTGCTCACAATAAGACTTCATTGTCGCAACTACTCGCCGTTTTACCAACCGCGATTATACCAGCCTCTATAGCCATAAACGCCGCGGTGGCCAGGCCAGCTAATGTTGCGCCAACCATAACTGGAACCCCAATAATAAGGTCTGCCCCAATAAAGAGGCCTGTTCCAGTAATAAGGCCTGTAGTTATAATAACCAACAGAATAAACATAGTCGTTATTATAACCTGGGGAATAAACGGTTGTTGGCGCACACCCCATTAAAAACAGAGTTGGGAAAAATAAAGCTAGGGCAAAAATTAACTTTTTCATCGTTGCTTCCTTGCCGTTATAATTGCACTACAATTATACTACAAGGTTTATTTTTAAACAAACAATCAATGACTACTTCTCTTTAAGCCAGCAGCAATAAGCGCTATGGAAGCAGCTCATTTAAGAAATGATTATTTCATAAATAACCGATGACATCGAAGAAGAGAATTGGTTCAGCGTAGGAAACATTGCTAAAAGAAGGAAGAATATACTGTATGAATAATGAATTATCCACATTAAAAATACAGGCAACGACTTCCTGAGTATCTGAGCCTTAAATGACGCTCATGGTGGCGATCTATGAAGTACTTCAGGTTTCCTGCACCACAAGCAGGTATACACACCGCACCTCAAACCAATCTCCCTATACTGAAATTACATTTTGGTTCAGCCAGGGATAGTCATCACCCATATGGTTTATAATAGACCATTTGGCGTTTTTTTGAAGTATTCCAACTCCAATTCTAAGCCTCAGGTTTAAGCTAATCAATAGTTCAAATCAAAGGCTTCACATGGTTTAAAGTAGAAAAATGTCTAATTTACTGAAATGAAAATGCTTTTTTTAAAAGCATTTTTTGCTGAAAAATTTATTTGTAATCCCTGCTATTTTTGCAAAAAATATTTCTTCTGCAGTCACCATTAAAACAAAACTGCCAATCTAATCGCGAAAATTTTCAAACTGTAAAGGTAACTCGATGTCTGATTTCTTTAGCAGAGCAATCGTTTCTTGCAAGTCATCGCGTTTTTTACCAGTTACCCGAACTTTATCCCCCTGAATAGACGTTTGTACCTTTGCTTTACTATCTTTAATTAATTTTACAATTTCTTTTGCTGTTGGTTGATCAATACCCTGCTTAAAAGTCATTGACAGAGAGTAAGTTTTACCACTATGAACAGGTTTATCTTCCATATCAACACCGGAAGCACTCACACCCCGTTTAGTACAATGGTTACGGAATAAATCTTCTAATTGCCTGACCTGAAAATCAGATTCTGATTTAAGTGTCACTACTAAGTCCTTCAGCTCTATGCTGGATTCTACACCACGGAAATCAAAACGAGTGCCCATTTCCCGCACGGCATTTTCTACTGCATGTCTTAATTCAACTTCATTAATTTCTGAAACAATATCAAAAGATGGCATAATTGACCTATTTACATACAAGACGAACAATGCTAAGAATTTCTAGCATCGCTGCATCGATTTATAAAAAATCATTGTAACTAAAAAAACTGGCTAAGGTATACCCCGTTATCTTTCCGTGAATAAAGAATATCCGCTAAGATAAAGATAATTAGGATATAGCAGGCCAAACCTAAGAAGAAGGGGTTTTAATTAAATCAGGAGTAAGATATGCCTATTAGTGAACAGGATGTTATTGAGCTTAGTAATTGCTTTCACTCAACTGTCATGGAAAAAAGGCACGGCAGCCGAGCAATCTGAATTCTTTTTATATCCTGAAGCACGAATCATCCTCTTGCATGGTGAAGATATTTCTCTACAAAAAACTTTGAAATTCATCAAAAACTAACTGATGAAATTCATATCTCTCAAAAAAGTTGGTTAATTACTCCCTTATGCTCTACTCCTGAAAGAGTGAGAGCAGTTGGTTGTGTCTATTGGGAAGGTCGTCTTATAAATTCATCTCCCCAGGCAAAAATCAAATGTTTCGTTGGAGAGGACTGGATTATTCAGCGTATCAATCCCGGTCAATTAAAATTTGTCTTATATATTAATACGTTCCACCATTTTTTACCGGATTCCGCGGCCATCGAATTTTAGCCTTGTCGTACTGTTGAGAAAGAGATGACATTAATCTCAAAAGGCAATCAACGCGATCTACTAAAATAACAAGGTTACAATAATGCCAGTATTATTATTACTTAATGGACGTAAACAAGTTCTTGAGCCGTTGTCTAAAATACCTGCTATCAGCACGGGGACTGCTTCAAAACTCTTTCTGCAGGGAGATGAGGCAGCCAGTTATCTAGTGAAAAAACCCCGATATCGCACTCTAGCCAGTATTTTTAAAGATTCATTTCCAATAGAATTAGTCCGTTATAAAGAATGGACTTATCTGGATTTTGAGAATCAGAAGCAAACTATTCCCAGTTTGGACAAAACAAAGCTAGAGCCCTATATTCGGCATCTCAAAGACTTAGCCGTTGAGGCAGCTTTCGGTGAGATTGTTTATATGAAAGTTGCCCGAGCCTTGTTTCCAGTCAGTATGGAGGTCCCAGATAATTATTTACATATCGATCCGATAACAGGTGAGCCATGGATAATTTCCCGTTTTATTTCTGACTTCAACGAATTCATTGAAAAAAATTAACCTTGTTTCTGGGAGATTCGATGACGTCTGCAACGGAATGGGATGAGAGAGAAAAACCAAGTCGAGCTAATTTAAATTTCTGCAATAACGAACTTTACTTGCTAGGAAAACTTTATTGCGTAGCACTTATAACCCATGACTGGGATGTAGTAAATAATATCATGTTATCCAATTCCGGTTGCCTGGGTGATTCTTCAACGGCAAAAAAATAGCAGTTGTGGATGGCGGAAATAAATTCCACTTTGGCTTTGGTGGACTTACCTGCGCTGAGTCAGCTATCGAAAACCCTCAATTTAATTCTGCTGCTAAAACTATTCCTGCGCACAGAGGTTTTAATTTTATTCTTCCCTTTGACGTTGAAGTCTTTTTAACCTTGCCCAGGCAAGTTATTGGCGATCTATTTGCTCCTGATAATGAATTTTTTCATGCTGGGGGTAACCGACATGCTCAAGGAGGCAAAAAACTCATTGAAGACCAATTCTTCTTGTATCCAAAAAGCCATCAATCAGGCCTATAAACAGATAAGTGAAGATTCTGATAAAACGACTAAAGAACGTTTAATCAACAGAAAATCAACCCTGTTAAATCATAGCTATTACCGCGGTGGCAAGCGATCTGGTTATATATTGGAAAAAATCCTTAGCGGACGTATAAATTCTTTGGATAATTTGCTAAAGCGCTTAGCTGACGGACATTCGGTAGACATGCTTAATCAGAAAACCTTGGAGCACTATCAATTGGCACAGCGCTTTTAATTAACCGCTTAATATCACTCATTATAGAAATACATATTAAATAAATTTAGAAAAGTACCATTCTGCTCCATTTGCTGTAATTGTTGATTGATTCTTTGAATCAAGATCATATTTTTAGGAAGAGCAACAATTGCAATACCCGCTCCTAAAAGAAAAGTATCTCCGAGGGTTCGAAATTGATTATCACCATTCACCACCCAGTAATTTACAGCAGAGCGATGAAGAAAAGCGGCTGCAAGAGAACCATCTGTCAACGCATTAATAATGTCATCAATATCGTGGTATTCTTTAATAGTAAACTGTTCGGAGCCAGTGCATAAATAATCATAAAAACATTATTTTGAGGATTACCAACTACTATAACACCAACCGATTTACCTTTTAGATCACTTATTGAGTTAATACCATTTCCTTTTAGAGTTAAAAATTGAGCTTTGCTTATCATGTAAGGCAAACTGTAAACATAAGAGTCTTGGTTTCCAGGAATAGGTACTCCGGCAATAGCAATATCAATGTCACCCTTGTCTAATGCAGAATAAAGCTCATCAAAATGCATAGGTACTAATTGGCAGTCCTCCTGCAAACCCCTGCATAGTAAGTGTATCAGATCAATATCAAAACCTTCCTCGTTGGATATTACGTAGGGCGGATAGAAATAAACTGTACCCACTTTAACATTGGCGTCAACAACAGCGGGTACAGTGGCAAGGCAAAGAAATAGTATCACTCTTAGGAGCCACATTTTTCATCACCATCCCTTTAGGCATGTTCCTCTGATAAACTATATTTGCTACTTAGTTATAATAGTAGACAATAAATCGCTCAAATAAAAAGTGTTGCCTGGGATCTAGGTGTGTAATCAGACTTATTATTAAGTACAGATTTCTTTATCGAACGTGCCTTGTTCTTGTAGAAAATGATTAATTGATAATTGCAGTTCTTCTTGTAAAGAGTAAGGAGGAACCCAATTGAGCAACATTTTGGCCTTGGTAAAATCTATTTCAATGTTATAAAGTAATTGATCTGCCAATCGAGATAGCCCCATCATTTTTAGCATTATTTCTAAAAACTTGTGCGGAATCGGAATTAAATAACTCTTCTTATCCATGGTTCGACCAATTTGATTGATTAGAGCCGTTGTTGACAAAGCCTCATTATCCGCGACAAGAAAATCTCATTTTTGGCCTTTTCTGCCCAAACACATAAAATGATAAAATCAACAAGATTGTTGATACCTATAAAATGGCGCTTATTTTTTATAGCGCCTAAAGGCAAGGGTAATTTTTTATACACTAACGAAAATAGTTTTTTGAAATTACCTTTTACTCCCGGACCATAAACCAAAGGTGGTCTTATAATGACTAATTCTATCTTATTAGAAAGTTCTTTTAATGCTTCTTCAGCTCTTAATTTCGACACCCCGTAAGACGTTATTGGCACTAGCGCTGTTTCTTCAGTAAAGGGAATATATTGTTTCATATTACCAAAAACACTCATACTACTTAAAAATACAAAACGACGAACGCCATATATAACCGCCTTATTAGCTAAATTCATGGTTGTATCATAATTAGCTTTCATAAACTGCTGCTGCGAATTTTCAATATTCTTTTGAGGGCGCGTTTGCGCTCCACAATGAATAACTGCATCAACTCCATCGAATAATTTATCCCACTGATCGTTATCTATGACTGTCTTTATGCAATAAACATCGAGATCAGCAGAAACTTCCGTGTTTAAAATAGCCACAGAATTGGTTGAATGAGTAAGAATTCGGATTGGCTGGTTGTTCTTTAAAAATGAGCAAACCAAGGCTCTACCAACAAAACCATTAGCCCCAGTAATCAGTATTGTATTTTTGCTCACAATGATAATCCCTTTTTATAACATTTTGACTTCATTAGCATTAATTTTTAATTTTACCTCACAAGGTCTAGTCAACCTTAGCCCCCCACAAAACCCATATAGACAAGATAGGCATCATTCCAATCCTTTGCTGGTTTTCATAACAATGTTGTCATTATGAACGGGCTTGATTATACCGTAGAGCGATAAAAAGGATAGAGATCTTAAATTAAAATTTCCCCGTCTCAGGCAGATACTGATTAGGCAGTACACTTCTGATTGCGCCTATCAGAACGATTAAAAACTTTTCATAATCGATAGAAATACGAATTTTGCTCCATATTGAAAATAAAACAAACCAAAGATAAATAACAAAAGAATTAGAAAAACCAAATGGCGGGGACACGAAGCTGATAAGTATTGAATAACTCCAAAATACGTAACTCAACGCCGTCAATAAATTGGGATTGCGATGAAAATTTCGCCATGATCTTCCGGCCACAACTCCCCATATCACGGCAGCTAAAAAACTAAAATAGCCCAGATCAATGAACAATGCCCCCCAGGCTCCAGTGAAAAAACCATAAATATTGGCAGTCAGGAGAATTTGATAGCCTGGCCTTAAAAATTCATCCCCTTCTGATGCAGCACGCAATGCAGCAGCAAGAATATCAATGTGGTATCCTCCATATAAAAACTTGATATCATTCATAGAATCTAATAATCGCTCCGTCATAGAAAGATTCTGAATAAAATAAAAACAGAACTCACAACAGCTTGCGGAAGTTGTGGTTTATTTAAAGATTTGCTTATTTTTATTAAGTCATCCGTTGGCTGTACGCCCCAAACCCTTGCAGCATGGTTCATAAAAGCAGTAGTGTCCAAACCTGTCTTTGCTGAGCGTACTGTCCATAGAATACTGCTATATGCAACAAACGCTATGGACAACACAACAATGCCGCAACGAATAAATAACGATTTAGGCAGGAGGCTTTTACCTAAATATCTTCTTGTATAAAATGCAACCCCTGTAAATAGCAGTAACACGAGAATGGGGCTTCTACCACCCGCAAAAATTGCGATACCCAAGATGGTAAACACAAAGCCAATCATTAATAGTTTGGTGATACGGGACACATTTTCATAGCAAAGTATTCCACTCACTAATCCTACAAAACCTGCTGGATAACATAAAAACGCTCCGGCAGAAGCAAAACTGCTGTGGACTTCTTCCATATATAGTAAGCTTTGTGCACGCAAGAGTCGCAATCCGTATATAGAGGCAAGACTAAACTCAGTCAACTCAGAAAATTTGCTATAAATACTAACTAAACCACCCATTATACTAATGAATAAAACGGTATTTATTCGTCGTTGTAACCGCTTGGAAATATAATAATCAGCTGTAGAATGATGTGATTTGCTTTTGCTTGGCAAAAGATATGTGTAAAAAATTGAGCCAAGAACAAACAACAAGATATGTGCAATCAAAAACATAACGCCGCTAAAAGAAATAGCTGGCGTTAGAATGACCGGCGCTAAAAAATAGACAAGAAAAATTAACATCCAAAAGGACATCATCAATACAGCTGGATGAATTAATCGTCTCATATTCTTGGCTCTCATGTTATTCACAAGAATCTATGTTAATTGTTCTTGTACATTGATGCATGGAACATAAAAAGCATCAGCGATTTAACCTATCACACAAGTAAGTACTATCCTTTCTTTCTCTAAGACCATACCACCACGATGAATTCCCTTCGAATCAAAAATTACAGCATGACCTTTACTTGCCGTTATCTTCCATTCCGCAGCCAAAATCTGTTGTGCTACTTCCGATTCTGTTTGCAGGTCATTACCAAAAGCACATTTTTTCGTAGGAAAGAAGGTAGAGCAGAAAACAACTGACGCGCTTTAGGATCCGTGGAAGAAAAACCTGAGGTATCGTTGATTTCCTGTACTAGGTTAGCAAATCTGCCGGGCCGATTGCGATGCGATCCCAAAATAAAAGAGAAAGGTCCATTCTCCTGCTCCACATCACTCAGATAGAGTATTACCTTAACATCTCCTCCCGAAGCATCGCGATGGCAATAAGCTGTTGTGGGTTTTTCAATAGCCAAATCAGGGAAGAAACGCCGCCAAAAATCATCGCTGCTATCATTAATTTGTGGATTGATGTCAACAACACTCACCGGGCGCCCGAGGTATTTTGCAATACCGGACAGTATACCGCTCGCAGTCAATGCAGCTTCAACTGCTTGAAATAAATCTTTACTTGCCGAACGCAGAGCCGTACTACGTGATTCGATGAATTCACGGCTTCCTTCTTTTCTTTGGCCACGAATCTGGCGTAATTTTTCCAGTAAAGGCAAGGCCAAAACATCGATTTTGTCAAACTGGTAGGAATTCATATCAACAACACAGATACCTTGTCTATCAAGATTGGTGGAAATTTGCTCGCCAGTCTTATCAACAGATCTGTTCTTTCTGGGCAAAAATTTATACCTAATGTTCAGGGCAATTTTCTTTAAAGTCGCAATAAAATCAGGTACGGTTTTTGGATTACGTAGATCAGCAGGGATCAACTCATAAGAGATTACTCGTTTTATTGCAACAATTAAAAAATACTTCCCAAAAATAAACAACGAATGTATTTTACTGCGAAAATCAGCTGCTTTAATGAAATCAGCATACGCCAAATGAGTTTTATAATTTATTCTATCAGGTATTTTTTACTCATAGTACTCGCAAAAATAGTTGTCCCTTGCGGTGGGGAAACGAGGTTCTGAGTACTGTTCTCTATAATTCCCTCTAGATTCTGATTCATATAAATCCCCATGATATCAATTGTAACGAAGACGCAGGTTCTCTTGTCTGTTGCATTGAAACAATGCGTGATTTTACCGAGATCTTGAATAGAAATACACCTTCATAAAGAAAAATTAACTATTCAAGCAAATAAGCAGGCGTATAATTTATTCTATTTACCTTAAAAAGGCATTCTCACCAAACTATTTTTAGGTTAGATAATGCAAGACTCTTTCTATTTCATATATAAAAAGCAAGAAAATCATCCGCTCAAAACTCGATGAAAACACCCAAATTTCAAGCTATGATAACAAATTCTCATTCCTGCAATTGCTTTTTCTGCAATCGCTGTGGGATAAAGTTAAATACACTGATGATTACCGCAGAGAAAGCAGCAATAATATGCATTCCAAGCGCACAAGATAAACCAACACCGACAGTTCCCCACATAGTAATAGCAGTAATCATTCCCATAAGCCGCTGTTCATTACGAAAAATAATGCTGCCGCCAATAAAGCCGATTCCTGTAACTAAACCCGCTATACCCGACATAAAATAGGGATTATTCCAGGTAAGAGAACCATGGAGCATTGCTGCACCAAATACAGCAGAACTGCTGGCAATGGCCGCGTACATTAAAGGACCAATCCCTTGCTCGCGTTGATGAAATAAACCAATCATAGCGCCTAATATCGTAGCGACAACAAGGCGGAAAGCATAGATTAGTTCCGCATGAGTATCACGACCACCAATAAGCACGGAATATTCACTTAGATTCGATTTGGTTTGTAGGGCAAACAGCAAAGGGGAGAAAAAAATCAAGCACAAGATAGCCAACGTTTTTTTATATTCATATCATTATTCCTTTACTTTGGGCTAATATCCTAAATCTGAATAATTTTTTAATTAACTAACATCATTTTTGTCGTAGTTAGCGTGCAAATCCCCATACCTTACTATTTTATAATCCCTGCCGAAATAACAGCGTTACTTATAAATTGAATAAGCAAAAAATTCAAGCCAAGACATTGAACACCAAATTTTCTTACCAGCGCTTTGGTTCATCCTCTAATTAAGATAGACTGTGTCATCCATGAGCCAGACAGGAGGCTTCACGTGAACGGATCTCAGGCAGCCCTAAGCAATTACGCTCAATTAAGAGGGTGATATCTTGCCAGGAGCGAAAAGAGCAAAATTGAAATAAAAATTGCGTTCGATTAAGGCGAATAGCCAACTCTATTCTATTTACGAGATCCAGGACAATTTAATGTTTTTGTAAACCGCCGTATTTTAGAGATGTTGCCTATATTTATTGCTACTGAAAATAACTAAACTGAACAGGGGGGTTCTCCATGAAAATTTTCAAAATGCCTACATCGCTCTTGGCTTTCTTTTTATTTATGATAGCGGCAACCCTCAACTCATGTAGCTCAACCATCTCCAATACTAATCCTAATACAACCACAGAAGAAGGTTATGGCGGTGGGGGGCGCTGATAAGTGCCTCTAATCGATAGACAGGACGAAAAGCAACATTGAGCATGTTTGTGCCCGTATGTTAAGGAGCAAAGCTGCTCCACTGTCTATTTAATGCTATTATCTCGCTAGCAACACTAACGGGATAATCAATATTCCCTTTGCAATGATTGATTCTATAGCTGACAGGAAGATAGCATGTTCAGTATCTATGATATAAAACCAAAGTTCCAGGCCCTGCTGCGCCCGGTGGTTAATCAACTTCATAGAAAGGGATTTACTGCGAATCAAGTTACTGTTTTTACCTTCGTTTTTCCCTTCTTTACGCCTTGCTTTTAGCGATTTTTATTGAATCTTCCTGGTTGTTGATCCTTTTCCCTATTGTTTTATTTTTGCGCATGGCACTGAATGCCATTGATGGCCTACTCGCCAAAGAACATGATCAAAAAACACCTTTGGGAGCAATTTTAAATGAGTTGACAGATATGGCTGCTGATGCAGCACTCTATCTACCTTTCGCACTTTATCCTGGGATAAGCAATTTGCTAATTATTGCCATTGTCATATTGGCTCTGCTTAGTGAAGCAACTGGTTTAAGCGGTTTATTGGTTGGCGCCTCAAGGCGCTATGATGGCCCAATGGGTAAAAGTGATCGCGCTTTTATTTTTAGTTTACTAGCAATTTGGCTGGCCTTATTCCTTTCTCGACATGGCTTAATTGGCTCCTATTGATAATTTGTTTCCTGATTATATTGACCATTGTGAATCGTGTACGGCAAATCTTGCGGGAAGTGGAGCCTATAGATGGCACTGAATCGAACTAACCTCATTGCATTCGCCGCACTGATTTTCATCGTATGCATAGCCAATATCATTATTTATTGTGTTAAAAGCCGTATTGACGAAAAAATTATATTGAACTAACCAAACGCATGCAATCCTGGTGGGTCATGGTCTTGCTACTAATTGTCGCACTTAGTATCAATGCTATGTCAATGATTGTATTTTTTATGTTTGTCAGTTATCTCGCTTTGAAAGAGTATTTTACAATCATTCCTACTCGCCGTGTGGATAGACGAGTGATCTTTATCGCCTATTTATCAATACCCTGCCAATATCTATGGGTCGCTATTCAGTGGTATGGCATGTTTGTCATTTTTGTTCCTATTTATATGTTTTTATTAATTCCTATGCGCATGGTGATGCTGCAAAAGACAGACGGCTTTTTAAAAGCCTCTGGTACATTGCATTGGGGCCTCATGCTTACAGTCTATTGTATCAGTCACATTGCCTATCTTGGTGTCCTTCCTGTGGGTAACAATTGGCGTAATGAGGGAATCAGTTTAATTATTTTTTAATTTTTTAACGCAGTTTAATGATGTCAGCCAATATATCTGCGGCAAGCTATTCGGCCACAAGAAAATCATTCCTGCCATAAGCCCAAATAAAACAACAGCCGGCTTTTTTGGGTGGAGTAATAACCACTTCTTTGCTAGCAATTCTGTTAAGCCCCTTTTTAACACCTTTTACCTGGGTAAGCGGCTTATTTTCCGGCCTATTAATTGCCATTAGCGGTTTTATTGGCGATCTTACCATGTCTGCAGTAAAACGAGATTTGGGTATTAAAGATACCGGACAATTATTACCCGGACATGGCGGCATTTTAGATCGCTTAGACAGTATTATTTTTACTGCACCACTCTTTTTTCATTTTGCGAGGTATTTTTATTACTGATGAATAATTTATTGCGTTTCCTTTTCTTTCAATTTTTTGTCAGACCTATCATTGCTATCTTGCTTGGTTTAAACGTCCGTCATCGTGAACGTTTACCCATAAATGGTCCTGCCATTCTGGTAGCCAACCATAACAGCCATTTAGATACCATGGTTTTGATGACTTTATTTTCATGGACATTACAAAAAAACATCTACCCTGTGGCTGCTGCAGATTATTTTTTAAAAAATAAACTGCTCGCTTGGTTTTCACAAAATATCATCGGCATTATTCCTATTCAAAGGAGAACAAAGGCCGGTAAAAATCCCTTTGCCTTGATTCAAACTGCATTGGACAATGGTAAACTCATTATTTTTATCCTGAGGGCTCACGCGGTGAGCCGGAAAAGATGAGCGAAATTAAAAGAGGCATCGCTCATCTGGCAAAAATAATCCTGCTGTCCCCATCTATCCAATCTTTATGTATGGTCTAGGCAAAGCACTTCCCAAAGATGAATCACTACTGGTCCCCTTTGTTATTGATGTCGTTATTGGTACCCCGATACGATGGGCTGGAGATGCCACGCAGCTATTAGACACGATTAAATGCCACTTTGAAGAGCAAAAACGAGAGTTAGTCATTAATGACTGGAATTAATGACTAGGCTTTGCCTGCAATGATTTATATACCACTCGCTTACAGTTCCGAAGTTTCTTTGGGAGTCTTCCCCTGAAGAGTCTCGACTAATAATTTGTAACGTGGGTAAACATAACCAAAAGAATGCTCCTTACCTGGAGGAAAAAAGGTGCTATGACTTGGTTGTTTTTTTCTAATAATAATCTTACTTCCTCCTCTAAGTTCACTTCTGTTTTTAGCCAGCCAGAATCATCGTGTACACAGATAGGATAAGTAGTAGGCTGAGATGACAAAGCCTGATTTAATTGCCGAGTATAGACTCGTAATTGAAATTCCATTGGATTATCTACACAGGTTTGCACACTATAACCTAGTGCGTGTAATCTATTCGTTTTGCTAGGCTCCATGCCTGGCGTTGCAATTTCTTTAAAATCATTAAACGAAAACACCTGTGGAGCTCCCTTTAGGTAATTATACACTACTGTTCCTTCCCCACTTGCAACCGCTCTTGTTTTGCCAGAGAATGGGGTCTTGGAAAGCCCGTCCTCATCAAGCCTAGATAAAACCTTTAAATGAAGTTCTCCTTTTTTCGGTTTGACTAAATCGATGGTAAATTCGCCGTCCATGAATTCAATTTCTTTCTTAATGAAGGATAAATCCGTATCCGCATCAACATGCGTCAAACTTACATTTCCTTTTTTATCAGCGATGATTACAGCAACACAGCCTTCCAGGCCTACCGTTGCTGGAAAACCGTTTTGCGTCGCATTTTTTCTGACAGTTTCGTTTTGACCGGCAATAAGCATTGTTCTTGGCGAGTGCTCTGATACTTTACTAGTATACATTTGTTAACCCTATTCAATGAATTAATAATATAATAGCACTTTGTTTATTAAATGATCTAACCAGGGTAAATAGAATAGGTTTCTTTGGGGTTTGGTAGAGGAATATCAGCATCAACTCGCAAATCACCGATCGAGCAGGGACTCATTTCTACTGCTTTTAGTCCACCACTAGTGTCGCGAATCCAAACGCCGGTTGCTTTGGCTGCATGGATATCACTTGGAAACTACCTGCGCAATTTAATACAATAGCAGTGTCTTTAGCCACTTTAGTAGGAATGGTATAAATAGTGTTTGCCACAATAAAATGCACATCTACTGCTTGACCTGCTTTCCTTTGTTCCGACGCCAAAACACCCTCTTTGTGATCAGCACAAATTTCAATGCCAAAACAAATATCGTTTTTGGTAAAAACGGCTCTCCATGCCCAGGGTAGAACATTCCTATAAATGGCTCCAAAACTTCATTTGCTTCTATTCTCTTGCTATAACGTTTTGGCTTATTTGTGCAGTATCTCCCGAATGGGAGAAAGCGGTACTGGTATTTTTTACTCAAGTCATCCCTGCAATTTCTTGCCGCAAATCTTGTACCAGTTTGAAATTTCTAAGTTGCCATTTTTTTATGGTGTTAGCATATTTTATCTTTTTCTTCGCATCAGCTAGATCTAAGTTTTTTCCACATAAGCTGTGCCTGGAATAATGATGGCGTTAGGAAAATCATCAACTAACTTTTTTAACCGCTCTCCAGCTTTTTGAAATTCCTGCTTTGAATAAGAAAAACTTTTCTCAGAAGCATCTATATTAAGCAAGGCAAATTCAGGGCATAAAAAACAACGGTATTGTCATTATCCCCTTCAGACACAGCTAATTGATAAGCCTGCTTAAATTTAGCCTCAATCAATGTAACCTTTTCATCCAAGCTTTTATTATCAAAACTATTACCTGGGTCCCACATAACAGCAGTGATTGTTTTCATAAATCAACTCAATAGTTAAGCCAACCCGCATAGTAGATTGCGGAAAGTACTTTTCAACACCATTAACAACGAACAATAGAATTACTGTCGTGAACAACTGTATAGACTTTTTGTTCAGTGAAGACTGCTTCAAAGAACAGCCATTCAAACTCCGCTGATTTTGTAAAAGATGAAATAATTTTTCTTGTTGTAGGGGGCACATTATAGGCTCAGTTAGTTCTTGCGTCATTTGAGTAATGGTTTTGGTAGCCGCTATGAAGTTCTCACTGGAATAAGAGGCCATCCACTTCCGATAAGGGTGGTTTAACGCACACGTTGTAAGATCTAGTCGCTTCCCTAACTCTCTATAGATCATAAAGCAGGGGAGAAAACTGACTACGGCTATTTCTATAGGAGCATGTTTCGCGTTATCAAGAAGATAGTCGGTATAATTAGCAATCACAGGAATTTTTTACGGATTATTTTATGGTTAAAAAAGTCGCTGTTGGCGTTTCTGCCAGATACTTAAGATGAAATTTACGCTCTGTTTCCCTAATATAAGCTGATAACTCTCGCAATTGCTTAGCATGAGCATGATTAGAACATCGTAGCGAAGTTAACCCCAGTGCGTAAGAAAATCGCGCAAATAAAGATCATCCTGCTCTAAATAAACCCTAAATGTTTTCCTGGACAAAGAGCCATCATACAGTGTTTGATTAAATGGATGGTGGTATATTTTTGGAAAAAAAGTAGAGCATCTGTGCAGTATTCTTGAAAATACCATCGTTTACCTCCTCAAAATAAATCGGAGGAAGTACCCAATGAGTTAATGCAGAGTCAAAACTCAGTTCTATCAATCTCACTCTCCCTCCGCAGGCATTACCCAGTGCAGGTTATAAGGGTCTTTCTCAGCTTTGGTGGAAACAACCAAAGCACCCCCGGTGAATCATTCATCGCGAGTCTAACGAGCCGATATCAGTGTGTCAATAAATAGGATTGAATAATGAATAGATAATCATGATGTTAAAAAAATGTCTTGATTGGTATGTCATTTTCAGATCATCAATCCGCAGGTAGCGCACCAGCATCCAGCGATACCTTTTGCTCTTCAAACTACTCTAAAAATAAAGTACTTAAGCAGAGATTTTATCGCTAATAAGTATGGCAACAGGTTTTTCCAGCCAAGTTTCTATTCTAGCTAAACAAGTCTTCAAATGGTTGGTTTGCATATGCTGATCAAGACTAGCTCTACTTTTCCATTTTTCAAAGCAGACAAATTCGCAAGGATTATCTTGTCCCTGATAAAAATGATATTCAATGCAGCCTAGCTCTTGACGCGTGGGTTTCACTAACGTTAATAGCGCTTCTTTTACCTCCGATGCCTTACCCTCTTTGGCTATCACTGTAGCAAACACTGTAATCATCTTTTAATCCTTTGAAATTCAAGTGTTAATCTTTACTTAATTTCTCTGTGATATCATGTTGGTACAAATGGTGTAAACCAATTTTATTGAGGCAATGATTATGGCTTTCTCAGAACTAAAACTACGTGAAGAATATGATAGTTTGGAACAGCTTGTTATAGAAGAGCAGCAAGCACTCTGGGCTACTCACAAAGAAACTATTCTTGCACTCTGTATAGAGAACGAGATTCCTTTATACAACATCGCCGCGGTAAAGCTGATAGAAGCCAAGCGACTCTTAACCCGTTTAATCGCTCTTTCCTCAGAATACGCTGAACTTGACGAAATAGATAAACAAAACGAAGCATGGCAGAAGGAATTCTTCACTTGGCAAGAAAAATTTAATCTAGAGCTGCAAAAAGCAAAATTGGCGTTAATAACAATGCATGATGAGGCTTATTTAAGCGTTGCTGATCAGTATCGAAAAAGAAATGGTGAGATTTCTGTACAAACCTTGTTAACCATGCAGGATATGACTGACCTGTTAACAGATGATAAGTTTATTTCTGATAACGTTGTGACGTATAAACCCTTTTCACTGGCTGAATTGTCTACTGAAGAAGAGGTTGCGCTTAGAACTCTCATAGAAGGCAATGAGGGTAATGATAAAACAATCTTCTTAGCAGCAAATTATGACGGCCATTGGTTTTATTTGCTCAAAGAAAAGGGAGTTTGGTCAGTAAAGGATGAACAACCTTTCATCGATGATGAGTTTGGAGAGTCTTTGCTTACCAAAAGACAAGCAGGCATGCTTCAAAGAAGTACTATTTTGCTAAATAAACTCATTGGTGAAGGCCTCTATAACGACTTGAAAGTGTCTTCAACCGAAGAACAAGACAATAATTTTGATTGTGGTACTCGGGTAGTTAATGCTTATAGAAAACAGGTCGATGAGGATTATCAAGAGCAAGAACATAGAGACATGCTCGTTGAGGTCCTTGAAAAACAACTTTCACAAGAAGAGTATGAAGCGCTTCCCGAACAGCTTTTTAGTGAAGACATAGAATTTAGCGAAAAAATTGAGCACGTTATCGAGGCGACGATAGCCACTCAAGATTCAGGGCATGAGCAATTTGAGAACTATCAAACATTCGTAAAAAATACCGTTTATGAAGTAATCAATCGACGAGGTTTCTTCGCCAACCTGCAAAATAAAATTCCTGTTCAGGATCTTGAAAAAGATCTGGATATCGATCTAACCAATCGAAGCTCCGAAGAGATAGAAGAAATTGACACGGACTTTGCTGCAGCGCTTCAAGAAGCTGAATGCACAAAAGCAGGTCTTTAATTAAGGCCTGACTACAATCTTACCAATTTGCTCATTTGACTCCATATAACGATGCGCTTCTACAATCTGTTCAAGAGTAAAGGTTCGAGCAATTTGAGGCTCAAACGAGCCATCCTCCAAATGATCAAAAATATATTTTTCAGCTGCAGCTCGCACTCCTTGAAATCAAAATCGGCTGCATCTTGCATCATCGCCGCTGTTTTACCATAGCACTCAACCGCGTCCCATACTAAATATTGCCCAAAATCCATCGACCCCGGTTTAATGTTAATACATGGATCAGCATCATAATATTTTTTCAGGGCATAATTAAGCATAAAGTCAGGGTGATGACATAGCACTGCCAACCGTTAATCATTATAAACTCGGACATGAGAAAAAGTAGTAATATCAATGGACTCAAGAGGTTTACATACATTTTTAATTCTTGTGTATAAAGCAAGCTTGGATGATCCTGTAATTCTGCTAAGATTTTCCCCATAAAACATCTCCACTTACTGCAAATGAATAGCCATTTTGGCGTAGCTTATTCATGTCAGGCTTAGGTACTAATTATAATGAATAACAAACTTACTGAATACCGTATTAATCCGGTATTTCCTCTGCTAGTAGCCTCTCAATAATGACTGGATTTTTTATAAGCGTTCTATCAATCATTGTACCTGCCACTTTCCAGATGAATTTTACGAAAAAATTTGTGGATGACTGGTGACAGCATAATAACGACGATAGCAATAAAGGCGAGACCACTGAACAATGCATATAAACCTGCAAATAGCTTGCCCGCGGAAGTGGTCAGTGTAGCAGCAGGCCCCATACCTGATAGAATCATTGCAGCATTCAGAAAGGAATCAACCCAAGACATTTGTTCAAAGACATGGTAACCCAGCATGCCAATAAAAAGGGCTGCAACGATAAGCATTAAACCGATAGAAGTATTACGAATCAGGTGTAAATAAATATTTAATGGTGCCTTATATCCTTGCATTCTTGCAGCCATTATCGCTCCTTCTGATAAGCAAGATAGATTTTAGCAATCCTGGTATTCTCCAATCACCTCAAAATCTCAAATTCCAGGTAATCTTCCCAAGGTAAATCTTCTCGTGTACATTCACTGACGTTGGCGAATCGTGGCCCCTGCTGTAACCAAGCATAAAATAACTCGAGTTGGTTTTCATTCCCACAGGCAAACACCTCCACTCTCCCATCACTTAAATTACGTACCCAACCTTTCAGTCCGAGCCTGTCAGCCTCTTCTTTCGTAGAGGCTCGAAACCACACGCCCTGAACTTTCCCAGACACATAGCAATGTATAGCGAATTGCTCCATCATCAATCCTGTCCTGTTGATTTAGTAATCAAAAAATTTTATCTTATTTTGCCAATAACAAGAATGAAATCTTTCCAATGCTAACTCTTGTATGTTATTTGTAATTTACATGCATCTAAAATCTTACTATTAAATTTAATTTTTTCACTTTAGCCGTTAACCGATAAAAATCTATTCAATGCGCTAGCGGGAGCTTTACGATATGGATAATATCCACCAACTGACAGCAATAGAGCTAATCCAGCATATTCAGAAAAAACTCTTTCTGCCAAAGAAGTGATGCTGGCACATTTAGAACAAATCGAAAAATTAACCCCGCTCTTAATGCCTTAACACAGCGTTTTGCTCCTGAGGCATGTTTGCAGCAGGCCGTCAAAGTCGATGAAGCAATTGCCGCTAAAAAACCATTTAAAAATTAACAGGTCTTCCAGTTGCAATCAAAGATGCTTTAAATGTGAAAGGATTAATTTGCTCCTCTGGCAGCCCTGGCTTTTATAAGGCAGGGAAAGCTCAGCAAGATGCAACACTTGTCGCGCGATTAAAGGCCGAAGGCGCCATTATTATTGGATTAACTAATGTTCCAGAAATGTGTCGCGGCGGAGATTCGGACAATTTAATCTACGGACGAACTAATAATCCTTATGATCTGGATAGAACTTGTGGTGGAAGCAGCGGTGGTTCGGCTGCCTTAATTGCCGCGGGGGGCGTACCTTTTGCAATTGGCTCAGATGGTGGAGGAAGTCTTGTCCAACCAGCCCATTGTTGTGGAATTGTTGCCTTAAAACCTACTCACGGGCATCTACCATCTACAGGTACCGTAGGAGGCGATTCGCCAGGTCTCATTGGTTCTATGCTTACTTATGGGCCAATGGCTCGTTCTGCCGCTGATCTTCGCTTGGGTTTATCAGTGCTTGCAGGTCCCGATCAGTTTGACCCTTATACAATACCTGTCCCGATTGAACCCCCACCCCCACTAGAAAAACTACGTGTCGCCTATTTTATTGAAAACGGTTTTACTCCCGTTGATCAAGAAGTACAAGACGTTGTCAAAACAGCAGCCTTAGCCCTGAAGGATGAGGTTGCCGTTGTTATTGAAGAACGTCCGAACTGTATCAGTCAGTCATTTGCACTGCATTGGGATCTTTTTCTTGGAGGGGATCATGGAGCAGGATTCAAGCAAGTATTACATCAACTTGGTATTGAAACGCTTTCCTGGGAGTTAAGGGAATTTCTCCGCCAAGCAGAAAACTGTCAATTTTCCATGACCCAATTATATAGTCGTATGAGGGAAATCGATTTATTCCGCATGGAACTTTTTTCTTTCATGCACAAGTACGATGTGTTAATTAGTCCGGTCTTTCCGAAAATAGCAAAACCTCATGGAATTGGAATTAAAGAAATCAGCGATTTCTCCTACGCAATGACTCACAATCTGAGCCGATGTCCAACAATCAGCATCAGATGCGGAACATCAACGACAGGATTACCAATTGGAGTACAAATCGCTGCCAATCGTTGGAAAGATACTACTGTTCTAGCAGTTTCCGAACGACTTGAGCAATTATTAGGTGGTTATAACCCCCCTGTTCGTTTTTTATGAGCTGATAGGAAACGGGAGGACTGTCAATTAAATTTAGACGACGAACCACTGCGTGCTGTGCATAAAGCACAGCAGATCGGTGATAAGAAAACGGGCGACTTAGTTATTCGCCCTCATGGGTGTAAACTTCATAACCGCTTGTTCCTCATCTAAATTATCCACATTGACTTCTGCAGGTTGTGAGCTAATAAGCGCTTTATTAGTTGGCCATATTGCCTGCGATATTTTGTTGATAATGTGTTGCAACAACTCGCTCACTGTCCTGGGATCAATTATTTTAGCAGCCTGACTATTTGGACAGTCAATTGTTAAATCCTGCACATGAATACCCTTGGTAGTAAAAGTCACTTCACTATGAATTTTTGCATGATAGCTAGAGCCAGACGCGGTAATTACTTTGTTTCCAACTGTTACCTTTGCATAAGTGTTCTCTTCGATAATAGACACCCCACCCTTTATTGGTACAATATTAACCACAGTCCGCTGATTGGGGAGTTTAATATTCTGATTTTTCCGCAATTGCGCATTTACGACACAATGCTGGCTGGCAAAGAGAAGTCCTCCCTGATGAAAATGCTCAAGAGCGCACTCAGACAATTCTACTCTTTCTGATGGCGTTGCGTTAGAAAACAATACCTCAGCAAAAAATTTTTCAAGTCATCAAGACTTTGAAACTTCCCTTTTTCTGCTCTTAGATGAGCGATAGTCGAGCCTTCTCCAGCACCAATACGAATTTGTGAACCGTCACCAGCCGTGAGTTCTCGATTCCAATCACTCAGAGTAGATTCGCTTGATGCGTAACCGCCCCCCTGCTCCTTATTACCATAAAAGAATCGTTGGGTGGCGCCATATTGCCAAAAATTTGCCATTGTAAACCTCTTAAAATCAAGTTGTATTATATATGATCTGATATGCTATTAACAGCTTTTTTGGTTAAAATTTATTCTAAATTGAACTAGTCAGTTGTTGGCTGCCGCTCTCTGGCTTAGTAGTAACGAGTAATTCACTACCTGATTTGTAAGTAACAACAGCTCCCGGGATACTTGACGGTGCTTTATCCTCAGATGCTTGCCTTGTAAGAAGTGCCGTTATTTCTTTATTGTTGACTATTTCAGCGACATCAAAAGAGGTTCCCATTTCTGGCGCCAGAGCATTCTTATCTGCTCCCAATTCAAGAAGCGACTTACAAAGCTCTGTTTGCTCATTGGTGATAAGCAGGCGTAAAGCGATTACACCCATTTTTATCAGCCAAATTAACATCAATCCTTTCGAAGGTAAGTAAATAACGTACGATGTCCCAATGCTTATTGTAACAGGCGAGTAGTAATAGGGTATTTCCATTTATTGCTTGCTGATTAATATTCCGTTTACCCGTGCTCAACAAAGATAGTCTGGAGGATGATGCAAAGAATAAGCATGAAGAGGTGAAAAACACGAAAAGGAGGACATTCTTTGTAGAAAAATCTGAGGGTTCACCTGGCAAATTAAATATTTTTAGTTTGTGTATTGAAATAAATCAATTATTTTCTCAATTTCTTGTTGATGAAAACAGCGATCTTTTTCAGGAAGGCGTTACTAAATTAGATCAGTTACTCCAAACTCTTGAAAGAGCACTAAAGGATGGGGGTATCTCCATTCAATATGTACTCGCAGGTCAATGTTATTATTTCAAAGCAGCTTGCTGCTTAATCGCAGCGAGTAAAAGAAGCAATCAACAAATAGCTCATTGCTATGAGGGCAAAAAATACCTAGAAAAAGCCATTGAATGCGGGGCAGCAAAAAATAAAGAAGTTGCTGTTTTCGATGATTTAGCTAAAACGCTTGAAACATATAATGATGAATTAAAAAAACAATCGATTGTCACAATAATAAAGTTAAACTGCAAGAAGCAACAAACCAACCTTTACTGAGAGATAAACTGCTCCAAGTAGAAGTAGGCGAGAATCTTTTCTTTGCTCGTTTAAACCGACATTATGAAGTAGGCTCTAAAACACTCAATAGTCAGATTTATAGAAAAGCAATAGACATGATGAAAGAAGGAATTAAGGCAGGTGAGTGCATAGGGTTAAAGGCAATTCAATCTACAGTAACAATAGGCGTCTAACTCCTTATACTACTGCTGGAGGCCGAGTTTTAAACTCGGCCTCCAGTTCGTTGAACTTGCCAGTTAACTCGTTTTTTTGCCTCCAACCAACTTTCAATTTGAGCTCTTAATATAGGCAAGCTGACAACACCATTTTTTAGCACTTGATTGTGAAATTGCCGTATATCAAAACGACTTCCCAATTGCTCTTTGGCTAATCGACGCAACCGTTCTATTTCATATTTTCCCAGCATATAAGCAGTAGCCTGCCCTGGCATCATAATATAGCGATCAACCTCTCCTTCAATGATATTTTCGCTGAGTGCTGTATGCTGTTTTAAATAATCCACTGCCTTTTCGCGACTCCAATGAAAAGCGTGTATGCCTGTATCAACCACGAGACGTGCCGCTCTTAGGGTTTCATTCGACAGCATTCCCAGGCGGGAAATATCATCCTGATATAACCCCATTTCATCCGCCAAGCGTTCAACATACAAGGCCCAACCTTCACCAAAACCAGCATTAAACAAGTATCGGTTTAGCGTAGGTATCGCTTTATTTTCATAAAGCAAGGCGATTTGAAAATGATGACCTGGTATTAACTCATGAAACAAAGTTGCCTCTTGATCAATACGACTCCGTTTTTCAGGCTCATAGGTGTTGATATAAAAAACACCAGGTTCCGCTCCATCTTCATTGGGTGGGTGGTATTCACCAGAAGCGCCTGTTCTTGCTCGATGTGCAGGATAAGGTCGTAGCGTCCCCTCCGTTTTTGGCATGAGGTCAAACCAATCAGAGACTTTCGCTTTGGCCCTCTCCAAGGCAGCAACGTTATAATCCAAGATATCTTGTTCAGTGGAAAAATAATTCTCAGACTCTTCTTTGGCGCGCTGAAAAATCACAGTCATATCGTCAGTATCATATTTTTTCAAACCAATTTCAGCAACCTCTCTGGATAATTTTTGTATCGCTTGCAAACCCAACTCATGAATTTCACCAGGAGTCAGTCCCAAGGTGGTTTCCTGTTTGATTTTGGCTTGATAGCATGCTGGACCTGCCGGTAATGCCATCACTCCTATTTCATTTCTCGCCTTAGGCAGATAGTCATTCTCCAGATAATCCACATATTTTTTAATAGCAGGATTAATGGTCGTTTTAATGAGATGAGTAACTTGCGTTTTAAACGCATCATCACCATCCCGGCGCGCAAAATCAAAATAAGGAGATGCTTCAATGGGACTGTTAAGTACTATTTTAAGTTGCGCTAATACTCTCGCTACAGCAGGCTTGGGTGCGGTATAACCAAGGCTCACTCCCAATTTTAAATTGTCAATTTGATTATCTACCACTTTATCGAAAGTCTGCCAGCGTGTAAGAGCAAATTGGCGGTACTCAGCGGTTCCAACAGGCTGTTTCTCAGCAACAATAGCCATTTTATTATGCCAACCAAAGCTTGGATTAATATCCCAAAGCTCTTCTCTACAAATTCGACTTGCCTTTTTCGCTTCCAGTGTTTCTTTTAGAAGGAGATAGGTCAGGTATTGCGACGACCCCCGCAATGCCTTTTCATCCATGCTGTAAAGAGCTGATAAAAAATCATCTTCTTTTTGTACCCATTGCTTGTAAGCGTCTATAGAAGCATCCATAAAACGATCGTGGGCTACATTGCTTTTTCCCCAAAAAAGACCTAATTCGGGTGAATAATCAAATAAACTCTTTTCATAATCGTTTGCAAGATCGGCAAATTGTTGCGACATCTTTTTTCCTTGGGTAAGTGGGTCAGCGGAAGCCATTGATTTTAATGCCAATAGTGAAACTAATAAGCAGAACAAGATTATTATAAAGTGTCTCTTTAGATACATCTAAAATAATCTCCTTTTACTAGACATTTGTCAGGATTGATCCTACATGCTCATCATGCTTAAACCAAGTAGGATTTTCTATCATATCCTTACTATTATGCAACTTGGACCAAAATAAGCGATTTGTTCTTTTGCAATTTAAATTGTTTTCCAAATATACTAATTCTACGTTTCTCTTCCATGACGACGGCCAGTATGAGCAACGCACAAGATTATGTTGATGCCTTAAGAGCTGGTTGCTATTTCAAAGCTCTGGAATTGGCTGCCTTTGTTAGCCAAAAATATCAATCAATGAAAAAAGACCCCATTGGTGCTGACGACCTTATCCAACTGGGAATTTATGAGTTAAGTCAAACGGATATTGATAAGAGTGATATTCCTGCAATTAATTTTTTATACAATTATCTGCAATACCATAGTTACCTTATAAACGGGGAGAAAGGCTATTCTCTGATGACTTTTCTCTCTTTAGCCAGCTTCGCTTTGACAATTAAAGAAGATAAGGAATACGAAGAGATCACCGCAGCGATTACCATTGAAAATGCAAATCAATTGCACGATTTTCTTCAAGATAACTCTGATTTTTCCATTTTAATAGAAAGAAATACCGGTTGTTCTGGAAAGTGGATAAAAGCTATGTGTCAACCTGTTGCGAAAGAGAAAGATCTGGCTAAAAAGATCGAAGAAATGGATGGCCAAATTTTTGCCAATTTTGAAAGGGATCTTGAGCAACTAAGACAACAGCTTGCGAAAGAAAAAATTCATTTTTTCTGTCCCTTGGTACAACGAAGAACACAGGCTCGAATAGTCAAAGAATTTCTTGTTGTTTTTAGAGATCATTTACAAGACAAACTTGAAAAAGAAAGCATCATCATCTCCACTGAAGGAGAAATAGCATTACTCATCGAACCAACCGCCAAACAACAAAAGTTAATGAATCGCTATCAAGTTATAGCTGTTCTGGTGGAAAAAATGAAAGATAAAATAGTTCTTAGCTATGGCGATAAACAGGTTATCGCTAAAACAATGGAAATTTGTTATTACAACACACCCTCCTGGCAAGAAAGAATCTTTTTTCAAAAAATGACCGATATTTTCAGCGGCGGCCTAAAACCACTTTACCGGACTATATTTTCACAGGAAAAACTCTATAAACAAAACATAACCGCGTTAATAGCACTAGATGAAGAAAGTGATACATTAACACCAGGTTGATATAACCCACTAAGTGGCTAAAGAAAAAGGACCTATAAAATGTAACAGCCAAGTTATTAAGATGATTATCAAAAGATTCACTAACAAGGGGGATTTGTTTTTCCTACTGAAGAAGCGATAGATTCCAAGCAGCAAAGCAGTGAGTATTAGCAAAAGCAATCCAGTAACAAAAATGATTAATAAGGCTAAATACAAACAATCTGCGTTAAAATAAAAAGGTACAAAAGTCGTGAGTATACCCGCGCCTTTGCGATAACAAAGACTGAAAAAATAATGTCGATCATAAAGGACCAAAAAACCATGGCGTAGAATCTAATCGCATTGATGCTACTTAATTTTTTTCCGTAATCCACTGTTCTACCTTGCTTACTCCTGTTAACTCAATAGATCTTAGTGTGCAATTATACTGCCACATTATCCATACATGGAGAACGCTCTGACTCCTGCGCATATTTTATTACTTGCTCTATTTTTCATGACCGGCGATACATTGTTCAAGAACAGATTGACCAGAAAATTCTTTACTAAAAGTAACCAGCATATCTCTAAATGCCTCTTGTTCATCACTATCTAACTGTTGATTGACAAAAATATCTGAAAAAGCCACGTGTTTTCTCTCTGCAATCTCTTTGGCAAAAGAGAACATGTCAGCATAAGTTGTCTTAGAATTATCACCAATGAAAGTCGACCAGGCCGGTGGATTGCCTTGAATATATTTAATTAAAACCGGCTTACTCTCTCTAAGATTCTCAACAGTCCTTTTACACTGGGTAGAATAAGCGCCTTGTATCATTAAAGGACGGCCATAATGATCACTGAGGGCGTTTCTCAAAGCGTTGATATCCCGCTCAGGCTCTATATCAACCGTTTTTAAAGTAGCGTAAATAGTTTTTGTTGTGCAGTACAAATAATCCAAGGGCGATAAACCATCTTCATCGCGAATTCGGGTAGATGCACCAAGTTCTATAAGATGGCTAACCACATCAGCACGACCAAGGATGACAGCGTAGTGAAGCGCTGTTCTGCCTTGGTTATCTTGATAATCAACAAGTAAATGCTCTTTATAGACATCAATAAATTGATGTATTAATAAACTACTGGACGGCAATAGCGTCAGCAAGATGAGCAAGGATTTTTTGCCAAACCGTTGACCATCGCAAAGATTAGGGTTAATACGATTGGGCATTAAGCTAAACAGCCGTGCCACATCAATAAATCGTTCATTAGCAAGCAGAAAATGTAAAACAGGATTGTCGAGGGACCAATCTGCATTAGGATTAAAATGATTTAAACGGATAAAAGACCGTAGTTTCTCATCAGAAAGCCTCATAAAATTTAGTGACTTAAAGATTTTATTTGAATAATAAAATGAATGCATGGGTATTTTTTAGTCATAATGTCTTACGCGCATTCTACGCGATTTAAAGCCTCTATAGCAAATATGGATGTATTATTTAGCAAGCAAGCGGTCAGGGAGCAGCTTCCATACTTGTCAACTCAATCAACATCTCAGTATGGTGATGGCCAGTATGAGCAAGAAACAGGTTGCCTTCGACAATCACTTTTTTATTTAGCAGATCTTTTTTCTCTCTGTATTGCTCCGCCGTGAGCACTAATTGAAATTTCGTGGCACGTCGATCAAGGCGATATAATTTGCCATTGTCGAGGTTGCGGCCTATCCCACAGTAAGATTTTTCAGTCGTCAAAATCCAATAAGTTTCGGGCTCATCACCTTTTTTGACACGTTCATAATTAGGAAGGCCAGGAAAAGTTTGCACACCGAGTTTACCTTCCAGTTTGATTTCTTTTCCCTCTATCAAACAACGTTCAGCTATGGCTAATGGGCTAAAAATGAGTATAAGTAAACAAGCTAAAATCTTCATGATTTCTCCCTTTTACAAACTCAAGTAAATGACATGGCGAGTTGTTTGCTGATCAACAATCACTTTAATGTTGATTAACTCCTTTAGATGATTAATTTGATGTTGCCATAAATTACTATCACCACTTACCCCAGGAATTAGGACTAGTGTTTGTTTCATGACAGACCTCCTTGTCGCAAACACAGACCTTTTTATGGCAAATCCAGCTCAAAATTAGTATAGGCTAAAGCAACTTTGCTAGCTAACCTCTTTATTGTTAAGAGGAATTGGGGGAATATTTTCTTCTATTCTCTTCATCATATAGGGAAAAAATGGATTTGATGAAAGACGCAGAATCGAATCCAAGCTAACGATGAGTACGTTGCGCTCTCCGCGAGTGGCTATTGACCCTAACTGAATACCATAGTTCTCAGCTGGATCAGGTTGTAAGCCATAAAGCCCATCCGTAACTGGAAAAGGGATGGCAACATGCGATAAAGAATAAACCTCTTTGGGATAAGATAGCCCCAAAGGATGTCTACTCTCATTAACAGCACCCGCTTCCGTAATAGATTCAACTACCTCTTCACTATCTACGTTAACATTCGTGATAATTGTTGTACGAAATTGTCTGGGCGGTGGATTTAGAAGTTGTGTTAATGCGGCATCTGCGGTAGGGCGCAATAAAATACCAAATTTTGCGGCTCTATTGAGGTCAAACAATACCAATTCACTGCCATTAGCGGGAAGTTGGGCATAAAAAGCAGAAACAATAGCGCGGGTGCTGACCGTAAAATCCATGACTGATTGGAAAGTAAGTACAGGAGGCAGTTGACTTAACTGACCATGGCGGGCCAAGCGTAGAATTTGTTGCTGTAACGCTGTTGTTAAGCAGTAAGATTGTCGCGCACCATTAATAGGAAAAGAATTGTATTTAAACGGATTGAATTCAGGAAGTATGCTAAGCCATGCTGCTTTTGCAAAGGCAGGTAATAGAGCAGGTAAACCAGCAAATCCGGCAAAACGAGCAAACCGGGTGATACCAATCATTGGTGAAATCAATATAATTTTATCCGGACGTGTCAGTTTTTCATCTTCAAGTGCATCGAGAGTGTACTTTAATGCCAGTGCCCCCCCATTAGAAAACCCAACAAGATGTAATGGCTGAGACGGACCTATACGTTTCCGAGCTTCTCTGATTGCTAATCGTGTTGCCGCTAACCAATCCTCCCATTTAACATCAGTCAACGCAGCAGGAACAGTACCGTGTGCCGGCAATCTAATTGCAATGGCCACATAACCATGCGCACGATAACGCCGAGCAATATGGCGAAGACTATAAGGGGAATCTGTTAGTCCATGTAAAAATACAACAGCGCCAACCGGTGTCCCTTGCGGTTCGAGTAGATAAGAATGATTCCAATCATGAGGAAGTTTTCCAGGGTAAACTGGACTACCATCAAAATATCGATTAACTGGAACACGTTCTTTCTTGTTTAATTTGAGAGTAACTTCTCTGCGAACAACTTCAAATAGTGTATTCTCGGCTTTGATATATTGTGACCAATCCAATTGTTCAAGTTCTTGCGCCTTTAAATCCTTGGGAACATAGGTATGCCAAATTTCCAGAGGAGGCCCGCGTAGCGAATCATAGATCCGTATGGCAAGTAAAGTGACTATGACTACGCAGAGTAATTTTAATCCCGATTTTAATAACTTAAAAAATTTGATGCGCACTCGTTCAACTCACTTTGACCAATCTGGAATTACAGACACTCACTGTCGTTTAGCTGCAAATTCCACACATCCTGTATTTAAAGATACTATCATAATTCCAATTAAAAAAATGTCCCAAAATCGAGCAACATTAAGCCATGAGATTGAAAATTTGATTCAACAATTTTAGAAGATATATTGCGCGGTTGAACAGACAGATGAGAAGCAATCTATCAGGCTCCCCAACACTACACCTTGAATTGAGACGTTTTAGAAACGTCTTCTATAGTACAACTCACAAACGCTTTTTCAGCAAACCAACGTACATAATCTTGCCTATCAGGCGTTAAGAATGCTTTAAAATCCCAACCAATTTTTCATTTTGGTTGAATGCACCTAATTCAATCTGTTTTGCTTGAGCAAGTCCTCTGATCATCCATTCTACAATGGCTGAATTTCCTCGGCCTACAGGTTGTAGTCTGGCGAGAGAATGAGCAATTTTGCCCGCATTAACTAAAAATTGTTCTAAACCCTGAGACGGTTCCCATGTCAAACAAGCTTGAAAATAAGGCTCCACCATCTCAAATTGCACCTGAAAATAGCTTGATCTACTGGTGTAATGTTCAGACAAGGGAGTTGGGTTATGGTTAATAACAATAGTATTTCGGTCATCATTTTTACCGTAATCATATAATGTAATAGTAAGGACATTCTCATCTTCGATAAATGGCACTTCCGAAGCTAGATTCTTATCATGTAAATTCGTCCTCTCTTCAACATTCATTTTAATTGTTATCGTATAAATTAACCCGTTTTCACTCTCCTTATTAGGTTGTTTATCGATCTCAATAAGAGGACTTGCCTGGCTTAATAAACCAAAAACCTGTTCATAAATTTGGTTTTTTGACTTGGTAGATCTTTGTTGAGGTTAAAATTATCAGTAGCAGCAAACCCCGCTTTATTAAATAAACCGAATTGATGTCGAAAGGGGCCTTGTTTTAAGTCTTTACCTACTTGCCGCCTTTTACTGGCTAGAAAAGCATAAACACAACCTACCCCTGTTCTAAATACATCTTCTGGACAACGAATATCTTCACGTACTTGTGGTTTTTGTTGCGGAAAATGCGGTAAAAGAATTGCCAATTCATTAATAATCTCCGCACTATACTTTAGCCAGGAGACTTGATTGGAGGGATCAAAATGTTTAGTGCGGTCTGAGGAGGAGGCCATGTTAGAGCCCGGCCCCGAGGCAAGAGAGGCAGCTATACCATGCTCCGATTCAGGAATAGGAGATGATGAAAACAAGGTATCCCGATTTTTACTCCGCCCGTGGCTTGCTCAGTGTTTTTCGTGGTCGAGTGCTTGCCCTCTTCTTTCTCGTGCATACATCACCTGGCTGCTGAGTTCTATCAGTAGCAAAATCATTGTGATATATATTTTATCACTATGGTCAAATAATTTCTCTTTCAAAGTATTTTGCCCATTGTCTTTTAAACTGGGATAACGTATCTTTTTCAACACATGACGTGCAATGACGAATCATCAGGAGACCCTTTGCTTACACAATGTTTCACTATTGGGTTACTGATGTTACTCGCCGTGATGTCGCCTGGACCAGATTTCGCCCTTGTTACCAAAAATACGGTGTTACATTCTCGTGAATCCGGATTCTTCACCGCACTAGGTGTAGCCCTATCCAATTTGATTCATATTAGCTATTGCTCGCTAGGACTGGCCTTTGTTATTGCAAATTCCATCTTGCTATTCAGCCTTATTAAATACCTTGGCGCGGGTTATTTACTGTATCTTGGCATCATGTCCTTATTATCCAAGCCGGAAACCCATTTAGTAGACGAAAAAAGGACGCAAATTAAGAAAAAATCATTGCCTAAAGCCATCGCTTTTCGCCAAGGGTTCCTATGTAATCTGCTAAATCCCAAAGCCACTTTATTTTTCCTCGCGTTGTTTACTACCATCATTAAACCGGAAACGCCCGCTCTGTGGGTTTTGATTTTTATTGTTGAAATGTTTGTTATCATCACGTTATGGTTTTTTACCTTAACAATGATTTTGTCTCATCCTAAAGTTACGCGACTATTGGAAAAAAGTGAAAAATACATTGCTAAGATTTTGGGCGTCTTCTTAGTGAGTTTCGGAATTGCCCTAGCATTTGTAAAGCGATGAGGGATCACTCAATGATAACTGTTACCGTTATTGGATCAGGGGCAATAGGCAAATTTTATGGAGCCCTGTTCACTCTCGCAGGACTTCATGTTTGTCATCTTGAACGTTCTGACTTCTCCATTTTACAGCAACAAAAATATTATGAACTGGAGATGCCAGATGGAACTGTCATAGAAGTTACACCAAAACAAATTGAGAAGGATTATAGACAACTACCTAAATCTGACATCATTCTTATTGCACTCAAAACCACTGCAAATGACGTGTTAAAAGAAATCTTGCCTTATGCTCTTAAACCTGAAAGCAAAATTATTATTTTGCAAAATGGGATTGGCAATGAAGAATATCTTACCTCTTTCATCAAAGAAAACTGTTCTATTCTCTGTGGAGTAACGACAACAGGCGCCACTCGTATCAGACCAGGGTATATCAAGATAAAATACCTTGGTGAGTTAAAGTTAGCGCCTTTTAAAACGGAGCAATCAGTTGGGGAAGAGATTAAACGATTATTTAAGTCCTCCGTCAATCCCGCTATTTATCCGAAAATTCAATTAGCTGAAAACCATCGTATTCTTCGCTGGACAAAATTATTATGGAATATTCCCTTTAGCAGTTTAGCGGTACTATTTAATACGCCTGTTGAAGTACTCGCTACACAAGCTGATTATCAAAAAATTGTACGTACACTCATGCATGAAGTTTGTCTAGTCGCTAAACTAGATAAGGCTGAAATTGCGAGTGAGATTGAGAAATTGTTGGCAGGGACTGCAAAATTGCACGGATTTTATCCCAGCATGTACGTCGATTTTCAAGAAGGTCGACGACTTGAATCTCAGTACATTATTGCTAATGTTATCGATTATGCAACGACACATGGACTAGATACGCCCGTATTGTCCTTTATTTATAAAAAACTATTAGAGCTAGAAAAAATGGCAGTGTATTCACAGCCAGTGAGCAGAAAGAAATTTCTGCGTTAATCAAAAAGTTACTAGAAAAATCCAACTCCTGACTGGCATTGGTATGCTGTATTTGGGGTTTTCTTAATAATCTATTCCTATGATGCTTCGCTGATTTGTAGGCGCGTAAATAATAAACACTAGGATTAATATATGTTACCAGTTCAAGTAATTACCGACCTTTTAAAAGATGACTCATTAGGAGCTCTTTTTCCTCTTGTCAAGACAGCAAAGGTTGAACGAAAACAAGAAAGAACGAGTCAAGCCCAGGGGGGCACCAGCTACCACTACATGAATGAAGCTGAACAAAAGGAGGCTCTCCTGCAAGTGGACAGTAAAGGCCTATATCGAAACAAAGACGGGCAACCTGTCACGGGAACGTTCTTGTTTGTAGTTTTAGAAAATGGGGATATTATTCACGCGCCTGAAACAACTGCAGAAGGTCCTCGATACCGACATTCTGCCCTCGCAAATGGAAAAAAAGTTAGGGCAGCGGGAATGCTTTATTTGAAAAACGGTCAATTAATGGCAATAAGCAATGAGAGCGGCCACTATAAACCGGCTGGCGAAAAACTCTATGAAATCTTGCAGGTTTTCATCAGCGAGTCAAAAAACCCACAACTAATTTTTGAAGATCATACACAAGCAGCTTTTGGCTTTGTCTATCAATACGCAGCGCAGAACTTTATTAACAACGAAAGAAATATATTAAAAACGATTCCGGTTAATCAACGCACTATGGTAGAGGTTGATGAAGATATTTATGAAACTTATTATACCCAATCGTCCAGATTCGGACTAAAACCCAAAATAATACCAGCTCAATTTTTCCTGTCTCAAAACAACAAATAGCATCGTCTGAAAGAAAAAG
>NZ_CALJ01000065.1 GCF_000308315.1 Legionella tunisiensis | reverse complement strand
ATCCCTTCCTTTACCTTAATGGTGAATCAACACCGTAATAACTTCGTATAGCATACATTATACGAAGTTATACGATTGTTCTTCATCGAATCAAAGTAAACTCATCGACCTGAATGGCATCCCAACGCGCCCGTTCAACAGCGACAATTGCATCCATGTCTTCCTGAGATAACTCACCTTTACTCACTTTCTCGACTAATTTTTCTTTCAAGGCGCCAAATTTAAAACGTCTAAGATCACCAATCTTTTTGAAAAGCGCCTCATGTTTGATGATAAGCTGTAAAGCGTCCTCCATCCTGTCGACAGGCTGTTTCGGATCGCCACAAAGATAGATAGATTTCATCATTTGCTCACGATAATGGTTATTTTGCATCATTAATTTTGCCAATTGATGATCCAGCTTATCACTTGGATAGTGCATTGTTTGCCCAAAAGGAAAGGCCAGCAAACGGACTAACAAACCCAGTGGGCGGGAAGGAAAATTTTGGCAAAAGGCAATCATGGCTCTTTGCGCATGATAGAAGCAATAAGAAACAGCCCATTTTGCATGTACTTTTTCATCAGCATGTGCTTCATTTTTCTGATAATAACGCAATGCTGCCATAGCAAGATAAAGATAAGACATGCCATCTGCCAGTCTTGCTGACAAACGTTCTTTTCGTTTTAATTCACCACCTAAATAAATTAATGATAAATCAGCCAACCAGGCATAAGCATGACTTAAGCGAGCGAGTCGTTGGTATTCTCTCTTTAAACCATTTGCCGGCGCAGAGATAAAAATACCACTTGTCCAAGCTGAACAAATTGTTTTGGCAAAGTTGCGCATAAAATAGTGAATATGCTGCCAAATTAAAGAACGAAAGGTTGTTTTGTCTTCTTGCGAAATAGCATAAAATTCATCGCGTACAAAGGGATGACAGGCCATTGACCCTTGTCCGAAAATCAGCAAATTACGCGACATAATATTCGCACCTTCTACAGTTATAGAAACCGGCACCCCTAGGTAATAACCAGTCAAATAATTACGTGGGCCAACCACGACCGAACGACCTGCATGAACATCCATAGCATTATTAACCGCTATACGAGCAAGTTCTGTATTAAAATATTTCGTGATTGCTGAAGCAACAGAAGGTTTTTTATGCTCATTGACCGCAGCAACCGTCATTAAGCGATTGGCGTTGATTAAGTAATTTAACCCAGCAATTTCCGCAAGCTTTTCCTCTACGCCTTCAAATTGACCAATTTCAACATTAAACTGACGACGTATTCTGGCAAAAGCACCCGTGGTTAAATAAGCGACTGACGATGATGCCGCCCCTAATGCAGGCAGAGAAATTGAACGGCCAATTGATAGACATTCAACGAGCATTTGCCACCCATGACCAGCATTTTTTGACCACCAATAATCGTTGTTATTGGTACAAAAATATTTTCTCCACGGATAGTACCATTCATAAAGGGCTGATCAGCAGGCAAATGACGATTGCCTATTTCAAGATTTTCGGTATTTCTGGGAATCAATAAACAGGTAATTCCCTCTGTTCCCTCGCCCTTCAACAAACCGTCCGGATCTTTTAAATTCACTGCCAGTCCTATCAATGTCGCAATAGGTGCAAGGGTAATCCAGCGTTTATTCAAATTAATCTTCAGGCCCAAAACCATTTTGCCATCAATTTTCTTTTTAACTACCACCGCTTCGGACTGAATAGAAGTCGCATCACTACCGGCTCCAGGTTCGGTAAGCGCAAAACAGGGTATATCCATTCCTTTAGCAAGATTAGGTAAATATTGCTCTTTTTGCTCCTTGGTGCCGTAATAATTAAGTAACTCACCTGGGCCTAAGGAATTAGGTACCATGACAGTCACTGCAGCGACACCTGAACGACTGGCAATTTTCATAACGACATCAGAATGAGCACGTGCAGAAAAACCCTTACCACCATATTCCTTGGGAATTACTAACCCTAAAAACCCTTTCTCTTTAATGTATTTCCAAACATTCTCCGGCAAATCACCTGCCTGGCTTACTTTCCATTCTTCAATCATGCCGCATAGGGTTTGTGTTTCATTATCAAGAAAAGCTTGCTCCTCTTCGCTCAGCGCTGAAGAAATATTGGCTAACCTATCCCAATCAGGTGAACCAGTAAAAATATCTTGCTCCAACCAAGTATCGCCAGCATTTAAAGCTTCTTCTTCTGTTTTAGTAAGCTTGGGAATTGATTTGCCTACTCGATCAAAAAGAAAATCACTGATGGCAAAACGGACATGTTCGACATGAATGATTGTGACAGCGACGATAATTGCTAACCAGACTAATAAACCAGCAAGCCAAGGCATGCAAAATACAAAGGTCGTAAGGATCAAATAAACGGCACTACCTATTTCCCAAATTAAAGCCTTCATGCCGTGATAGAGCACCACCAAGGTGAATATCAAATAAATAACAAACAAAAGTGTAGCCATATCAATCCCTTCCTTTACCTTAATGGTGAATCATCACACGGATTAATTGAAGTAAATCCTAGTATATACCTGTCTTTAATCATTTTTGCGAGTCATCCACGCCAGGGAAAAGATCATCGTAAAGAGCAACTTATTTTTTAATGAACAAATGGTTTGACGAGACTCCACCAATATTTTTATTCCACGCGAACAACTTGCTTATCTCGCTTTGCTGCCGTATCGTCTTGCGTTAGATTGTTATTTTTTGTTGATAGCCATGAGCAAGCGTTTGGTGTGGAATTTCGAAATTAGTAACGATAATTTACTCGATAAATTTCCTTTGGTGGAAAGAGATGAATTCCGTTGGGAAGCACGTTTTTTCTGGCCAGATGATACGATTATTACGCTAAATGGCTTGGATGAACGTTTTCTTCTCTTATCTAATTATCAGGTCAAACACCGCCAAGATTGTTATTTGCTCTTACCCAAATGTAATTACAACATTAAACGGAGACGCTCTGAACTACTCTACAAACCCCTCATAGAAAAAAGACCTTTTGCGGGTATAGCAAGAAAATTAATCTTAATGAGTACCCTTCTGACGCAATATTACCGGGCAGCGATAATCTTCTCGCTGCTGACTTACTCAACAAACTACATGCTCAGAGCCAGGAAATTGCGGTAACAAAAGAGGCTTTGGTATACAAACTAAGCACTGATCCGACCATTAAGCTCGAATTAGCACGTCTAGAATTAAATGCAAGAGTCTTTTTGAGTGCCTGCATTGAAGGGCATTCGCAATTGTTAGTCACAAAGATAGCGAACCACTTGCTGAGAGGTCAGATTTCTTGCGACTATGTCAGTTTCCTTCAACAAACTTTAGCGTCATGATAAAAGAGCTGCTGGCTATCATTTACAGTTTTGGCAAGATTGGCTTCATTTCACTAGGCGGCGGCAATTCGATGCTGAAATTACTGGAATACGAAGCAGTCAATTATCGCCAATGGATTAGCCCGGAAGAGTTTGTTGCCATGATTGGTTCAAGTTTTCTTTTTCCTGGTTTAACTGCAGTTAAATTATCCGCTCTAATTGGTTATAAAGCGGCAGGCATGACGGGTTTAATTCTAGCAGTCGCTTGTTTGAATTTGCCTGGCTTAATTATGGCTGTCATCGGTTACCAATTACTCAGTAGTCATAATAGCCCCATAACACGTAAAATCATGATTGCCGTACAGTATGGTGCATTAGCGTTACTTGCTGCCGCTTCTTTTTCAGTTGCCCAGGGTGTTATCGGCATCTATTTTTCCTGGCCTATAACACTTGTCTCTATTCTGTTTTTTGCAGCACTCATCTATTTCCCTTTATCACCCTTTTGGGGATTCCTTGCTTTTATTGGCATTTGTTTTTTATTGTCCGTTAAAAGTTAAACGTACAGAAGCCGGCATAAACTTAACAAGCGCTCCCATAAGAGCGCTTGCCTTCGATAAGGCTGATCAACTACCCTAGCGTTATTACCGTGTATGCTTTTGGGGAGCCTGGTTTGAGTATTGATTTAGATAACCCGGAATACTATATCAACCGTGAATTTACCGCACTTGCATTTAATGAGCGCGTACTACAACTTGCAAAAGATGAACGCGTACCATTGCTTGAACGCATGCGTTTCCTTTGCATTTGTAGCGGCAATCTGGACGAATTTTTTGAAATACGGGTTGCTGGTTTAAAAGAGAAAATTGCCTTATCGTCAAGAAAACTCAACATTGACGGTTTACGGCCCGATGAAATTTTTACTCAATTAAGCAAGAAAGTTCATTTGCTCACTGATGAACTTTATGACATCTTCAATAAAGAATTACTTCCAGGGATGAAGAAAGAAAATATTCATTTTCTCGCTACCGAAGATTGGACGGAAGACATTCATCTCTGGGCAAAACATTATTTCAAAAATGAAATTTTACCCATAGTGAGTCCTATAGCACTTGACTTAGCACATCCATTTCCACGTTTATTCAATAAAAGTTTGAATTTTATTATCTCGTTACGTGGTAAAGACGCCTTTGACCGTAGCATTGATTACGCTGTGGTGCATGCGCCACGCTCTTTACCTAGAATGATTCATCTGCCATCAGAACTTTGTACAACTGGCGGCAATTATTTTGTCTATTTGGCATCAATTATTCAGACTCATATCCACAGCCTGTTTCCTGGAATGGAAATAAACGGTTGCTACCCTTTCCGTCTGACTCGCAATAGCGATCTGTTTTTACGAGAAGAGGAAATAGAGGATTTGGCTGTTGCGGTTCAACGCGAACTTTTCTCACGACACTATGGACATGTGGTTCGACTTGAAGTTGATAAACAATGTCCGGCAAATATTGTTGATTTTCTATTGCAAAAACACCATTTGCATCATGAAGACACTTATCACAGTGATGGACCTGTAAACCTGCAACGTTATTACAGTGCGATTAACCGGGTGGATCGACCGGATTTAAACTACCCGCCACTGATCGTACAGTATCCCGAATTTATTCACGAAAAACGCAATTTATTCAATGTATTAGATGAACAGGATATTCTACTTCATCATCCTTATCAGAGCTATGGTGTAGTGATTGATTTTATTCACCAGGCCGCTGCAGATCCCAATGTTTTGGCGATCAAGCAAACCCTTTACCGCACTCATTCTGAATCAGTGATGGTTAAAGCGTTGATAGAAGCAGCTCGCTCTGGTAAAGAAGTCACGGCAGTTGTTGAGCTTCGCGCGCGCTTTGATGAAGAATCAAACTTAAAACTTGCTAATCATTTACATGAAGCAGGCGTACTGGTTCTTTATGGTGTAATGGGTTATAAAACTCACGCCAAAATGACGCTTGTTGTGCGCAGAACTCATGGAAAATTAAAGCGCTATGTCCATCTAGGTACTGGTAATTATCACGAACAAACCGCGAAACGCTATACGGATCTCGGCTTATTAACAAGTGAACCGACTATTACAGCCGACACACAAATTATTTTCCAGCAACTCACGGGTCTTGGAAAAACTGTAAAACTTAAAGCCTTGTGTCATTCTCCCTTTACCTTACAAAAAATCTCTTACAGTTGATAGAAGAATGTAGCCAAAGTGCTCGCGAAGGCAATGAGGCCGAGATCAACATTAAGGTCAATGGGTTAACTGACAAAACCATGATTCAAGCACTTTATCGCGCCTCTCAAGCTGGTGTGAAAATTAATCTTTTGGTGCGTAGTGTTTGTTGCCTTAAACCCGGTATTCCAGGGGTATCTGATAATATCCGCGTCATTTCAATTGTAGGTCGCTTCCTGGAGCATCACCGCGTTTACCATTTTCGTACACACAATGCAGAGCATTACTATTGTTCCAGTGCCGATTTGATGGAACGTAATTTGTATAATCGCATTGAAATTATGTTTCCTATTCTTGATGAGGACTGTCGGAAACGCATCAAACAAGAAATTTTTAAAAATTATTTGCGCGACAATTGTAATGCCTGGGAGATGCAGGCCGATGGTAGTTATAAACCAATGACTAATGGTAATTACTGTGCTCAAGATAAATTGCTACAACTCTATGCGAAAACGGGTGATTAGCTCACCACAGTAACGCATAGTCGAATTAAATTAAAAGCGTTTTACTTGCTTTTCCCGGTTCTTCTCGCGCCAAACGAGGAACCAGATAACCCGGTAATTGCTGTTGTAATTGTCTATAAATTGCCAAAGCGGTTGTTTGAGGTAGATCAAAATGCGCCGCTCCCGCTACGGGATCTAGCAAATGTAAATAGTAAGGCATCACTCCACATTCAAAGAGGCGCTCACTTAATTCCGCCAAAATACTTGGTTCATCATTAATGCCTTTAAGAAGAACAGATTGATTAAGCAAATGACAATCAGCCTGGCGCAAAGCGACGCAGATATCTGCAACCTGTTCATCAAGTTCTTGCGCATGATTACTATGTAAAACAATGACTTTACGTAATCGGGTTTCCTTAAGTAATTTTAATAGATCCTTATTAACCCGTTCTGGCAAAACAACTGGGATACGCGTATGAAAACGAAGCGTTTGTAGATGGGGAATAGTTTCTAATTGCTGTATCAACTCAGCCAATACTGCGTCAGCAGCCAATAGCGGATCGCCACCACTCAAAATAACTTCCTGAATGCTAGTATCAGCACGAACATAATCAAACACCGGCTGCCAACCACCACGCCCCGGATTATTATCTTGATAAGGAAAATGACGCCGAAAACAGTAGCGGCAATTAATAGCACAGGTTCCTGTTAAGGTTAACAATACTCGCCCCTGATATTTGTGTAAAAGACCTGCAAGTGGATTATCTTTACTTTCACTCAGAGGGTCAGCAACATAACCATCAATAACAGACAACTCATCTTCAACAGCAAGTACTTGCAAAAGAAGCGGATCGCGGGGATTGCCGCGTTGCATACGTGCAGCAAAGCCACGTGGGACCCTGGTTTTAAATTGTTTATCAGCAGCAACACTACCTAAACCAGATGGTAGGGCTAAAAATTCAAGCAATTCATTGACGGAGGCGAAGCCTTGCGCCAGAATCTTCTGCCAACTTATAGAGTAATCTCGCATTAATTGTACAAAATTGATAAACTGCCAACTCTAACCAAATTGCAACAAAATCTCAACAGTGGAGCACTGATGGCAATCTACAGTACCAATGAATTTAAAAATGGTTTAAAAGTTATGGTTGATAATGCACCTTGCAGCATTGTCGATTGCGAATTTGTTAAACCAGGCAAAGGACAGGCGTTTACACGTGTGAAAATCCGGAATCTGAAAACAGGGCGCGTCGTTGAACGTACTTACAAAACCGGTGAAACACTCCCTTCAGCCGATGTTGCTGATGTCGAAATGCAGTATTTATATACCGATGGTGAACTATGGCATTTTATGGTTCCTGACAACTTTGAACAATATGCCGTAACTTCTGAAGCCTTAGCTGATGCGGTACAGTGGTTAAAAGAACAGGATCTTTGTGTGGTTACCTTATGGAACAATGAACCCATCCAGGTTACCCCCCTAACTTTGTTATTCTTGCAATCACAGAAACCGATCCTGGTCTTAAAGGCGATACTTCGGGCGGCGGCGGCAAACCGGCAACACTGGAAACAGGTGCCGTGGTACGTGTTCCTTTATTCGTACAAACGGGTGAGCTGATTAAAGTCGATACCCGAAAAGGTGAATACGTATCTCGCGCAAAAGAATAATGATTTTCTAGTAGCTGCGGGTGATAAACAATCTATATCTTGCAGCTTACTCTCTCTGTCAAGACATGTACCTCAATTGATAGAATAACTGTCAAATTTTTGCAGCCATCTTCGTTTCTTTAACAACATACTTTAATATTTGCCGGGCAATATCCCCTCCTGTTGCCAATTCCATTCCTTTAAATCCTGGCGAAGAATTAGCTTCACAAATTTTAAAACCTTGAGTATCAAACAACAAATCGATACCTGCAATTTGTAAATTAAATAACCCGGCACAAGCTATCGCTAGTTTCTCTATTTCAGGAGTAAGGGGGAAGGGGGAAACTTCACCTCCGAGAGAATAATTAGCCTTGAAGCTATTCTTAGCCGTACGCTTCATACAACCAATTACCTTTGTACCTAGTACAAAAATGCGTAAATCACGCCCATAACTACTGGCAACAAACTCTTGTAAAATCATCTGATGATCGCCGCTATGAGTACCAATAAGCTCCATCAAATCTCTAAAGCTCTCTGCTGTTTCGCATAAGTGAATTCCAATGCCGCGTGCACCGGAAATATTCTTAATCACCAAAGGAAAACCAATTTCACGCTCAACAAGAGCGATAGGGACTGGAAATTTAACCAACATAGTTTTCGGAAAGGGTAAATCGCTTTGCGCAAA
>NZ_CALJ01000066.1 GCF_000308315.1 Legionella tunisiensis | reverse complement strand
GGCGTGATGCGTATTCTACTCATCCGGTACTCCTTGTCAAATACTTTTTGCATTTTTTTACTTAAATTTATTTCTATTTTACTTAGCATTCCTATATATGTGAGCTCTCTGTCCAGCAAACTTATCAATCTCTATTTTCAGATTAACAAGGTAACATTATATCGCTTCAATTCAGTTAGGCTGCTAACCCAGACGATTGCTTGCCAGACAGGACCCTATAAGTTAATCTATTGATCAAATTATTAACATGATAGCTTGGAATTGAATAATGCGTGTATTTTATTTTCTCTGCTTGGCATTCTGCCTGCCATCCTTAGCGTCAGCCAATTATAACCATTACCATCGTTATCCGACTCACTCCTTAGCAAACGCGTTCAGAACTGGAACGGATACCAATGGTAAAGCGTTGTACCTCTGTATTGCTCGCTTATTTAATAGCTCCCAGCCTGGTAAAACCTGGGCAGGGTATGGCCGCTGTAATGTCCCCTATGGTGGAAAAGAATATATCGTTGACGAGTTTGATATACCACCCAGGCAACTATTTAACCACACGCAGTGGCAAGGAGATCACGGTGAACTCCCTCTAAGAATTGGCCGTGATAGTAATGGTGCCCCGCTATTTTTATGCCAAGCTTTTTTAAGGGTAGCAAACAGCCCGGTAAGACCTGGCCTGGTTATCATCATTGTAATATTTCCTATGGCGGCCATGAAATTATTACTAATAATTACCTTATATTGGTTGATAAAAATCGGCACACGCATCCGCATGGCTCTTATGGCAATCCATACCAAAACCAGTATCCCAGCTACTACCGCGGTAGCCGCTCCAATCAGACTGTTCAGCAATGTATCCGTGGACCATTCGGCGAACAAGCCTGTGGATTCAATTGTTTACGCTCAGTCAATCGAGTTGCTTGTGCAAAAATGCCTGATCAACAATGTGTTGCTGATAGCTTTGGACATATTAGCTGCGGCTATGGTTGTGTGAAGTCGCCCTTGAAAGTAGCTTGTGCGCAGAGACGTGATGAAAATTGTGTTCTTAATAGCTTTAATGAAATTGCGTGTGGTAGACATTGTCGAATAGACAATTTTAATCATATTCGGTGTGGAAATAATTAGGGCTGACTACAGCCTTGGCTTCGCTCATAGCGATAAAAAGTCATATCATACTTATTTTTTCATCACGCTGCTGAAAAACAGCGTCTTTACACTGCCAATCTGTTTTGGATAAAGTAGGGAAAAAGACATCAGCATCAAATTGATGGTGGATCACCGTTAGATAAACTTGCGAAGCCAGATCAAGGGATTGTTCATAAACAGTAGCTCCTCCAATAATCATCACATCAGGCACATTTTTTACCAGTGCTAAGGCCTTCGTAAGTGAGTCAACTACTGCTACGCCTTCCAAGGAAAGATTTTGTCTGCTTAAAACAATATTCAATCGTCCTGGTAAAGGTTTGCCGATAGAATCATAGGTGTTTCGTCCCATGATGATCGGCTTTCCCATAGTCACTGTTTTAAAATGTTTAAGATCTGCTGGCAGATGACAGAGCAAGTGATTATCTTTTCCTAATCCCCGATTTTCATCGACCGCAGCAATTAAACTAATGATAGTCATTTTCTGCTTTCTCTTATTCTTGCCATTGATTCTGCCATACGGACTGCGGCCAGCAGACTACCAGTCTCCGCTAAACCAGTACCCGCTAAATCAAGTGCAGTGCCATGATCAACAGACGTACGAATAATGGGTAAACCAAGTGTCACGTTAACCGCTGAACCAAAACCTGCATATTTTAATACGGATAATCCTTGATCATGATACATAGCAACAAAGGTATCGCAGTGTTGGAGATTACGGGGTGTAAACATGGTATCTGCAGGAAAAGGCCCCTGAACATTAATCCCTTTTGCTTGCAATTCGATTAGAGCAGGAGTAATAACCTCAATTTCTTCTCGCCCTAGATATCCACCCTCGCCAGCATGAGGATTTAAACCCGCGACATAGATACATGGATCACTCAAGCCGAAATCAGACTTTAGCGCCGTATGTAAACACTCAACCACTGAAGCAATTAAAGGTTTCGTGACGGCATCAGCCACCTCTCGTAATGGAAGATGAGTGGTCACTAAAGCGACTTTCATTGCTTCACAAGCCAATAACATGACCACGGTTTCTGTATTGCAGTGTTTTGCTAAAAACTCTGTATGGCCAGTAAAAGCCATACCTGCCTGATTAATAATAGCCTTATGCACAGGGGCAGTAACCAGAGCAGCAAATTCGCCTTGCAGGCATTTATCCGCCGCCAAGCCCAGCATATCAATCACATAGTTTGCATTTAAGGGATTTAATTGACCTGGCACAACCTTGATAGCGCAAGGGATGGATAAGACCGTCAAGTGATTTGGCTTAGTAATAATAGGAACATCAGGTTGATAATTAGAAAAAGTAATTTGTAATTTCAATTCTGCTGCTCGCTGCGCAAGCAAGTCCTTATCAGCTAAAATGACTAGAGGTAAATCATAAGCAGCAAGGGCAAGACATAAATCAGGCCCTACCCCTGCTGGCTCACCACTACTAACCAGTAGTGGTTTCATGCCAATTTCTTATCCAAAATACTGATGTAGGCTTCTGCGCGCAGATGTTGCTGCCAATTTTGTACTGCTTCCGTAAATTTCCGCTGTTGCAAAAACTGTCTAACTTGTTGACGCTTGAAAGAGGCTGTGTCGTCAATCTTTTTACGTTCCAAGACCTCAATTAAATGCCAGCCAAAAGGCGTTTTCACTGGTTTACTAATTTTATGTAGAGGCAATGCATCCATCACTTTCTCAAACTCAGGTACCAATTCACCAGCGCTCACCCATCCTAAATCACCACCTTTAACAGCACTTGCAGCATCAAGCGAATATTGTTTGGCCATCAGAGCAAAATCTTTACCTGATTTTAATTGCTGATACAAATTATTGGCTTGTTTACTTGCTTCAATCGAGGTCATACTTGCATCCTGTTTTAGCAAAATATGGCGCACATGCGTTTTTATAACCTCATGATGCCCATCATCGCCACCGATAGCCGTTAATTTAATCAACTGATAACCATTCCCTGTCCGTATTGGTCCAGCAATTTCCCCTACCTTCATGTTCACTACCTGATTGGCAAAAATCTCAGGAAGTTCAGCAAGATGACGTTCGCCCAAATCACCACCCTCCAAAGCAAACTCTCCACTGGATTCAGCAATAGCCATACGACTGAAATCATCACCGTGTTTTAGTTTAACAAGCAAGTCTTTCGCTTTTTGGTGAGCTTTGTTTAATTGCTCTGTTGTAGGCTCTTCTGGTACAGGAATGACAATATTTTGCAGGTGGTAAGTCTGTTTGGTTTTATCATCCTGTTGTGCGGTTTTCATGTAATCTTCTACTTGTTGGGGTGTCACAGCGACTACGTCTTTACCTACCGCTTTTTGTTGTAAGCGGCTAATCAGCATTTCTTTACGAATATTTTCTCGGTAGCTTTGCCAACTTAACCCTTGCTTACTTACTTCTTCGCGCAACTGAGTCAGGGTTAACTTGTTGTTAGTTGCAATTTTATTAAGCGCCTCATTTAGGTCGGCAGTATCTACTGTGATGTCATTTTGCTTCGCTATTTGCAGCTGTATATCAACATCGATTAAATGTTGTAATACTTGTTTACGTAAGACAGCTTCTGAAGGCAATTGCATTCGTTTAGCATCCAATTGCTGTCGTAAAATCTCGACCTGAGAATTCAGTTCACTCTCTGTAATAACACCGTCATTAACAACAGCAACCACTTTATCCAAAGGTTGTCCAGCAATAACCAAGGCTGGTAAGAGCAACAATAAAAATGCAATCCGCTTGAGCATGCGATTATCCTCTTTCTTTTTTCCGGCAATTTAGGCCATTCTTAATCAAAATACAAGCAACTTTAGTTAATTTAAAACAAAATTAAAGGCTAACTATGAAAACTATCGGTATAACTCGGAATATAAGTGTGTATTGTACTAGCTGGGTCGCTATTTCCAACTGAGCCTAGTCCTTTTAATAAAATCTGTAAATAGACATTATTGTTATATCTTGGCTGCAATTGGGTATTTAAATTCTGGAAGGTACGTCCTCCTATCAACCGTACTGCCCAACAACAACTGTCATATTGTAATCCCAAAAAAGTCATCATTGCATAGCGTTTACTGATATTGTAATTATAAGCACCTAAAGTGCTCCACCTCTCATTTAAAGGCCAGGCATAGGCAAAAGTTGCCTGATGCAAGGAGTTATCCTGTACCTGACTATTGGCCACTTGAGTAATGTCGCCATTAACCAAGTAGGAATAACCGACACTCACAATTTGATTCTTTGCCGGTTGGTAATGAAAATTAAGATGGCCATTATTCGTTGCACTTGTATAAGGATCCCAAACATAATCACCAGTTAATACCCAAGCTGGATGAAAATGATAGACTGCACGACTTGCGATGGGCGATGATTTCGCAAGAGGCGATAAATAACCCAAAGTTAAAGGGTTATCTACACAAGTTCCTATGTTATTTTGACAAAGTTGTACCCGACGATTAGCAAAATAACGAATTTGGCCGATGGAAATTGTCGCCTTCTCACTACCTGTCTCATCGGAGAGCCAACGTGAACTAACTGCATAACTCAATTGATTAGCGTCACCAATACGATCAAAACCTGAAAAACGATTAGTACGAAAAAGTTGGTCTGTATTAAATATCATATAGCCAGAGTCATACACAGGAATGGGGGTTTGATCATGAAAAGGGACATGGAGATAGTAAAGACGAGGTTCCAAAGTCTGGGTAAACATTTTCCCCATAACATTTACTGGACGTTCAAAATACAAACCGCCATCCACACTATAGCGAGGTATTGTACGATTAAATTGTCTGCTTAGAGGCGTGCCATTGTTATTCAAAGCATAGGAGCTGTAATAATTCAGTCCATAAGGATAATAATTGCTGCCATAGATATTATTATTTAAGAAATAGGGACTATTATTCAACGGAAAAGCATCGCTATCAAAGAAAGTACGATTTTGCTTAACGTCATAGTAGTTCTCCACCAGCTCTACGGCCGGAGTAAAATATCCCCAAGGCTTCATTTGAGGAAAAGACAAAATTGGATTTAAATGATAACGTGGTCCTTCTGGTTTTAATAAACGACTATCCGGCCATTGAAAGTAATCAAATTGCCCCAATAGAGAGAAATTACCTCTAAGAGGTAAATCATCATAAACTCCCCGCGCCATTAATTGCGGCAAGCGTTGATAAACATCCTCAATAGGCGTTTGATTAATTGGACGCAAGGTTTGATAACTTTGGACCATACCACGAAATAGCCAATTATCTGTTGTATAGGTCAAATTGCCCTGACGCAACAACTGTCGTTCAGTTAAGATAGCAAGATTTGAGCTAAAATCTTGCAAATAATAGGGATCTGAAACCTGTTGAAAATTAATCCCCATATGTAAATTAGGATTAAACTGCGTACTATCTTGCAACTGCACAGACCACCGATCGGTTGAAGTACCACGCAATTGCGGATATTGCACTTCATTATCCAGTATAAAATTGCGAAAGGCGCGATCATTAGGTAAAAAACGGCCATTGAATACACCGTAAGACCTATTGGTCAAATACCTAAATTGACCTCCCAACATCAAACCACGACGTGAATAAACATGTGGGATAAGGGTAGCATCATAATTTGGCGCTATATTCCAATAATAGGGTTGAGCGTAATCAAAACCACCAACATTCGACGTTCCAATAATTGGCATTAAGAACCCTGATTTACGCTCTTTCGAGGTAGGAAAACTAAAATAAGGTGTGTAAAACACAGGCCAGCCACCTACACGTAATTTAGCATTTCGTGCTACCCCTGTTGCCTTTGCCTTATCAAGCGTAATAGTCTCTGCTTCGATTTGCCAAGCTTTATCCTGAGGCGCACAATTACTATAAGTAGCCTGCTCTAAACGATAATCTTGATTAGCAAAACGTTGAATCAAACTAGCACGTCCCCATGCCGGCAAAATAGCGCCTTGGCGCTGTGAATTAAAACGATAGAGAACATCTTCAACTTGTCCAGATTTATCTTGGGGATTAATAGTCGCCTTTCTCGCAATCATTAAGCGCTCAGCCTCTAAATATTTTACCTCTCCAAATAATTCAATTTTTGTTACTTTATTCGATTTGGCATCACGGTAAACATAAGCCGTTTGTGCATTCACTATCCGTTCAGTTTGTTGGACTTCCACATCACCAGACAATTGAGAACGGCCTTGATTATAAAAAGAAACCTCATTGGCCATGATTCGTATTTCATCGTCCGCCAGCGGAGTAACAGTCAGCGGTTTGTAAGACCCTCGGCAAACAGAATAAGGAGCATTTTCTTGCCACCCTAAGCATTGGGCAATTTTAGAACGAACAATCGCATTTAACTCAACATCGCGCGCGATTACGCAAGCTTGTACTGGCTCCATCATAATATCAGAGGCATAAGTCGCCACATGATACGTGCCTATAGCCAAAGTGCTTGCTGCAATAAAACCTGTAAACACGTAGCGATGACAAATCATTTTATGAATTACTTGCGGTATAGCATTAAACCTAATGTTCAGCGTCACCAAAATACCTTATGATCCACATGCACAAGGTGCATGATAATTTAGGGGCCGTTGAAATTTCTACTCTCTTGGCCGAAAGCGTCGCGTTTCGAATCAAGCCAATGAAATGTCAGCAGATCCTATCAATTGCAAAAAACATGACACCTGCAAGCAAGAGTCCATGTGAAATTCTCTCATTAAATTCTGTAGAATTTCATGGCTGGCTCTAAAAAACAAGGCTGAGGAGTATAACATGCATAATCGACAAAACGCACTTAACAAGTGGCTTGAAAAAGTGCTTTTCCCGTCTAAATTTACCCTACATCCTCTAGCAGGTGATGCAAGCTTCAGACGTTATTTCCGTCTGCATCATAATTCGATGACCCAAGTAGTTATGGATGCCCCCCCTGATAAAGAAGCACTACAACCTTTTCTCACTGTAGCCGGCTTGTTGACCACTGCTGGTATACGTACCCCGCAGATCCATGCTGTCGATAAAGAACAAGGTTTTGTTCTTCTGGATGATTTTGGTGACGCGTTGTTACTCAATCATCTCAACGTAGAAACGGCCAACAAATTCTATCCTATGGCCATGGACACGCTCATCAAAATACAACAATGTTCAGTTCAAGCAACAGCACAGCTACCCGTCTTTGACAAAGCATTTATCATGTATGAGTTAAACGTATTTCGTGAATGGTTTTTAGACGCTTATTTAAAAATAAAATTAACCACAGCAGAAGAAAAATTATTAGATGAAACCTTTGCTCAACTGTGTGACGCAATCTTGGAGCAACCACAGCTCTTTATTCACCGCGATTATCACTCACGCAATATTATGTTGCTTGCAGAGCATGACAATCATTCTTTAGGGATTATCGATTTTCAAGATGCCATGCGTGGCCCCTTTACTTATGACCTGGTCTCTCTCTTGAAGGATTGCTACATTCAATGGCCCCGCGAACAGGTAATGAAATGGCTAACTACTTTCCATAGCCAGGCACCTCATGCAACTGGTTGGTCTTTATCAGCATTTACCCGTGCCTTCGATTGGTGTGGTCTACAACGTCATTTAAAAGTGTTAGGCGTTTTCTCCCGCTTGTATTTGCGTGATAATAAAGCCAATTATTTGCAGGATTTACCGCTAACCCATCATTATGTCATGGCGTGTCTTGAAACCTACGAAGAATTACATCCTTTTTACCAATTCATGCAAAACAGGATTCGTCTACCATGAAAACTGCCATGATTTTAGCCGCCGGCAGGGGAGTACGTCTCAAACCCCTTACTGATCAAGTACCTAAAGCCATGTGTCAGGTACATAACAAACCACTGATTGAATATCATGTAGAAAAGCTTGCCAAATCAGGATTTGAACGTATCGTTATTAATCATGCTTATTTGGGGGGGCAAATACGTCAACACCTTGGTAACGGTACCAGATGGGGAGTTGAAATCTGTTATTCTCCTGAGCCTCCAGGCGGCCTTGAAACAGGTGGAGGCATTCACGCTGCGCTGCCTTTGCTAGGTAATACACCTTTTATAACTGTTAACGCCGATATTTTTACTGATTATGATTTCTCTCAATTAAGTTTGGCAGAAGAAACCATGGCTCATCTGGTTCTCGTTCCTAATCCACAGCATAATCAAGGTGATTTTGGCTTGGGAAATCAACAACGACTAACCAATCAGAAATTATATACCTTTGCAGGAATAACTTGTTATCGCCCAGAAGCCTTTGAGCAATGTAAAACAGGCAGATATTCCGTGGTTTCTCTACTTCGTGATTTAACCAGCAGGAACCTGGCTAGCGGAGAACTCTACCAGGGCTTATGGATTGATATTGGCTCCTCTGAACGACTCAAATTCGCCAATATTACTTCTTCGACTTAACTCTTCGGAGTTCGCACACCCTCATAATCAGGAATTTCTTCGATATCCACTTCTTGGACAGCAGCAGGTTGAACGGTTTGCTGTTGTTTTTTGCTAACAGTAGGCTCTTCTCCCGGGAAGGACTGTTGTCGGGTAGTCATGTCAATCCCTTGGTCCTGCATATAGCTTTCAAACCCATTATCCCCTTCCATAAGTTCACTTAACTCACCACCCTCAGCTCTAACCTTGCCGTTTTTACCGACAGTAAAGCCACCATTCTCATCAATTTTATAGATGACACTATCATCGCTACGATAATGATGGCTCGCAAGCCAGGTATTAAATAAATTATCAACGACTTCAATTGTTTCACGATCTTCATCAATCTTAGCATCCATTTCTACACCATCAATGGCGATGCCTCGCCGGAAGTCGCCTTTATCATTGAAAGCGTAATCCATTACAACACTCTTATCCTGAATTTTATCATTCATTACCGCTACTTCTTGTTTTGCCAGATTCTGTTGTAGATTCTCAAAAGGGTTCTCAGCAGTCATATTACCAGACCAAAGCTCACTATTCTGGCCACGCAGGAAATGGACATTCTGGCGAACATTATCCATCTTTTTCAACATTGACTGAGTGGGGGCTTTATTAATTACCCCCTTTTGTGTAAATGTAGCTCTTGCTCGTTCACAAGCATAGTCTATTGCTTCAATAGTGGTAGCAACTTCGGCGATTTGTCCAAACGCCTTAGCAGGTGGCAATAAACCGCGTTTATCTTTATCTTTAACTACCTTTGGTCTAGCCATAATCCACTCTCATATAAATTCATTATCAATAAAAAATCTCTCATCAGTAGATGCGAAAACCATCTTCATTGCTTGTTACAATATTATCCCCATGAATTCTAAGAATTACCTCTTGGAATTTTAATGATTATAGCAAATTCATACCCCTTAAAGTGCAGCAGGCAAACCCTGTAACCGTTAAGAGACCGTAAAATAAAATGTTATCGCAGTCATTGGTGTATACGGCTGTCTTCAAACGTATACTTTGAACTAGGGAATGTCCCTAGTCCAAAGGATTCGGAAAA
>NZ_CALJ01000068.1 GCF_000308315.1 Legionella tunisiensis | reverse complement strand
CGATGACCTACTTTCACATGGAGAAACTCCACACTATCATCGGCGCGGGTCTGTTTCACTTCTGAGTTCGAGATGGAGTCAGGTGGTTCCAAACCGCTATTGTCGCCAGGAAAACGGGTTTGCCTAGACTGGTCAAAGCAGATTTAACTGCAGTGCCAGCAGGCTGGTAAAGATTAATGAGGTAACACAAACGCGTTGTCTTTCATTGTTGCCCTAACCTAAAAGCAATTCAGGTTATATGGCCAAGACAATCAGCCAATTAGTACGAGTTAGCTTCACGCATTACTGCGCTTCCACACCTCGCCTATCAACGTCGTAGTCTTCAACGGGCTTCATGGGAAAACTCATCTTGAGGGAGGCTTCCCGCTTAGATGCTTTCAGCGGTTATCCCGTCCGAACTTAGCTACCCGGCAATGCGACTGGCGTCACAACCGGAACACCAGAGGTTCGTCCACTCCGGTCCTCTCGTACTAGGAGCAGCTCCTCTCAATTTTCCTACGCCCACGGCAGATAGGGACCGAACTGTCTCACGACGTTCTAAACCCAGCTCGCGTACCACTTTAAATGGCGAACAGCCATACCCTTGGGACCTGCTTCAGCCCCAGGATGTGATGAGCCGACATCGAGGTGCCAAACACCGCCGTCGATATGAACTCTTGGGCGGTATCAGCCTGTTATCCCCGGAGTACCTTTTATCCGTTGAGCGATGGCCCTTCCATTCAGAACCACCGGATCACTAAGACCTACTTTCGTACCTGCTCGACCCGTCAGTCTCGCAGTCAAGCACCCTTTTGCCTTTACACTCTTGGTACGATGTCCGACCGTACCGAGGGTACCTTTGTGCTCCTCCGTTACTCTTTGGGAGGAGACCGCCCCAGTCAAACTACCCATCATACACTGTCCTCAACCCAGATTATGGGCCCAAGTTAGAACCTCAATAATAACAGGGTGGTATTTCAAGGGTGGCTCCATGCAAACTAGCGTCTGCACTTCCTAGCCTCCCACCTATCCTACACAGTTATCATCAAAGTCCAGTGCAAAACTATAGTAAAGGTTCACGGGGTCTTTCCGTCTAGCCGCGGGTACACTGCATCTTCACAGCGATTTCAATTTCACTGAGTCTCGGGTGGAGACAGTGTGGCCATCGTTACGCCATTCGTGCAGGTCGGAACTTACCCGACAAGGAATTTCGCTACCTTAGGACCGTTATAGTTACGGCCGCCGTTTACCGGGGCTTCGATCAAGAGCTTCTCCGAAGATGACCCCATCAATTAACCTTCCGGCACCGGGCAGGCGTCACACCCTATACGTCTTCTTACGAATTTGCAGAGTGCTGTGTTTTTAATAAACAGTCGCAGCCACCTGGTCTCTGCGGCCCTCACCAGCTTCATTATGTAAAACAACTAACCAGCAAGGGCGTACCTTCTCCCGAAGTTACGGTACCATTTTGCCTAGTTCCTTCACCCGAGTTCTCTCAAGCGCCTTAGTATTCTCTACTTGTCCACCTGTGTCGGTTTGCGGTACGGTTCTCTATAAGTTATGGCTAGCAGCTTTTCCTGGAAGCCTGGCATTAATGACTTCTCTGCACCCCGAAAGGTCAGAACCACTTAGCACCTCCGCGTATTGAGAAACCGGATTTGCCAGGTCTCTCCGCCTACATGCAAGTACCGGGACAACCAACGCCCGGCTCATCTAGCCTTCTTCGTCCCCACTTCACCACTTATAAAAAGTCCAGGAATATTAACCTGGTTCCCATCGACTACGCATTTCTGCCTCGCCTTAGGGGCCGACTCACCCTGCTCCGATTAACGTCGTGCAGGAAACCTGGGACTTCCGGCGAGAAGGTTTTTCACCTTCTTTATCGTTACTCATGTCAGCATTCGCACTTCTGATACCTCCAGCCCACTTCTCAATGAACCTTCATCAGCTTACAGAACGCTCCCCTACCACGTGTATTGCTACACATCCGCAGCTTCGGTGTATGGTTTTAGCCCCGTTACATCTTCCGCGCAGGCCGACTCGACCAGTGAGCTATTACGCTTTCTTTAAAGGGTGGCTGCTTCTAAGCCAACCTCCTGGCTGTCTGGGCCTTCCCACATCGTTTCCCACTTAACCATAACTTGGGGACCTTAGCTGGCGGTCTGGGTTGTTTCCCTCTTCACGACGGACGTTAGCACCCGCCGTGTGTCTCCCGTGATTCAATTAGCCGGTATTCGGAGTTTGCATCGGTTTGGTAAGCCATGACAGCCCCCTAGCCGAAACAGTGCTCTACCCCCGGTAATCAGTCACGAGGCGCTACCTAAATAGCTTTCGGGGAGAACCAGCTATCTCCGGGCTTGATTAGCCTTTCACTCCTAGCCACACGTCATCCGATAATTTTTCAACATTACCCGGTTCGGACCTCCAGTTGGTGTTACCCAACCTTCATCCTGCACATGGCTAGATCGCCCGGTTTCGGGTCTACTCCCAGCGACTCGCGCCCTTTTCAGACTCGATTTCTCTACGGCTTCCTTATTCAGTTAACCTCGCCACTGAAAGTAACTCGCTGACCCATTATACAAAAGGTACGCAGTCACACGTCCGAAAACATGCTCCCACTGCTTGTACGCAAACGGTTTCAGGGTCTATTTCACTCCCCTCTCCGGGGTTCTTTTCAACTTTCCCTCACGGTACTGGTTCACTATCGGTCAGTAAGTAGTATTTAGCCTTGGATGATGGTCCACCCATATTCAACCAGGATTACACGTGTCCCGGCCTACTTATTCGTGTGCTTAGTTCCTTCTCCATGCTTCGTATACGGGACTATCACCCCCTATGGTAAGTCTTCCCAGACTCTTCTACTCACATGAAAAATAAATCACACCAGGCTCTTCCCCGTTCGCTCGCCGCTACTAGGAGAATCTCAATTGATTTCTGTTCCTTCGGGTACTTAGATGTTTCAGTTCCCCGAGTTCGCTTTCATACCCTATGTATTCAAGTATGAATGACTCTACTCACGTAAAGCCGGGTTCCCCCATTCGGACATCTTTGGGTCAACGCTCGTTTCCAGCTCACCAAAGCTTTTCGCAGGATTCCACGTCCTTCTTCGCCTCTTACTGCCTAGGCATCCACCGTTTGCGCTTCTCTTCTTGACCATATAACCTGAGTCGCCTCATGGCTATACTACAACAAAAGACAATACTAATTCGCTTGTGTTACCTCTTTTCTTTACCATATTGTTAATGAACGTCTGGATAATCCAGATTAAAGTACTCTCAAAAAAATACTTTAATCTATATCATCTCTACTCAACGAGTTG
>NZ_CALJ01000069.1 GCF_000308315.1 Legionella tunisiensis | reverse complement strand
CTATCGAAGTTATTACGTGGCTTGCTGACTACCTACAAACTCTCCTCCCGGTAATAAGTATCAAAATATAGCCATCATTTGGCGTCATAGACGGTTTTTGCTCCAATTGCCATTTAGCTTCTGCAAGTTTTGCGGTTAACGAAATAACTTGGGCTTGTTGTGCATTGATTTGCTCATCGCGGCTACCAAGTTTTGCCAATTGCAAGTTAGATTCATATTGTGCTTTAAGTTGTTTTTGTTCTTTATATAAGGCGACCGCTTCATCAACAGAGTCTTTATCAATAGCTTGTTTTGCGTAGAGTTGCTGAGTGCGTTGTACACGAATTTCTGCCAGCTTCAGTTGCGCATCTGTTTGTTCAATTTGAGCCTGGATTGCGGCAATTTCAGGTGAACGTCTTGGCTGTATTAAATCATTCAATAATTTTTGGGCTTCTAATAAATCCGCTTCATTTTGTTTGACCACTAGTACCTGCGGATCTTCATCCAGCGAAAATAATAATTGTCCTTTCTTAACCTGATCGCCACGGTGAACATACAATCGCATCAAGGTCCCTGAGTTGGGAGAAGCAAGATAGACATTTTCCCCTTCAACATAGCCTTGATAACTGCGTTTTTCTTGTTGCCCACAGTTTGCAATCATTAAGATTAATAAGGCTATGAAGAGAAATTTTATTTTCATACCATAATTTAATTTTTTACACTCTTTGAATTAGTATAATGAAAGGAGCATGGTATTTCATGCTAATCTCGAAGAGAATCAGAAATATCTTTAATAAAAACAAACAGTCGAATAAATGTTTGCCTATAGCCACGAAAGATTTCAGCTTACCAATGAAGTCAAGTTTTAAAGATAAATATGGTTTTACCAGAGTAGATTCAGTGATACATTCAAGAGAAATAAGAATGATTAGGTGCAAGCATGAAATTTGATCTACTGGTTTTAGGTGGTGGAAGCGGGGGGTATTGCCAGTGCAGTGCGTGCTGCTCGCCACGGCGCTAAAGTTGCCGTAGTTGAGGAAAATCATCTGGGTGGCACCTGTGTTAATCTCGGTTGTGTCCCTAAAAAAGTCATGTTCAATGCATCCATGGTGGCAGAAACATTAAGAAAATCACCTGACTATGGTTTTCATCCTGTAAATATAAAATTGGATTGGCAAACACTGGTCAGCAAACGCAATGCCTACATTGAGAGATTGCGAGAAAATTACGCCAAACGCTTCAACGAATATAATATGACCTATTTACACGGCAAAGGGGTTTTCGTTAACGCTAACACGATTGATGTTTGCGGAAAAACCTATCAGGCAGATCATATTATAATCGCTACTGGCGGCCAACCTATACTTCCCAATGATTTGGAAGGAATTGAATATGCTATCGATTCAGACGGCTTTTTTCGCTGGCCTCCAGACCAAATAAAGTGGCTGTCATTGGCAGTGGTTATATTGGTGTAGAATTGGCGGGCTTGCTGCACAGCCTCGGCGCTGATACACATTTGCTTATACGTGGAGAACGCCCTCTGACTCGATTTGACGCTATGTTAGGTGATACCTTACTAGAAATTATGAAACAACAAAACATCAAGGTCCACCTCAATCATCATGCCCAAAGTATTACCCTGCAAAAAGATGGGCGTAAAGCGATCAAATGCCATAGTGGCTCTTTGATTTCCGATCTGGATACCGTGATTGCTGCTGTTGGCAGGTCGCCACGCACCTTTGGGTTAAATCTGGAAGCTCTCGGTATGGATAGAGATAACCGCGGTCTTATCAATGTTGATTGCTATCAAAATACATCCATTCCCGGTATTTATGCCATTGGTGACGTAACGGCTGCACCCGCCTTAACACCCGTTGCTATCGCTGCTGGCCGTCGCCTCTCCGATCGCCTCTTTGGTGGGCAGAAAAAAGCACATCTAAATTATGAGAATATCTGCTCAGTAATCTTTAGTCATCCACCAGTTGGCAGCGTAGGTTTAAGTGAAGAGGAAGCAACAGCCAAATTCGGTAAAGAAGATATTAAAATTTATCAAACCCGATTTAATCCTATGTGTGACGCGTTAAGTGAAATAAAAACCCCAACAGCTATGAAACTGGTCACTCAGGGAAAAATGAAAAATTATTGGTCTTCATATGATTGGTTATGGCGTTGATGAAATGCTGCAAGGATTTGGCGTTGCTGTTAAAATGGGCGCAACCAAACGCGATTTTGACGATACTGTCGCTATTCATCCGACTAGTTCGGAAGAACTAGTAACTATGGTATAAAAATGACTATTCGTTCTTATGAAAATAGATCACCTCTTGCCGGTGAAAGGGTTTATATTGATCCCCAAGCTGCTGTAATAGGCGATGTAACACTTGCTAATGATGTGTCAGTATGGCCTATGGCCGTCATTCGAGGCGATGTGAACTACATTAGGATAGGTGAAGCGTGCAATATTCAAGATGCAGCCATTTTACATGTCTCTCATGATGGTCCGTTCACCCCAGGCGGCCAACCACTCATTCTTGGCAAAGGTATCACTATTGGCCATAAAGCAGTGTTACATGCTTGTACGATAGACGATTATTGCCTGATAGGTATGGGCGTGTTGATTCTGGATAAGGTTCATATTGAACACCATGTTATGGTGGCTGCAGGCAGCCTTGTGCCCCCGGGAAAACGTCTCCAAAGTGGTTATTTATATCTGGGTAATCCAGCTCGCGCAGTGAGACTTTTAACAAACGAGGAATTAACTAATTTAGAATATTCTGCTGAACACTACGTTAGAATAAAAAATAAATATTTGTACCCACCGCAATAAAGAAAGAGAAGGATTTCTATCCTTAAAATGAGCAATTCCTCCCCGTTATTGACCAATTCTACTTGTAAGAATTAAAAAATAATTGCCATTATGCTCAATTATAAAACTACTAATAGCCCAATCACCCCTGGTAAGGTGAGTAAAAAAGGTATAAAGGTAAGTCAAATTGCTTCAAATTGATGGTTACCGTATCTAATATCAACACTGAATACAATTAATTACTAATTATAATTGACGAGATACGCTTGCCCATGTAGTTTTTACCGTTGCAATATTTTTAATTTTTAATTAAAGGAATAACATGCATCTAGATTTTAAAAATTTAAACTACCACTCATTCTTTTGGCTATATTTTTAGTTCCGCTACTTTTGGGTCAATACATACCTGTCCAAATTAAGTCTATTAGTTATGCATTTAGCCTGAGCATGAAGGCCGTACTTGAATTTTTCATGCCTTTTATTATTTTTAGTTTTGTCTTCTCATGCCTGGGAAATTTACAAAAAGGCGCCGTATTTTTCGTATTTTTACTTATTGTTTGCGTTTTTGCGTCTAATTTTACTGCATTAATGTTTGGTTATACTTCTGGCTATATTGGGCTAAATCTCTTTCATTTCAATGCATCCCACATCGACTCAATGCCCCAATTACTGCCAGCTTGGCAATTTCACTTAACAAAGCTCATTTCTAATGATATTGCGTTATTAATTGGCTTTTTTACAGGTATTTTCTTTTCTTTACGCCCTAATCCAATAGCAAAAAAATAGGTACCAATTTAAATAAAGCAGCCAATGGTTTTCTAAAAAACTGTTTATTCCTTTGTTACCTTTTTTATTTTAGGTTTCTTGTTCAAGCTTGAATATGAACAAGTTTTACAAACATCATTAAAATTATACGGCCCAATCTTAATATTAATTATTGCCACTCAATGGCTATATCTCACCTTCTGGTACCTTGCCGCCAGTAATTTTTCACTTAAAAAATTCTTTTTCTACTTAAAAAATGTATTGCCAGCGAGTTTAACTGGTTTAAGTACCATTTCGAGTGCGGCTTCAATGCCCGTGTTACTAATATCAACGGAAAAAATCTTAATGATGCTGAAAAGGCGAAGATGCTCGTTCCAGCCATTATTAACATCCATACTATCGGTAGTGCTATTGGCGTCCCTATTTTGGCCCTGGCAACTATCATAACCTTTGGTTTACCCCTGCCATCAGTACATACCTTTATTATTTTTGCCTTTTATACAGCATTGGCCAAATATGCTGTTGCAGCAGTCCCAGGCGGGGTCATCATCGTCGTTACCCCTATTTTAGAAGCTCATCTTGGGTTTTCCAGTGATATGGTTGGCTTAATTACAGCAATTTATTTGATCTGTGATCCTTTTGGTACAACAGCAAATGTTACTGGTAATGGTGTCTTCCCCATCATGTTTACAAAATTACATGAGCGTCTCAAGGATCTGCGATTACCGAATCTTATCGGAGCAAGAAAAACGACTACTTTCGCTATTGATGAAAATTAAAATCAGAGCTGTAGTCTTTTAAATTTACCTTTAACTCAAAGCCTGCTTTGTTGTTAACACAATCAAGCAGGCTTTATTATTTCCAATAATCGATACAATTCAAATCCTTGTAAATCTTCCA
>NZ_CALJ01000070.1 GCF_000308315.1 Legionella tunisiensis | reverse complement strand
GTAGAAATGTAGCTAGTCCTAATGAAGGGCCATGCTTATAAACACTAATACCAATAACAAAGCATAAATTTTTCCATATAAGATATCAGGCATAATCTCACTTAAATAACCTCCTAACCGTACCCCTAGGATACTACCAATAAAAATACCGAGTACTGCAGGCCAATAGATATAACCTGTACTATAAGGTGGAAGATGGGTTTCTTGAGAACCTGCTAATGCAAAAATAATACTACCCACAACTCCACTCGGAATAGCTAGCGCATTCGCTAACCCAGATACCTTATTCATTGGGACGCGGTAATACCTGAAAAAAGGCACAATAATTACACTGCCACCAATTCCCAGAAGTGAAGCAATCGTACCCGTTATAAGACTTACTACCCTTAATGTGGTTTTACTTGGCTTTCTTGCTACAGATGAATCTTTTTTAAAGAACTCCTGTTTAATTGTGCGCAATAAAACCAATCCTATTAACGTCATAAAAATATATTTTAACCATTGGGCATCGATTATGTTTGCAGTTGATGCACCAATAATGGCGCCCACAATTAGTAAAGGCAGCATTTGCTTTAGCAAGGGAATATCTAAATTTTGACTACGAAAGTGCAACGTGGTGGTATACATCATATTGATTAACATCAACATAAGTGAAGTACCAACAGCAATATGCATAGCTAATTCCATCGTTACACCATGCCAAGGTAAGAGCCAGAATAAGATAGGGACAACCACAAAGCCACCACCAAAACCAAACAACATGGCTAGTAAGCCTGTAAACACACCAACAAGAAAATAAATTATAAGCATACTGTTTAATCCTTGAAGTTGATTACAGGTGGATAATTTGCTGTTGAAGATTATTTATGTTTTTGTATTTTCCGATTATCAATGATTTAAATGAGAGTGTACATAATAAGTAACTGGTGCAAACGCCCTGCTAAGCTATGCTATTATCGAAACTCTTTTTTGAAAAGAGGAGCAAAGCCATGGAGAGGCCAAACTGACCATTCAACCTCTCAACAAATAAAATTTTAAACAAAGATTTCCTGTAAAAATTAACCATCGCCTGGAGAGCTCGGCGTTCTGCTTTAGCATTATAAATTGTGCCTAATTGCGTATCATGTGCATGTGGATTAGCAAACGCATGTTGAGTATGACCATACATATGCACTTGCCAATCTACTTTGGCCTCTGTCATCTCCTGACAGAACTCATTGACTTGCTCAGGCCGCACCATCGGATCGTCATAACCGTGCAGAACCAGAATTTTAGCGTGGATAGGATGACTAGCCAGCTTTTCTTCCGGTTTATTTAATAAACCATGAAAACTAACCACACCTTTTAGTTCAGCCCCACTACGAGCTAAATCCAAGGCACACAGGGTCCACGAAACAAACCCTATTATTGCTATACGATTAATATCTACCTCGGGCATGGCTATTAATGCATCATAAGCAGCCCGAATACGTTCGCGAAGTAAGCGACGATCATTGGCTAAAGGTTGCATAAGTCCCATTTTTTCATGAGTACTCGCTCCTATGCGCCCATGTCCATACATGTCCAAAGCAAAACCAAGATATCCCATCTCAGCGATCATTTGGGCTTTTTCACAAGCAAATTCATTACGCCCACTCCAATCATGAGCAACTAAAACTGCCGGCCGCGGTTGATCATTTTCATCATCATAAGCAAGAAACCCATGTAATTCCTGTTCACCATGATGGTAAAGATAATTCGATGTATGCATACCCGTCCTTTTTTCCAATTGCTTACAGTCTAAATCGATATTGGCAAATGTCCAGTACCTGATTGTTAGTCGTTCTCTTTCCAATATTCAAGCTGCTGATTTTATATATTCAACGATGCATTCCACTTGGCTCACTATATGCTTATACAATTTTATTATAATAATGCCCAAATTGATCTTTCTTGAACTATGATCAATTTATAGTTCGAACATGGATTGGAATTATGCTTGCTAGTACCTTGACTGAGTTTAGAGACTATATTCACGCTCAACTATGTTATCAATTATTCATTACCCCTATTCATCTGCCTGTTGAAAAACCATATCGCGAATTTTTGCACGTCGTGCTTGCGAGTTTTTCCTGGAAAACCGAACTGAGGTCATTCACTGTATTTATCCACGTCATCATGTCCTTCATCACTTTGCTCCTCATGACCACTCAACAGCCAAAAAAGTACTCATTACCCATGGTTGGATGTCGCGGGCAGCTTACATGGCTCGCCTGATACGCGCTCTTCATCAGCAAGGTTTTGATGTTTATGCGCTTGATTTTCCAGCACACGGCGAAGCAAAGGGCATGCAATTACCATGGACCGATGCTGTTTTATTACTAAAACATATATTGAATGATTTTGGTCCATTCTATGGCTTAGTAGGCCACTCTTTCGGTGGTTCTATGCTATTGAACACGTTAAATCTTGCCAGTCAGCTACCCGAGTGGCAACTTGATGCGGAGCCAGAGCGGGTAGTCCTTCTAGCATCACCAACCCGCATGCGCACGCCAGTAAGTAAATTAGCCAGGCAATTCAAATTAAGCGGTCGTGGTTTTCTTCTCTTGCGCGAATTGTTTCGCCAACATGCTATAACGGATTTGAGCAAACTTGATTTTCGGCATTATATCAATAACGCTAAAACCCCCTTTCTCTGTATTCATGGCGACAAAGACGATTCAATTCTGCCTAGTGAATCAATCATTTTCTGTCAACAATACCCTCACGCTGCACTCGCTTTATTGCCAGGAGCAGATCATGTTAGCGTATTAATAGATGAGCGGGTAGAAAAAACCGTTTGTCAATTCATGACTTAATCCAGTGTTTTGCGATAACGTTTAAAACCAATGGTCATGACCACAGCCATAAAAGCGATAATCGGGATTACTTGTTGCCACACCTCCCAGAATCCATTTCCCTTTAGCAAAATCCCGCGAACTATCACTAAAAAATGCGTTAAAGGTAAAAATTACCTAGCCATTGCGCCCAATCCGGCATACCGCGGAATGGAAACATAAACCCTGACAATAAAATAGAAGGCAAAAAGAAAACATCGCACCTTGTACTGCTTGTAGCTGATTAGTAGCAAGCGTGGAAAAGGTCAAACCTACCGCCAGATTAGCAGCAATAAATGGTAAACAGAGCAGTAATAACAGTAAAATACTGCCTTGCATGGGTACATCAAACACAAATTTAGCCATACATAAAATAAGTAATACTTGTAAATATCCTACGATAATATAGGGAACAATTTTCCCAACCATAACCTCCATAGGTTTCAGGGGAGTCGCTAACAAATTCTCCATAGTTCCACGTTCAAATTCCCGAGTAATGACTAATGCGGTAATAATCACCATAGTCATTGTCAGTACCACACCTAACAGACCAGGTACTATATTATAGGCAGTGATCGCCAATGGGTTATAAATAGCATGGACTATCGGGTTGTATGGTGGAGAACCGGCAGCCAAGTTATTTAAAGGTCCAACGAGCTCTTCTTTCAAAGCCAAAGAAGCTAGCTCACTAAATACTGAAACTGCACGACTGGTTGCTGCAGGATCAGTAGCATCCGCTTCCAGTAACAAAGTTGGCTTTAGGCCTTTAACCAAGTCATGGGAAAAATTAGGTGGAAAATTAACTACAAATTGTACGTCACCTTTTTTCAACCAAGCGCGTGCCTCTTCCTCGGTTGATGCTGGCTTTACAAAGTGAAAATAAGTCGAATCTTGCATGGCAACCAGGATTCGACGGCCAAAATCACTATAATCGGGATTAACAATGGCCGTTGGTAAATTACGCGGATTCGTATTAATTGCAAAACCAAACAAAGTTAGTTGTATTAAGGGTATGCCAATAATCATTGCAAAGGTTGCTCGGTCACGAGCCATTTGAATAAATTCCTTTGCCATAACAGCAAGCAGGCGAGAAATTGCCTCTTCTCTCAACTGAGCTCTCCCTCTGATTTTTTCACCAGACTTATAAAAGCATCTTCCAAGGTAGGTTCTATAATTTGCCAGGTTATAGACGTCTCTTTAGCTAGCTGACTTAAACTTGCTTCTACCTTCTCTCGTTCATAACCACAAATATGCAGCTGGTTACCAAATAATGCGGCCTGAGTCACTCCGTCCATAGTTTTTACTTCTTGCAGCAAGTGTGTAGTCACTTCACCTGTTACTTGCCAAGTACTTAAATTGGTAGCATCAATAACTTCTTTAACGGTACCTGTTACCAATAAATTGCCATAGGCCAAATAAGCAAGACGAGTACAGCGCTCTGCTTCATCCATATAATGAGTAGATACAAGGGTTGTAATTCCTTTTTCACTCAAATTATGAATCTTATCCCAAAACTCGCGACGCGCTATTGGATCAACACCAGCGGTAGGCTCATCAAGTAGTAGCAATTGAGGTTCATGTATCAAGCATGCAGCGAGTGCTACGCGTTGCTTCCATCCACCTGATAATTGTCCGGTTAATTGCCGACGCCGACGCATCAAACCAAGATCGTCCAGTGCTCGCTCCACTCGTTCCTTCTTTTTATCAAGATTATAAACACGGGCAATAAAATTTAAATTTTCCTCAATACTTAAATCCGTATAAAAACTAAATTTCTGCGTCATATAACCAACTTGTTTTTAATTTTTCTGATTCAGTCAGAATATCGTACCCTAAACAAGTGCCCCGTCCTCCGTCTGGGGTTAATAACCCGCATAACATCCGAATAGTTGTTGTTTTCCCACTACCATTGGGTCCTAAAAAGCCGAAAACCTCACCCTTTGCTACAAACAAACTAACGTCATTGACAACTATTTTATCGTCAAAGGATTTACGTAAATCAACTACATCAATAACACCGATTTTGTTCATGGTAAAAATACCGATACGGGTTGCCCAGGTTTAAATTCATCGGGGTACCTAAGTTTTGCCTTGATGCGAAAAACCAATTTATCATTGTTGTCGCGACTATAGACAAGAGGAGGAATATATTGTGCTTCAGGAGAAATATAATTGATGGTAGCTTGGCTCGTTTTCATGCAGCCATCACAAAGAAATGAAATCTCTTGCCCTCGCCGCAATTGAGTTAGAGCCTCTACCGGTACAAAAAACTCAATATGGACATTGTTAGGCGGCAAGAGGGAAAGTATGGCTTGCTGACTACCTACAAACTCTCCTTCCCGGTAATAAGTATCAAAAATATAGCCATCATTTGGCGCATAAACGGTTT
>NZ_CALJ01000071.1 GCF_000308315.1 Legionella tunisiensis | reverse complement strand
TCCGTTGCCTGTTCTACTCCTAAAGCAGTGACTATTGCCCCCATAACACCTATACCTACCCCCAGAATAACACCTCCCAGGCATCCAGCTGCAAGCGCCGTGCAAAAGCCAGCAAATGCCACAATGAAACCTGCCAATGTCGTCAACGTACCTTTTATAGTATTCGCAATACCTGTACAGGTGTTTGATATTCCATACTGTTCTAAAGTTCCTACTAGATAAGTCACATGTGCATTAAAAATATCACGCTCTTCCGGTGTGGCTGTTGCTTTCATAGCAGCTCCCGCCGCACGAACCATGTCATCCCAAAAATCTTGCTTAAAAAAGTGCGATAATTTTCACTAACTACACGTTGTAACTCGTCAACGCTCGTAATGAAGTTTTTTCCATGAATAGCAAGTTGGACACTTCTTTCTCTTTGGTAACGCTCACCAACTGGATCTCTTTGAGTTTGCCTACTCCAAAAAGTATTTCTTTGGAACGCTGCTTTTTGTATAGCGTCCAAATCCCGATTAAACTGAGTACGCGTAGTGTTACCGACCATGATTGTTTCTCCTCAATACTAAGGAAATTTAAAAAATGAAGTAAATTCTAGCATAACTTCGTTTCTACCAGTAGCATCTATCTTAATTTAAGTAAAACCCTTATTTTTTATAGCTAAGGTTTATGAAAGAAATTATTCTAGCAACTGATAATAAAGGTAAAATTGCCGAACTAGAGGCTATTCTTGCGCCGTGGTATTGCATCCCTCAATCCACCTTAGGAATACAAAGCCCTGAAGAAACAGGCTTAAGCTTTGTCGAAAATGCCATTCTAAAGGCCAGGCATGCCAGTCATTTAAGTAATAAACCCGCTCTGGCTGATGACTCCGGTTTAGTAGTACCGATCTTAAACGGTGAGCCGGGAATTTATTCAGCGCGTTATGCTGGTATTCATGCCAATGATGCGGACAACATTGCTCTATTATTAACCAAACTTGGAACAGAAACAGAGCGAGACGCTTATTTTTATTGCGCGATTGCCTTGGTACAACATGCCAATGACCCCACCCCCATTATTGCCACTGGAAAATTGCTTGGCAGAATTGCCAACACGCCTGCGGGCGAACAAGGCTTCGGTTATGATCCTGTATTTTATATACCTACTCACCAATGCACAGCAGCCCAATTGCCTGCTACTATTAAAAATACGGTTAGCCATCGTGCCCAAGCTCTGAAACAATTACAGTCTCAACTTTGATGTGATAAGACTATGAACGAGAATAACGACGCCTTATTTGTGGAAGCTTACCAATTACAACGGGAAGGTAAACTGCCCCAGGCTATTTCTCTTTATGAACAACTACTTCAACTCACCCCTAAACATGGACAAGCCCTGCATTTTCTCGGCCTTGCCTATGCACAATTGGGGGATATGAATGCTGCCATTGATTTTTTACAGCAAGCTTTGAGTCTACAACCTGAGGATGCCAGCCTATACAATAATCTGGCCAATGCTTATAAAAATTCGCATCAACTGGATAAAGCCATTCTTTATTACCAAAAGGCAATTCAACTCGTTCCCGACTATGCTCAGGCACAACATAATTTAGCTACCGTCTATGCTTTGAAAAATGACTATACCAAAGCACTTCATCATTATCGTCTAGCAGTCCATGCTGAACCTGATTTTACCGCTGCCCATTTTAATTTGGGTTTACTATTACTGCAAAATAATGAACTAACTGCTGCACAAACTCAATTCAAGAATGTTTTAGCGCTACAACCTAACCATATTGAAGCCCAATTCTATCTGGGCGTTCTCTATCTGGAAGCCCATTTGTTAAAAGAAGCAGAACAGGCTTTTGAAAAAGTGCTCGCACAAGATAAACAGCATGTCCAAGCCTTAACGAATTTGGGCGTGATTGCCCTCAAACGTGAGCAGGGTCAATTAGCAGTGAGTTATTTCACCAATGCGTTGGCTATTGATAATAATCATCTGGATGCTCGCAATAATTTAGCAGCGACCTTTATGCACCATGATCGTTTTGAAAATGCTCTTATGCATTACGATGTATTGCTTAAAGAAGAACCCCATAATATGGAGTATTTATATAATTCCGGTGTTGCGCAAATGGCTTTGGGACATCTCAGTGAAGCAACTAACCACTTTGAAAAAATTTTAGAACTAAAGCCGGATCATTTTGCTGCTCTAAACAATTTAGCCGCTATTTATATCCGACTGGAAGATAAAGAACACGCTCGTACCTTGCTGGAAAGAGCCGTTGCGGCTAATCCAGACGATAAAGCCAGTCAGCACATGCTTCATGCCCTAGCTACTGATGAATTAAACCCGCCAACTTGTCCCGAATATGCTTCCAATTTATTCAACAATTACGCTTTGTATTACGATCAACATTTGCAAGGCCAACTAAACTACTCTATCCCCCAACAAATCGCTCAACTACTCCATCATTTAAACCTTTATAAATTAAACGAAATAATTGATTTAGGTTGTGGTACCGGTTTAACAGGGGTCGTATTGCGCGAAATTAGTGAGCATTTAACAGGTGTTGATATTGCGGCCAAAATGCTAACCCAAGCACAAGGAAAAGGAATTTACGATAAGCTGGTAGAAGCAGAATTAGAAACCTTCCTGAAAAAGAGTAAGCAACATTATGACTTGGCCGTTGCAGCTGATGTCTTGCCTTATTTTGGCAAACTTGATGACTTTTTTACTGCCATTGCTGACCGACTCAAGCCAGGAGGTTATTTCATCTTTACCATCGAAATCTCGGAGGATAAACCCTGGCAATTGCAAGCAAGTGCTCGTTTTAGCCATCATGTTGATTATATTACCCAATTATGTAGCCAACTCGACTTGCAGATCATTCATCAGGAAAAGGTTATCGCCCGACGACAGCATCAAGAAGCGTTATCTGTGATGCTGTTTGCCGTGCAGAAATTACCTTAAATTTTGTCAACCGCATTACATAATAGCACAATCAACGCTTTCCTCAGATTCCTCTTTAGGTGGTAAATTCACAGAGGTAGGTGCAGGAACTCTATGAAAAGGATGACGGCCAGAAAGTACTGTAGCAATTAATAAGGAATTAACTAATGAGTCCATCACCTCTCTTGAGCTTCGCTCTTCTTCTACAGCCTCATCATAGGCTAATTGCTCTTCTGCGGTTAGTCTTGTTTCCCTTTCATAAATTGCTTCTGTGCTGCTATTTTTATATTCACTATAATAAATTTCAAACTTTTTAGTGATATCCTCAACTTCAGCTTTACTCACAAAAATTGGTATTCTTCGCCATCATGATCGCTTTGTTGCTGTTGAACAAACATGCTAGTCAAATACGCAGAAAAACGCTCTGGAGTAATTTCAGAAGTAAACTCGCTGTGAGAATGCATAATTTTAATCTCTTCTGCGTTCGTGTGATTTTTTTAATATGCGGGGCATCCGGGCCTCTTACTGACTCAGTAATGCACCCAGGCATCGTTGATATGAAATGGGCCTCTAAATGAACCCAATTCTCTCTGGCTGTGCTTGCAGCCTCCTGTGGTCCTCTAAAATAAACATTTATAGTATTTTTTACAGCTTGAACTTTAATTGAGACATCATTAGAACGTTTGAGTAACTCTATATTAAAAGGCATTCCTTACTCCATTGTTATTAATTTTTGACGACAATAACGGAGAAAAATTAAGGAAACCTTAAGAACTGTGAAACAGAGTGTACTTTAAGAGACACTGCGGTAAATACCGCAGTACTCTAGTCATGGTAACTATTAAAACGACAAGACGAGATTCTTATTCACCCGTTGTAACTGTGTCTTGAATAAAGTCTGAATTTGCTCAAGGCTCGCCTTATCTTTTGCTTCAAAACGAGCTACCAAACAAGGCGTCGTATTAGAGGCACGCAATAATCCCCAGCCATCGGCAAACTCAACCCGTAAGCCATCAATAGTAATCACTTCAGCCTCAGGAAACTTAGCTTCTTCACTGAAGCGTTGCATGAAAGCAAATTTCTCTTCTTCAGCAATGGGAATCTTTATTTCAGGGGTATTAACGCTGTTAGGAATAGCATCAAACTGCTCACTTACTGTTTGTGAACTCGCACTAATAATTTCTAATAAACGACAAGCACTATAAAGTGCATCATCAAAACCATACCAACGATCTTTAAAGAAGAGATGTCCACTCATTTCACCAGCCAAGGCAGCTTGCTCTTCTTTCATAACCGCCTTCACGATGGAATGCCCTGTAGGACACATTTTTGCAATACCACCGGCTGCTCTAATTACCCCAGCCAGATGACTTGAACATTTCACATCATAAACAATAGTTGCCTCTTTATTACGGCTTAAAACATCACGGGCATAAAGCATCAACAAACGATCGGGCCAAATGACTTCACCCAAATTACTGACTACTCCCAAACGATCTGCATCACCATCAAACGCTAAACCGATATCTGCCTGATGTTGCGCAACCATTGCTTTGAGATCCACTAAATTTGCCTCTATTGTTGGATCTGGATGATGATTGGGAAAACGACCATCTACTTCACAATACAAAGGAATCACTTCGCAACCTAGCGCCGCGATAACCTGAGGAATAATTGGACCAGCAATTCCATTACCGCAATCGACCACTACTTTTAAACGACGCTGAAGTTTCATATCGCTAAGAATACGATTTGTATAATTGTTCATAATCTCGAGCGACTCTGCTTGACCTACACCATCCTGGTGCGTACCTGCTGCCACCAATTCATAAAGTTGATCAATATCAGACTGCACCAGCGTTTTGCCAGCCAATACCATTTTTATGCCATTGTAATCTGAGGGATTATGGCTGCCTGTCACCATCAAGCCGCAATCTATACCTTCATGCGTACAGGCTGCATAGTACATAACTGGTGTCGCTACTGCACCTAAATCAACTACCGTAATACCGCTAGCCAGAAGGCCTTCTTTTAATGCATTCGCTAAACTGGCACTCGTCAAACGACCATCGCGAGCTACAAAAATTTTACTGCGCTGCAACGCATGCAAACGGCAGCTAATTGCACGACCTATACTGTAAAAAGCATTTTCATCCAATTGATTACCAATAACACCACGAATATCGTAGGCTCTGAAAACAGAGCGTTCAACCTGCCTTTGACTATAAGTCATTAATGTCTCCCGGAACTACCAAAACCACCTTGGCCACGACTACTTTCCGTAAACGAATCAACCACTGTGAAAGCAGCTCGCACTACCGGTAAAAAACCAGCTGGGCAATACGCTCTCCTGGATTCACTGTGAAATGTTCCTGATTACGATTCCAACAGGAAATTTTTAGCTCCCCTTGATAATCAGAATCAATCAAACCAACCAAATTACCCAATACAATGCCGTGTTTATGCCCCAAACCTGAACGCGGTAAAATGACCGCAGCTAACTTGGGATCAGCAATATAAATAGCAAGTCCTGTTGGCAATAATACCGTTTCTTGTGGCCCGATCTGCAGGGGCTCATCGATACAAACGCGCAAATCCAATCCTGCCGAACCGGGGGTTGCATAGCTGGGTAATGGAATGCTGTTGCCCACACGTGGGTCGAGAATTTTTAATTGAATGGCTTGTTCCATGGTATTCCCCTAATTTTTAATGCCAGCATTTTGAAGATTTGCTGCCAGAATTGCAATAATTTGCCCTGCAAGTCTGGTTTTATGGGTCAATGGCAATTCAGTTTGTCCTTTTGCAGTCAACACAGTGACCTGATTGGAGTCACTATCAAATCCTAAGCCCTTCCCAACTTGATTCGCAATGATCATATCGAGTTTTTTAGCACGCAATTTGTCTTTCGCATGCTTGATTACCTCTGTGGTTTCAGCAGCAAAACCTACCACGTAGGACGCCTTACCACTCGCTGCAACTGCAGCAAGAATATCTGGATTAGCATTGAGATGAAGGATTAATTCTTTTTTATCCTGCTTTTTAATCTTCTCTTGTGCTGGCGCCTTTAGACCATAATCCGCTACGGCCGCCGTAGCAATAAAAATCACCCCCTCTTCCAAATGTTGCATGACTGACTCATACATCGCTTGCGAAGAATTAACGCAATCGCATAACACGCCAGAAGGCGGTACTAACGAAGTGGGGCCAGAGATTAAAGTAACCTGTGCGCCCGCTACATAGGCTGCTTGCGCAAGAGCATAACCCATTTTCCCCGAGCTATGGTTACTGACATAACGCACCGGATCAATTGCTTCACGCGTAGGACCAGCTGTAATCAATACTTTTTTCCTTGTAATAGTTGACTCACCTGCTTTAAACGTAATGCATTGATAATATTATCTATTTCACTCAAACGCCCAAATCCTTGCTCGCCACAGGCCTGTGAACCTTCTTCAGGACCAACCAAAATAACGCCACGTTGAACTAATAGTTCACAATTAGCTTGTGTAGCAGGGTGTAACCACATGCTTTTATTCATCGCTGGACAAACAATAACCGGCGTTTCTGCAACCAAATACAACGTGGTTAATAAATCATCAGCAAGACCGTTTGCCATCTTCGCCAAACAATTGGCGGAAGCAGGTGCAATTACCAGGTAATCAGCCCAACGAGCTAACTCAATATGCCCCATAGCGCGTTCCGCTTGCTGATCAAATAAATCAACACGAACATCATTCCCGCTTAAAGCCTGCAAGGTTAGTGGCGTTATAAACTGCTGCGCAGATTCTGTCATAACTACACGAATCTCTGCCCCCAAGCGGCTCAATTCACGTACGAGATAGGCTGATTTATAAGCAGCAATACCGCCGCAAATCCCAAGAACAATTTTTTATTGGCAAAATCTTGCATGGCTTTTATTTTTTGATCAGAATATCTGCGATCAAACCACAAACCTCGCCATAAAGGAATAATAATGACTGGTTCTCAACCGGCACAGCCATTGCGCTTGCGTGAAAAACTACTGACTCAAGGGGCTAAAAACCTTTCCGATGCTGAATTACTGGCTGTTTTTATCAGTTCAGGTAATAGCAAAAAAACTGCTTGCAACTCGCGTTTGACTTAATTCATCATCTCGGCGATTTACGTGCAATACTCAATGCCGATCAGCATAGTTTTAAACAAATCCAAGGTCTGGGGCTGGTACGTTACCTGCAGTTGCAGGCAATCCAGGAAATATGTCGGCGTAGTGATTTTATCAGTTTACAAAAAATACTTCGGTGACTGACTCCTATCAAACCTACACTTATTTGAAACGGCAATTACGCGATAAAAAAATGAAATCTTCGTCGCTTTGTTTTTAGATAATCAGCACCGAATCCTTGCTTACGAAGAATTATTTACGGGTACAATCAACACAGCAACTATTCATTTTCGCCCCATTGTTGAGCGAATACTTAAACTTAATGCTGCAGCGTTAATCCTGGCTCATAATCACCCATCTGGTTTATCCGATGCCAGTCTGCAAGATAGAGAAGTTACCGAACGTCTACGCCATGCTCTGGAATTAATCGATGCTCGCTTGCTGGATCACTTAATCATTGGTGATAATGAAGTGTATTCCATCATGCACGGGATGAAATGGCATTGTCATTAAGCAACCAATTGTGTCAATTTATCCGGAAACTCAGTGTAAGGAGACACGGAGCGAAGAACCAGAGCGTACGTGAAGTACATAAAAATTCGAGCACCGTATCGACGAAGCAATTCCCCTCTGTAGTAGAGTTTCCGAAGAAATCTAATGTAGAGCAGATATTTATAAAAGAGGCGTATGCGCATGCTAAAAATACCAGAAACAAAGATTCATCTTGTTGCCGCCAATTTACATGACTACCCAAGACTACAGAATCTGGCACGATTTTATGTCTATGACATGTCCAGATATTGTGGATTTTTACCAGGCTGGGATTGTCCTGAGAATGGGCTTTATGAGTGTTATGATTGTAAAAATACTTTACCGAAAAAGAACGCTATCCTTTTCTCATTCGTGTTGAGAAAGAACTTGCCGGTTTTGTCTTGATTAACAAAATTGCTACAACTCCAAATATTGATTGGAACGTCGGTGAATTTTTTGTAACTGCTAAATTTCAACGCCAGGGAGTAGGTCAGCAGGTTGCCAAACAGGTATGGCAGCAATTTGCAGGAGCCTGGGAGGTAGCAGTTATTCCTCAAAATGAACGAGGATTAAATTTCTGGCGCAGAACGATTATTGAATTTAGTAAAAACCAATTTAGTGAAACTGTAAAAGAAGTGGCCTATGATCCTACTAACCCACGTATTCTTTTCAATTTTATTGCTAAGGAGCCTTCGGAGTGAAAAAGGTTTTACTTACGTGCTAATCGCTCTATTATGTAAACATACCGATTTCTCCTTGGGTTAACTTAAGATGAATGGAGTGCATCATGGCTGAGAATAGATTGGATGTATTGGTAGTTGGTGCAGGACCTGTTGGTTTGTTTTGCGCTAATGAATTAACTCGGCATGGTATACCTTGTCGAATTATCGATAAAAAAGCGGAATTAAGTGATAAATCCAAAGCATTGGGGATCCACATCCGTACTCTGGATGTCCTGGAGGATTGTGGTTTTATTGATGAGATTCTAGCCCAGGGCCTAAAAGTCGAAGGGGCGTTACTTAAAGCCCATGAAAAACTATTAGTGGATGTTGACTTCTCCCTCGTAGAAGGGGATCGCCATTATCTTGTCGACTTGCCTCAGGATAAAACGGAAAGAATATTACACGCAGGACTGGTTACGAAAGGATTACAGGTTGAATGGCAAACAGAATTAACTGGAATTGAGCAAGCCGCCAATCATACCATCGCCACCTTAAAACGAGCTGATGGTAGCAGCGAACAGGTTAATGCAGCCTGGATTATTGCCTGTGATGGTTCTCATAGTACATTGAGGCATTTGGTTAATGCCGATTTTCTTGGCGCCACTTACAAAGAAGTTTGGTGGCTTGCTGATCTTCATATCGATTGGAATTTGCCAAAGAACAAAATGGCTATCTTTGTCAGTCATCATGGCCCTATGGCCGCATTTCCAATGGGGGAGAAACGTTATCGACTTGTCTTGGTAGCACCAGAGGGCTCCTCAATAGATGCCACCCCCACTATACAAGATATAGAGCAAGCATTTAAACAACGTAGCGCTGAAAATGCCACGTTATCTGATCCAATTTGGCTCACCCAATTCGGTATTCATCATCGGCAAATCCAGCAATACCGCTATGGGCGACTATTTTTTGCTGGTGATGCAGCGCATATTCATAGCCCTATGGGAGGGCAAGGCCTTAATACGGGTATACAAGATATTTATAATTTAATTTGGAAATTAACATTAGTGCAAAAAGGATTAGCACAAGACAGCTTATTAGATAGCTACCATAAAGAGCGTTATCCTATTGGCAAAGGCGTGTTGAAAAAACAGACCTTATGACCAAGCTAATTACTATCACTAATCCTGTACTGATCTATCTACGTAATACGTTCATTCGTCTTATTACCTCTTTCAAGTTCGTTAAGAGAGCCTTTACAAGAGATATGGCTGAATTAACTATTTCTTACGCTGACAGCCCTATCGTAAAGACGCTGGGTATGCCCACCCAATTTAAAATCGGTCAATTCACCCCAAATTTTTACTTAACTGATAGACACAACAAAGAGAAAAAGCAATTGCATCAAATGACCCAGGGAACTATGCATCATTTATTCTTGTTCGCTGGGCAAAATAAACAGCAATTCCCTGCTTTACTTGAAACAGCAGTTTTTATAAGTCAGCAGTTTAAGGAAATCATCAAAGTTCACCTAGTGCTAGCCGATTCAGACAATAAGGCAATTGATCTGGACTCGGTATTAATCGATGACAACCAGGAAGTACATCAACAGTTTGCTATCCAACAAACTACCGCTTTGTTGATTCGTCCCGACAAATATATAGGACTAACACAATCGCCGGTGAATAAAGATGGTTTTCTAGCCTATATGAAAAATATTTATATCAGTAAATGAAACAATCGTACTTAAAATTAATGCCAGACTTTTCCTCCTCTGGTTAGCAAATCTAACCAGAGAATTGATTTTAATTAAGACTAGGGATTGTTTATTAACCTTAGGTATACTAAGAGCCTATTTACTCACTCTCCATAACCATTATGATGACTTTATTGTATCTTTGTTATTTGGTTGTTGGGTTACAAATCGTTTTTAAACCCAATCGCTTTGTAAAACTACAATTTCTGGTGTGTTTATTATTAACCACCTTTTGGTTTAACTATCACAGCCATCTGGTGCATCTATGATTAGTCAAAATAAAATTCATCGATGGGGCAACAGTTGTGGGCTTATCCTAGTCTGTGTCATTTTACTGTTCGCTTTTTACGATCAGCTATACAGACATGACTTACCTTGTCCACTTTGCCTATTACAAAGAGCTTGTTTTATTGGTATTGGCCTTTGTTTGTGCATGAATCTCAAAGCCGGTATTAAAATTACCCATTATGGATTAATGACATTAACATCGCTTCTAGGGCTTGGCATTGCTTTACGGCAAATTTTTATCCATGTTGCACCGGGTGATTTAGGTTATGGCTCTCCCTTGCTTGGTTTGTATCTCTACACCTGGTCTGCGATTGGTTTCGTTGTCATTATTGGTGTGATTGCTATTGCTCAATTATTTGAACGAGGATTTTACAAAGACAACCCGCCCCCCAGCTCTAGCCGCTGGCTTAATCTACTAATGAGCATTTTTCTGCTCTTGATTCTTGCTAACGGAATCAGTACATTCATCGAATGTGGCTTTTTTATTTGTAAATCTACTCCACAACATTATTACTTACTGGATACAATGGCCTAAACCTCTGTCAGGGAAATAATCATGCGTCTTTTAGCTTGTCTTTCTTTTTTGTCTGCTCTTTCTGCCTCCAGGCTGACACAATGGACCATTACATGAATATCTCTAATAACATCCCGCAAATGGAGATGAAAGCTGATCCACAAGCTCAGGCCTGGGCGAGATCCGCACGTAATGTGCTCATTATTGCCAATGAAAGTATTGCTGAAACCTTGATTCAAGCTAACGAGGCAGCGAAAAGCCATGGTAGAGCATTGTTTTGTCTTCCTCCTGGAACAAGTTTAAATGCAATTACCCTTAATGGTATTATTCTGCAAACGTATCGTGAAATCTCTAGTCAGCAAAGTGATAAAGATAAAATGACCGTTTCGCAAGTAGCCTGGTTAGGAGTTACTAAAAATTACCCTTGCCCTGCTCAAACTGCTCATGATAATCAAATGCAGCACATGAGTGAGCTCTTGGCTCATTAAGCCCTGTAATCTCACTCTGCAAAGGAATATTAAATTGGGATAATTTAAATGTGAGAATATAATGAATCCTTTGTTGCCCTTCATAAAAATACGACGAGAGCTAGGCTTTATGGAGAAATTCCCAGACTCCAGAATGACTGTGGCCACAGCCTTGGAAGGACTATTTAACAAACTTGTTACAGCACTGTCACCCCCTGAAACACCTCCAGCCAGCATTGTCTTTAGTGCCGATTCTTTTGATGAATCGCTAGCTGAATTAGAGGTCCACCAAGAAGATGTTTTTATTGGACAATTAGCTCTATATAAAAACAGACCGAATGTAAAAATCTGCCATATGCGTCATTATGCTACCCGTGACGCAGCGCATTGGCATGCCTTGTTTGCTGAAACAGATCATGAAGGTAACGTTATAAGAATAATCGCCACTGACTCCCGTATTGATAGCAAAAGTCAGGGCATTACCGCCCAAAGAGATATTACTAAATACTCTTTATCACACCGGCTTAACATTACCTTTATAGCCGGTGGACAACAGCCTATGGGAATAAAAATCTGTTGGCTACATGCCCTGGCCAATTTAGCTTCTCTTGCGGCCTCTGGTAAGGTATACAAACAGCAAACTTCTAATCTGGGTACGGAGTTAAGTGAGCTCATAGAAAAAAGAAAGAAACGCCGAGCTTTTTTCAGCCATTAGTACCTGAACGGAGGAGCAGCGTAACAGGCAATACAAAAGTCCCCGCTAACACCCATTACTCACCCTCCTTGCAACACATTGAAGCCGGTAGCTTAATTCTGGCGGCGGTGCTCCTACCCTTATGCTTACCTGCAAACCTGTCCATTCTTGCAGTCAGTATCTCAATAACGCTGCTAGGCGCAGCGTTATTGCTTAACGGTTCTTTAATCAAAGAAGAAGTAACCAGCACTCTACAACTAGTTTCTTCTTTCTTTTAAAATGCCGGCCCTCCACACTAAAAGCCGGTGACTGATTAGCTACTAAACTCCTCAAATGCTTCTAATGCTTCAGCAGCGTACATTAATGATGGGCCGCCACCCATATAAACTGCCATTCCTAAAGTTTCCAGCAATTCTTCACGAGTCGTTTGCAATTTCACTAACGCTTGGGAATGAAAACCTATACATCCAGGACAGTGATTAGCAACTGCCAAAGCCATTGCAATTAGTTCTTTCGTCTTTTTATCCAAAACCCCATCTTTTGTCGCGGCCTGTGCCAACGAAGAAAATCCTGCCATCACTTCTGGCATTTCCTTACGCATTTTAGCCAATTGTGTACTAATTCCTTTAGTAACCTCATTAAATTTTTGTGACATTTATAAATCCCCCTTGTTGTAGATTAGAGCGTAACAAACAGAGAGAATTTTATACCATGCCTATAAACTGGGAACAATGGACAGCCAACTATTATATGTGAGCAGCGAAGTGCAGAAAATTAAACTATAAACACCAAAATAGTAGAAATAAGGAAGGACTAGCTACATTTCGCTAGCTTGAGTGCTTATGCCCTGATGTTCGAGCATCGCAGCGGAGCATACACATTAGTATGTGAGCAGCGAAGCGCAGAAAATCAGGGCAT